>JAFDVU010000018.1 GCA_018268835.1 Acidobacteriota bacterium | reverse complement strand
AACCTGGATTACAGGACTTCTTAGTCCTGGTTATTGGGCGACCTAAGTGTGGCAGCGGTGGCAACAACTCGCAATCCGGTGATTACCGTGTGCGAGACGGTTATGGTTCTATGACTACTCGGACTCGCGCGGAGCACTCTCGGACTGTGGAGGGACTCGACAACCGGGCTCGAGCAGCTGCGGAGGCCTCTACGGCGTTCGCCCGCTGGACCACGGTGAGCATTGAGAACCCGGCTGCTCGAGGAAACATCCGATCTTGAGAGGACGGACATGAACCTTGCGTGCGTGCCGAGTTCTCAGCCGGATTTTACCAGAATCGGCAGCCTGGTTTCAGAGAGCATACGGACAGCAGCCGTCCGTTATCTTTTGTAATCCACGTGTTTGGCGCAGGCAGGTTCGCACAGGACGCAATTCAGGATTTTGATCGCCTCGACGAACTTCGCGTGCGCTTCGATCCTTGACCTAAGGTCCTCGGCGTCAATGAAGGCCATGTGCGCAATGATTGCGTCGAGGAAGAGCCGGGTCTCCAGATCGCTGAACTGCAACGCCCTGTGCATCTCAAGCATCGGTAGCCGTCTCGGGGGACTCTTTGAGCAGCCTAGCCGATTGTGAATTCGATTCGCAATCCTCCAGGGGAAGTAGCCGTTGCGGTTAATGTGACCACCGTGGCTGACGCTGCATCCGGTCGCGAACGGGATGCTCGTCCCGTTCGCGCATCCGGTGGATCCCCACCGCGGTTCTGGCCTCTCGGTGACGATCCCTTCCGCGAAGGTGGTTGAGGCTTATACCGGACTGGCGCACGCCCCTTAAGGTTTCCTGGGCTCCCTCGATGGCGCGGCCGAGACAGATGCTCTGATCGCGCGAGAGCCACATCCGCGATCGCGTGCGCAATGCGGCTTGACCAAAGATCCGGCCCGTGACATTCTGCCGAGTTGGTCGCACGACGGCAGGTGGGTTTATTTCGCGTCCGATCGCACTGGTACGTTCCAGACGTGGAAAATGCGTGCGGACGGATCTGCGCCGGCGATTCAGGTTACTAGAAACGGCGGCTTTGGCGGGATCGAGTCGGCCGACGGCCACTTCCTCTACTACAACAGCCTTGTCATGTCCGGCCCGATCTATCGTGTGCCGGTCGACGGAGGAGAGGAGGTTCTGCTCGGCAATGGGATCCGGTCCCTGCGATTGCCGAGGAATTTCGCGGTTGGGAGGGACGGGATCGATTTCATGTCATCAGACGATCCGTCGCGATGGTTCGAAATCAGCGTCTATTCGTTCGCCGGCAGGCTGACGGAAGTGATTGCCCGCATCGAAGGCCGGCTTGGCAATGTCATGACCATTTCCCCCGACGGTCAGTCGCTGCTGTTTACAGTGGAACAGCACGCAGGCGATCTTGTCATGGTGGAAGATTTTCGGTAGCGAGCGGATGCACGGTCGGCGACTACCCCGCTCATGTGGCCGAGCCTGGTGACATGATCTTCCTGCATGGGCTGATGGCGCTACTCGGAAGCTGGACGGCTGGAATCCGTGGTCGCCGATTGTCTTTGTCTGTAAGTGTTTGAGGAATTGGTAGCGCTAACGGGCATCGAACCCTATTCCGGGGGTATCGCCCGATGCTATCAGATGCCAACCGATTGATTCTAATAGGTCGGTTCGGGCATTCCTGATGCCCAATTATGCCTTGTTCCCGCACCGTGGTAGCAGATGGTAGCAAGGTCGGAACCGCGGGCATCGTCAAACCAGAGCTTCGAAATGGCGAATCTTCCGCAGTTGCCGGAGCACGTGACGCCGATCATGCGGCGGTCGAAATCGAGCACCTGGAACGTCGCGGGCCTACCGCATCGTGGGCACGGTCCGCTCTCGGGACACAGAGGAATGAACGTAATTGTCATACCCTGGTATTCGACACCGAGGGCGAAAACACGCTAAGGGGTGCCAGAAAACCAAAAGCACCGCGCGGGTCAAGGGGCGCGGGGGGCCTCAACCCCAGCGGGTGCTCAGTCTACTCCGGACCGTTGGGCAGGATAGCCTCATTTCTTGAGTGTCACCCTCCCGTTGGCATACTCTCCAACAATGCCGCCGCCTACCGCCACGAAATCGGCATAGACGTTTTCTCCGTCCTTCACTTCGGGAATAGAAGTTTCAAGGATGTTCGCAGCGCCGATGACGACATCGGCGAACGTCTTTCGCGCGGTCTCGTCAGACACCGCGATGTAGCGCTCCTTGTCAATCACGAAGGTCATGCCCACAAGTCCGCCTCTGGCTGCATACAGGGACACTGATCGGACCACGTTATTCTTATCCCACCGAATGTCTCCTGTGAAGCTTTCTACCTCCGCTTTCAATAGAACCCAGTCCAACTTCGTTATCCCTGCAGGCTGAAGATACCTCTTTAGCGCTCCGGGCGTGTCCGCTGCCATCGCGCCTAGTGACGCCAATGCTACGACCGTGAGGATTCTTGCGATTCTCCACATGTTCTGTTGCATTGAAACCTCTTCCTTTGGTCGGAAAATGCTTAGTCCGTGCGTGTGGCCTCGCAGCCGAACTGCGCACACCGATACATCCTTCCTGCGCTGCCGCTGGAATCCGTCGCTTCTAAGAACATCGGTAATTCGTCGTTCGGGCAAGGTCTGCGAAGCGCGACGAGGGACGAGATTCGCCCGTGGATTAGTTCGAAATATCCGTGAGTGATATTGTAAAGCACGGGGCATCCTGGGCAAGCGAAAGCTCGGATTGAATACGGGAGCCTATCAATGGTGCCGCCGATTTCCACGGGTGTCATTCCAGATCCACAGTGGAAGGGGCAGCTTGGCTGGATATCGGACTTCATTCGGACGAGCACGACCATGTAGACTAACAGGCCCCTTGGTCGAAGGCAATGTACCAATCATGCTGCCCGGAGCGCTTGTGCCACGTACTGAAACCGCCACGCGGTACCGCGCCGGGTTGTGAGCCCCTGCCGATTCAACTCCGCCGCGATTTCCCGAAGACTGGAACCCGCCGCCTTCATTTCTCGAATCCGGCCCAGGGTGGCTTGCTCCGCCGGCTCCGCCTCGACATGCACACCGTCTACGGCCGCGCGACACCCGAAGGGAACGGTTCCCACCCGCTCACCGTTCGCCCGCTTGTGGTGCATCGCATCCCGCGTGCGCTCTCCGATGGCTTCGCGCTCCGACTGAGAAACCGACACCATGATATTGAGCACCAGGCGGCCGGCTGCGGGTCGGGTATCCCAGGAGTCCGCAACGCTCACCAGGTTTCAGGAATTGTGACAGGTTTTGGCCCACCGTCGCCGGGTGCTTACGCCAAACCCGCGCAATTGGCTATTAACCGGCCGATGGTGGCTCAGTCAGAGCGAAGCCGGAAACGTGGCAAAACCTGTCCTGATCGGCCCGAAACAGGCCACGTTTTCCACGTTTCTGCGCCGTGGTAGCAAATGGTAGCAAGCCCGAGGGCATTTCTGAGCTAACCTGTCTGGATTGAATGGAGTGGTTGGTAGCGCTAACGGGAATCGAACCCGTATTTAAGCCTTGAGAGGGCTCCGTCCTAACCGTTAGACGATAGCGCCACGGTGGGAACTACCACTATAGCAGAATCCTCACGCCGTCAGCGTCGCCGGCCCCATCGCCCCGCAATACTTCTCCATCCGCCCCCGCAACTCCTGCCGCGCCCGCAAAAGCCGCGACTTCGCCGCCGCCAGCGAGATCCCCAACTCCCCCGCCACCTCCGGCATCGGCATCTGGTTCACGTCCCGCAATACCAGCGCGTTCCTCAACAGCGGCGGAATCCGCGAAATCTCCCGCCGCACCAACTCCCCTACTTCCCGCCGCCCCAAATCCGCTTCCGCGCCCTCGCCCCCATCCCGCAACTCCACCGTCGGACGACCCTCCCCCTCCACCGGCTCGTCCAGATAAACCAGCCGCGCGCGCCGCTCGTGCCGCAGCCGCATCAGGCACTGGTTCATCACAATCCGCGTCATCCACGTCGTGAACCGCGCCTCCCCTTCGAACCGCCCGATGTTCCGCCACCCCTTCCACCACGCGTTCTGCACCTCGTCCTCCGCCTCTTCCCGGTTGTGCAGTATCGACAGCGCCGTCTGCAGCATCGCCCGGTTGTGCCGCCGCACCAGCTCGCCAAATGCCGCTTCGCTGCCCTGCTGCGCCAGGTTCACCAGCTCCGCATCGCTGATATTTTGCACTTTTCGTTTCCCTCCTGAGTCCAAACTATCAGTCTTCGGAAGGATTTTTAAGTGCCAGAAAAACTTGACTTCAGTATAATTGAAGATCAGGCCGCTGAATTTAGCGAGACTGATTTAACTTTGCGAAATACTGAAAGCAGCGAAGAGACCCTCCACCGCGTCCTCTCCGGCTACGAGATCGGACACAAGCTCCGCGCACTGCGCCTGCGCAAGAAAATCGCCCTCGTCGACCTCGGCCGCCACACCGGCCTCTCCGCCTCCATGCTCTCCCAACTGGAGAACGGCAAACTCGTCCCTACCCTCCCCACCCTCGCCCGCATCGCCATGGTCTTCGATGTCGGCCTCGACCACTTCTTCGGCGCCCGCCGCGGCCGGAAAACCTTCGCCGTCGTCCGCGCCGGCGAGCGCATCCGCTTCCCCGACCGCGCCGACTCCCCTTCCCCCGCTTACTTCTTCGAGTGCCTCGCCTTTGCCGCCCAGGGCAAGGGACTCCAGGCCTATCTCGCCGAGTTCCCCCAGCACAAACCCGAGGATGTTCAGGAGCACGTACACGAAGGCGTCGAGTTCCTCTTCGTGCTCGAAGGCTCCCTCGGCATCCGCTTCGAAGGCGAAGAGCACGTCCTCAAACACGGCGACAGCGTCTACTTCGATGCCACCGAGCCGCACGGATATCGCGGGCTCGCGCGCGCGCCCGCCCGCGCCCTCGTCGTCACTCTGCCGCCGCGCGCCTGACCACGGGCAAACACAAAACGGCGGGTACCCCCTCCGGAGGCACCCGCCGCGCGATTCACGCTCAGAGTGTTCGCAGCGCCCGCTTAGGACTTCCCGCGGTTGAAGCGCATTTTCGCCAGCCCGATCAGCCCGACGCCGCCCAGGATCATGCCGATCGTCCCCGGTTCGGGCGTATTGGCGAACGTGGCCGAGAACGCCATGTCTTCTCCAACGTTAAATATCGATCCCAGCCCCGTACCCTGGTTCACCAGGATATTTCCGCCGGAATAGACGTTGCCCGGGTATCCAAACCAGCCCAGATTGCCCGAGAATCCCGCTCCGTTGAGGCTCAGCAGGAGCAGGTCACCCGCGTTCACGGCCACCGCGCTATTGAAAGTCCACGCGTAATAGGAACCGAACACCTGCGACGTCCCCGGAGCCGCCAGCGGTGAACTGGTGAAGACCGGCGCATCCCACGCGCTGGTGTTGGTGTTCCACTTCTGTACTTCGCCGGTCAGCGCCGATCCGCTGGCATCGTAGAAGACCAGCGAGAAACCGGTCAGTTGGTATACGCCGGTCGGGACCGTGATGGTCTGTCCCGCCTGGCTGGCGTTATTGACGCTCAGGCCGTTGCTGCTGGTGAACGGCGTGATGTAATCGATGGTTGTGGTCCCCGCGACTGCGGCGCCGGCGAGCATCAACCCACCGGCCAGAAAGCGTCCGAATCCCCTCACGTTGTCTCCTGGTGATCGTGCAGGCCGAGTGCGCGGCCTGCATGAACGTGCTGTCAGGATAACGGGCACCCGCAAGCCGGTCAAGAACCTGTAGTACTGTCATCTATCGTTATCCCGGTCTCCTCCCAATACGGTTTCGCAGCACCCGCCAGTTGTCGTCTGTGCCGCCCGGCCACGCCGGCGCCGCCGCGAGATAATAAGCGCATGCGGCGGGCTCTCCTACTTCTGGCACTCACCCCGCTCGTCCTGCGCGCCGATTCCTGGATCAAGTTCGCCCGCGGCCCCTTCGAAGTCTTCTCAAACGCCGGCTCTCAACCCGCGCGCGGCACTATGATGCGCCTGGAACAGTTCCGCAACGCGCTCGGCCAGGTCCTCGGTGAGACCGATCTCGAAACCCCGATTCCCATTCGCGTCTTTGTCTTCAAGAACCCGCAACCCTGGGCCGGCGTCCCCCCGCTCAGCCAAGGCCGCGACCGCTACTCGCTCGTCCTCGGCGAGAAGTCCGCCATCTCCCCGGACGTCTACCGCGGCCTGGTGCGCCTCTTCCTACACGCCAATACCGCCCAGATGCCGCCCAACTTCGAACACGGCCTCACCGAATTTTTCTCCACCTTCGAAGTGAAAGGCATCCGCATCACCGCCGGTGTCCCGCCCGCGAAACCCGATCTCGATTGGGCCCGCATCCACCTGCTCATGACCTCGCCGGAATACGCCGGCAGGCTGCGCGTGCTGCTGTACAACCTGCGCCACGGCATCGCCGGCGACCCCGCGTATCGCAACGCTTTCGGAGTGCCCGCCGCCGAGATCGAAGCCGCCGCGCAGCGCCACCTCGCCGCCGGCAACTTCCCGACCACCCAACTCCCCAGCGCCGCGCTCGCCGAACGCGACTTCACCGAACGCCAGGTCTCCGATACCGACGCCCGCCTCGCCCGCGCCGACCTGCTTGCCTTGCCCGCCTCGCTCGACGAGTACCACAAGCTGCTTACCGATCACGAAAAGGTCCCCGAAGCCGATGAGGGACTCGGCCTGCTCGCCCTGCGCGCCGGTGCAAAGCAGGAAGCCCGCCAGGATTTCGCCGACGCCATCGCCGCCGGCAGTTCCAGCGCGCGCTGCTACATCGAGTACGCCAAACTCGAACCCGATGACACCAAGGCCATGGACGCGCTGCGCAAAGCCGCCGGCATCAATCCCAAACTCGACGAACCGCTCGCCCTCATGGCCGCCCGCGACACCGATCCGCGCATGCGCATCGCCCACTGGAAGGCTGCCACCGAACGCAATCCGCGCAACCCGGCCTGGTGGAAGGCGCTGGCCGAAGCCAACCTCGCCGAGCACAATTACTCCGAAGCCGCCAAGGCGTGGACCGCCGGCGAACAGGCCGCCACCGATCCCAAAGTGCGCGCCGAAATGCGCGCCGCGCGCCTCGCCGTGGAACAGCAGCGCCTGGATTACGAGGCCGAAGAGCGCCGCCGCGAAGCCGAAGAAAAGGCCCGCGAAATCGAACGCCTCAAAACCGAAGCCCGCGCCGAACTGCACCAGGCCGAGTCCAAGTACAGCGAACAGCCGGCCAAGCCGGCTTCGCAGGTCGTGCCCTGGTGGGACGGTCCGCAACCCGCCGCCACCGTCACCGGCATGCTGCGGCAGGTGGACTGCCTCGGCAAGCAGGCGCGGCTCGTCATCGAGATCGCGCCCAGGAAACTCATCCGCCTGCTGGTGGCCGATCCCGCGAAGGTCGCCTACTCCGGCTCCGGTGAAGTCGCTCTTTCCTGCGGGGCGCAGAACGCCCGCCGCGTGACCGTGGGTTACAATCCGAAAGTGAATCCCAGACTGGCCACCGCGGGCGAGGTCGCCACCATCGAGTTCCAGTGAGCGGCATCCCCGTCTCGCGATACCGCTGGTTCATCCTCGCGGTCTTCGTCCTCTCCACCACCATCAGCTACCTCGACCGGCAGATCCTGGCCGCGCTCGCCCCCACCATTCAGTCCGAGTTCTCGCTCAACGACGCGCAGTACGGCCTGCTGCTCACCGCGTTCTCCATCCCCTATGCCCTGATGGCGCCTTTCGCCGGACTGTGGATCGACCGCATCGGCCTCAACCGCGCCATTGCCATCGCGGTCGCCGTGTGGTCCTGCGCGGGCATCGCCACCGGACTCACCAGCGGACTGGCCAGCCTCATCGTATGCCGTGCGCTGCTCGGAGTAGCCGAGGCCGCCGGCATCCCCGCGGTCGGCAAGGCCATCGTGATTTATACGAAGGCCGGGGAACGCGCCGTCGGTCACGCCATGAATCAGGCCGCGGTCACGGTCGGCTGGATGTTCGCGCCCCTGCTGGCGACCGGGCTTGCGCTGCCGGGCACCTGGCGCACCCGCTTCATCATCACCGGCACGCTCGGCCTGCTCTGGGTGCCCTTGTGGCTCTTCACCGGACGCAACGCGCCGGACGTGCCGCGCTCGCTGGCCGCCGCGCCCTTCCGCGACCGCCGCCTGTGGATCTTCGCCGGCGCCAATTGCCTGAACGGCATCCCCTATTCCATCTGGTCGAACTGGACCACAAAGTACCTGGTCACGGTCTTCGGACTGAGCACCGCCGCGGCGAACACGTTCGCGTGGATCCCGCCGGTGTTCGCCATGCTCGGCGGCTTCGTCTGCGGCTGGGCTTCGATGCGGCTGGTGCGCCGGGGAGTCGCCCCGCCGCTGGCGCGCTACCGCGTCTGCGCCGTCGCCGCGCTGGTCGCGCTCGCCGGCCTCGCGCTGCCGCTGGCGCCTTCACCGTTGTGGGCCGCCGCCGGAATCTCGCTGAGCATGGGCGCCATCGCCGGCCTCAGCGTGAACCTCTACGCGCTGCCGCTGGACACCTTCGACGCCGCGCGCGCCGCCTTCGCCATCTCCATTCTGGTGGCCAGTTATGGAGGCGTGCAGGCCGTCATCTCCGGCCCCATCGGCTGGGTCCGCGACCACTACGGCTACCTTCCAATCACGCTGTTGGCCGCGGTGATGCCGCTCCTCTCCGCCGCCCTCCTACGCCTCGGTAGTGCCGGCCTCCCGTCCGACATTCGCTCCACACAGGTTGAGTCGCCGGCCGGAGGCCGACGCCACTTTCTCTGGCGCCTGCTCGGCAAGGGTCCCGAGATCGCCGTGGTCACCTTCCGCACCGGCCCCGAAGACCTCTGCCGCCGCATGGTCGAAGAGGTCCGCGCGCTGGTGCCCGAGCACAAGCACTTCGTCGCCACCGAAGAGAACTGGCCGCAAATCCGCCGCGAGATCGCGCCGTACCGCATCGGGCTCGTCCCCGTGATGCTGGGTACGACCCACAAGCAACTCCGCCGCGCCGCGTATCGCCTGGCGCCGCACAAGATCCTGGCCTACAACTCGCGGCTCGAACGCCACCACCTGCGCCCCGGCCTGCCCTCGCTGCTCTTCGCACGCGGCGTCCCGCTGGACCGCATTTACCTGCGGCCGCGCTGGTGGCCCTTTCCGCGGCGCGACCGCTCCGTCGTGCCCGAAGGCCACATCGCGATCGAAGGCCGCCGCTGCGATTCCGCCCGGCGCCGCGTCGCCGTGCTCTCGCCGTATCTGCCTTACCCGCTCTCGCACGGAGGCGCGGTCCGCATCTACCACCTGCTGCGCGAGATCGCCCGCGAGTTCGACGTGGAACTGTTCGCTTTCCGCGAAGGCGATCCGCACCCGGCGCTGGGCGACCTGCCGGAATTCTGCGCGCGCATCGTCCTGGTCGAAAAGCCGCGCTACCGCGAACCGCGCTGGAGCACGCTGCTGCCGCCCGAAGTCCACGAATACCGCTCCCCGGCGATGCGCCGGGCGCTCGCCGAAGAGAAGCGCGCGTTCGGCTACGAAGCCCTGCAAGTCGAATACACGCAGCTCGCCGAATACCCGGGCGACATTCTGGTGGAGCACGACGTCACCTTCGATCTCTTCCGGCAGATCGCGCGCCGCGCGCGCACGCTCGCCTCCGCGCTGAACGCGCGCCGCTGGCACCGCTTCGAAACCGCCGCGGTGCGCCGCTTCCCGCGCGTCGTCGTGATGAGCCCCAAGGACGCGGAGATGCTCGGCGCCGGCACCGTGCTCGAAAACGGAGTGGACCTCGACCGCTTCCGCCCCGAACCCGAAACACCCGGCCAGCGCCTGCTCTTCATCGGCAGTTTCCGCCACTTTCCCAACATCGCCGCCTACCGCTACTTCGCCGAACGCGTCTGGCCGCTATTGCGCGACAAGTTCCCGGAGATGACGGTCACCGTGGTGTGCGGACCGGACTGGCTCACCTATTGGCGCGCGTTCACCGATTCGCCGGAGCCGGCGCCGGACGCGCGCATCCGGCTCCACGGCTTCGTCGCCGACGTCCGCCCGCTCTACGTGGAAGCCAACCTCGTGCTGGTGCCCACCACCGTCTCCGCCGGAACCAACGTGAAGGTGCTCGAAGCCATGGCGATGCGCCGCGCCGTGGTCTCCACGCCTTCGGGATGCGCCGGGCTCGGCCTGCTGCACGGGCACAGCGTGTGGGAGGCGGATACACCCGAAGCCTTCGCCGCCGGCATCGCGACGCTCATCGCCGACCCCGAACGCCGCGAGCAGATCGCCGAAGCCGCGCTGCTGCACGCCCGCCGCAATTTCGATTGGCGCGCCATCGGAGAAAAGCAGCGCGAAATTCTGCGCGGCGCAATACACTAGGAGTTTGCGCGATGCGATTCCCTCGCTCCAGTGGCATCCTTCTGCATCCGACGTCGCTGCCCGGCCCCTACGGCATCGGCGATCTCGGCTCCGCCGCGTACCGTTTCGCGGACTTTCTGGGCGATGCCGGGCAGACGCTCTGGCAGGTGCTCCCGCTCGGCCCCACCGGCTACGGCGATTCGCCCTACCAGTGCTTCTCCGCGCGCGCGGGCAGCCCGCTACTGATCGCGCTCGAACCGCTCGACGTGGCGGCGCAGCCCGATCTGCCGCGTGACAGCGTGGAGTTCGAGCGCGTCATTCCGTGGAAGATGGGAGTGCTCGCCGAAGCCGCGCGCCGCTTCTTCGCCGGACCCGAGGATCCCGCGTACACCGCCTTCCGTGAAGCCAACGCGGACTGGCTCGAGGATTTCGCGCTCTTCATGGCGCTGAAGCAGCATCACGGCGACACCGCCTGGACCCGCTGGGAGGCGGGGGCGCGCACGCGCGATCCCGAAGCCCTGGCGGCGTGGCGCGAGCGGCTCGCCGAAGTCATCGCGGCGCACCGCTACTACCAGTTTCTGTTCTTCCGGCAGTGGGGCGCGCTGCGCGATTACTGCCGCGCGCGCAGGATCCGGATTATGGGCGACCTGCCCTTCTACGTCGCGCACGACAGCGCCGACGTGTGGGCCAACCCGGGCGGATTCCATCTCGACGAGAACGGCAACCCGACCGTGGTCGCCGGAGTGCCGCCGGATTATTTCAGCGCCACCGGGCAGCGCTGGGGCAACCCGATCTACCGCTGGGACGCGATGGCGGCGGACGGATACCGCTGGTGGCTGGACCGCTTCCGCGCCGTGCCGGGTCAATTCGACCTGGTCCGGCTGGATCACTTCCGCGGCTTCGAAGCCGGCTGGGAAGTGCCCGCGAGCGAGCCTACCGCCGAGCGCGGACGCTGGGCGCAGGGTCCGGGTGCGGCGCTGTTCGAAGCCGTGCGGCAAGCGCTCGGCGAACTGCCCTTCGTCGCTGAAAACCTGGGGGCGATCACGCCGGAGGTAGAGGCCATCCGCGACCGGTTCGACCTGCCCGGCATGAGCATCCTGCAATTCGCCTTCGGCGACGATCCGCAGGGGCCGGCGTTCCGCCCGCACAACTTTTCGCGCAACCAGGTGGCGTACACCGGCACGCTCGATTGCGATACCACGGTGGGCTGGTGGACCGGCGACGGGCCAGGCGGGAGCACGCGCACGCCGGAATCGATCCTGCGGGAGCGCAAGTTCGCGCGCCGCTACCTGAACACGGAGGGGCGCGAGATCCACTGGGAGTTCATCCGCACGCTGGAAGCGTCGGTGGCGGATACGGTGCTGATCCCGCTACAGGACGTGCTCGGGCTGGGCAGCGAAGCGCGCATGAATCGACCGGGAACGCTCACCGGCAACTGGCGCTGGCGCTTCCGCGATGACGCGCTCACCCCGCCGATCACGCGCCGCCTGCACGCGATCACGCGGATGTACGACCGCTGAGTTCACCTGAAGCGGGTGGAATCGGGCCCTGTTTCACGTGAAACAGAGGTCTATTTTTCTATGTCGCACAGCCAAGGGGCTTTAGCGGAAATTTGAACGAGCGCCTCCACGCGAAGGGCGTGCCACGTGGCGCGGTGGCACGCGGGTGGACGCTTAGCGCGCGGCGGCCCAGGCGAGGCCGTCGACACCTTTGCCGGCTTCGATCAACTGCCCGGCTTTCCAGTCGCCGATAGTGATGGGGGCGACCTGACGGCTGGAATCGCAGGAGACGTAGGCCACCTTCTGGTCGGGGCGGATGAGGACCTCCTGCGGCGCTTTGGGCACGTCCACCGTGGCGGCGACTTTCATGGCGCGCAGATCGACGACCGCGACCTTATTAGCCCTGGGGACGGCGACGAGGAGCCAGCGGCCGTCCTTCGTGGCGGCGGTGCCGTAGCCGGGGGCGGGCAGCGGTACGCGCGTTTTCACTTTGTTGGTGGCGGTATCGATCACCACGAGATCGGGGGCGGTCTGATCGGAGGTGAAGACCATGCTGTCGTCGGGCGAGATGGAGATGCGCTGCGTCTCGCGCGAAATGGGGATGACCGCGAGGGTCTTGCGCGCGTCGAGGTCGAGCACGGAGACGGTGCCGGGGCCGACGTTGGCAGTGTAGCCGCGGCGGCCGTCGTGGGAGAGCACGAGCATATGCGATTCCTTCTGGCCGGTGGGGATGGTGCCGACGATCTTCAGCGTTTTCGGATCGATGACGGAGATGGTCTGATCGAGTTCGGTGGTGACGTAGAGCAGACCGTCCTTCGGTCCGAACAGGGGGCAGTGGGGGCGCACGCCGTGGCTGAAATCGAGTTCGCCGGTAACTTTGCGCGCGGCCAGGTCGATGACGACGAGTTTGGAGCCGTCGGTGCCGGGCTTGCCGACGCCGCTGTTGCCGTAGATGGGGGCGTAGGCCAGGCGCCCGTCGGGCGAAGCGATGAGTTCGTGGGCGGTGATTCCGCCCTCGGGCACGGTGGCCACTTCCTTGCCGGAAGCGGGATCGATAATGCCGACGGTCTGGTCGCCCTTATTGGCGACGATCAACCATCCGCCGGATGCCCCGGCGGCGGTGCAAGTGAAGAAAGAAGCGATTAGTACGAGTCTCAGCATGGAGTATCCCTCTCTGTTGGCGTGGAACCATCATACCGCTGCCTGGGCGGACGCACCCGGCGGGGTCGCGGTCCCGCCGCGGCAGGGTCGCGGCGGCGGAGGCAATCGGGCACAATACCTCTGGAGGTGATGCCCATGAAGCGCAGCGAGTTCCTGGCGCGGGTGGCGGGGGGCGCGTTGGCCGTCTCCGCCGCTGGGGCGGCGCCGGTGGACGGTCCGTTCGCCGGCACGGAGGTTGAGATCGAGCGGACGCGGGCGGGGAAGCCGCGCGCCGGGAAGGTTCTGGCGGCGATTCAGCCGCACGCCGACGATATTCCGCTGTTCGCCGGCGGGCTGGTGCTGAAGTTGATCGAGGAAGGCTGCACGGGATACCTGATCCGCACGACGAACGACGACCACACCGGGCCGGGTAGCGTCGGCGAAGGCGTGCTGGCCAACGAGCGCGACAACCTGGCGGTGGCGCGGGCGCTGGGGCTGAAGAAGACGTACGACCTGTACTATCGCAATCACATGCTGGACGCGGTGTCGCCGCTCGAACTGCGGCTGCGGCTGATCTTCCTGTTCCGGCTGCTCAAGGTGGACACGGTGGTCTGCTACGACCCATGGGGGCACTACGAGGAGAATCCGGACCACTATGCGACCGCGAGCGCGGTGGAAGCCGCCTGCTGGATGGCAGGGATGGGCAAGGACTATCCGGAGCACATGGACGCGGGACTCACACCGCACGCGGTAACCGAGAAATATTACTTTGCGCGCGGGCCGCAGTATGTGAACCGCGTGGTGGATATCGGCGATTTCATGGAGCGCAAGATCGCGGTGAACACGTTGAACGTGGCGCAGGGGCCGAGCGGGCAGCGCGGGGCAGAGCTGCGGCGGCGGCTGGCGGCGCAGGGGTTGCGCCTGGCGCTGCTGGGCGACGACGATGCCACGGCGAACCGCGAGTACACGCGGCAATTCGTGCTCGAACGGGACGCGGAGACCGGAAAGCGATACGGGCTGAGGTACGCGGAGCCGTATCACTACATCGGGCCGGCTGTCTCCAAAGTGGACGAGTATGTGGCGAAGAATGCGGTGAAGACGGCAGGCTGAAATGCCGGGACAGGCCCGAGGGGACAGGCACAGCGGGAGAGTCGGTACAATGCGGGTTCATGTTCAAAAAAACCTTGACCGCTCTACTTGCCTCCCTTGTTTTGGCCGCCGCAGGAGCGGCACCGGCCGCGCCCGCCCGGGCCAGCGGCATCATTCTCTTCCTGGGTGACGCGGGCGGCACATCCACGCTGGCGGCGGCGAGCATCTACGGACACAACGACCCTCAGGCTTTGTTTTTGCAGCACATGCCGCATATCGGATTGAGCGAGACCTCCGCTCTGGATCGATGGGTGACGGATTCGGCGGCGGGGATGACGGCGATCGTCACCGGGCAGAAGACGGCCAACGGAGTGCTCTCGGAGATGCCATCCGAAGGGGGCAAAGACGGCCGGGTGCTGAAGACCATCCTGGAATACGCCGAGGAACACGGGCTTTCCACCGGAGTGATTTCGAACATGCCGATGGCGGACGCCACACCCGCCGCCTGCTATGCGCATAGCGACAGCCGCAAGAAATGGGGCGAGATTTTCGCGCAGGTGATGCATCCACGCTTCGGCGATGGCGTGGACCTGGTCCTCGGCGCCGGACGGACGCGGATCTACAACGACACGAAGGCAATGGGCATCGACCTGGACGCGGGCTTGAAGCAGGCCGGATTTGCTGTCTACGACTCGCCCGAGGCGGTGCCGGAGACGGCACGGCGCGCGGTTGCGCTGACTGACAACGCGGAGTACGATATCGCCGCCGTGACCGGGCGCGCCATCGACATTCTCTCGCGAAATCCGAAAGGCTTCTTCCTGATGGTGGAGGTGGACATGCACACCGACAACGTCAAGCGGGGCCTCGAGCACGCCCTGCTGATGGACAAGATCGTCCGGCAGACCGCGGGACGAGTGAAGGACGACACCCTCATCCTCTTCACCGCGGACCACTCCTTCGATCTGCGAATACGCGGCGGTAAGAAGGGCGAGCCGATCCTGCCGCCCGACTATACCCGCGGGAATCCGGCGGGCAGCCTGCGTGTGGACGGCAGCCACACCGGCGAGCAGGTGCTGGTGGCGGCGCAGGGTCCCGGGGCGGACCAGGTGCACGGGTACATGCTCAACACGGACCTGTTCCACGTCATGATGCGCGCCTACGGGTTCGAGTAGAACTGTTCGCTGCAAGACCAGGGCTGTTGCCGGTTTGCCGCCCCTGACGGTTTAGCTGGGATTATGGCACCGGTGGCCGGTGGTCTCCAAGGTGGACGAGTATGTGGCGAAGAATTCGGTGAGGTCGGGAGGGTAAGAAGGAGAACTCGGCGCTACCGCCGGCTGCGAAAGAATGCGCGGCTCCTGGGATCGACGCGCGCCGCCGCTAGTCGGACTTCAACGCGATGAGGGGGGCCACACGAGCCGCCCGGCGCGCGGGAACATAGCAGGCGAACAACGATACCGCGGCAACGACCAGCGGCGCAACGGCGAAACTCACTCCGTCCTTCGGAGTCACGCCGTACAAGAGCGCTCCCAACACGCGCGTTCCGGCAAAGGCAGCAGCCAGGCCGAGTGCCAGGCCGGCGCTCACAACCGCGGCGCCCCGGACTGTTACCAGTCTTAGTACATCCCAGTAAGTCGCGCCTACGGCAAAGCGGATGCCAAATTCACGGGTACGGCGCGCAACCGAGTAGGCGGTAACACCATAGAGGCCTACCGACGTGAGCAGGATGGCGATGATTCCAAACGATCCGAACACGATGGCGCCCGCCCTCGGGAACAACAGGGACGCCTCTATATGCTGCTCCATCGTGCGCACGTTGGAGATTGCGAGGAGCGGTTCAGCTTCATGAACCGTCTGGCGGATGGTCCCGGCCATAAGCAGGGGTTCGGCTGCCGTGTGGACGGCGAGGGTGAAACCGAACGGGCTCGGTTCGGAGCGACTCGAACCGGGAAGCGGCAGGTATAGACAGGGCCGTTCCGTGTCGCCAATGGTGCGACTCTTGATGTTTCCGACGATGCCGATAATGCGATAGGATCGGCCGTCCCGAAGAAGCGATCGCCCTAAGGGGTCTTCGCCCGGCCAGAGTCTGGCGGCTGCAGCCCGGTCGATAATGGCGCCGGTATCGGGGGATTCGCCTTCCGGGTGAAAGTCGCGTCCACCGAGGAGCGGAATCCGAAGCGTTTCGAAATAACGCGGACCTATCCGGAACACATCTGCCCGTACTGGAGGTGAAGTGGGGGTTTGGTCCTGGGGACGGCGGATATTGGACGCGCGGGAACCCAGTCCGAGCGGAACGACTTCGGTAAAGGTCGCCGATGCCACCCCTGGCAGGGCTTCTACGCGGCCCCGGATACGCTCCAGAATCGTTGACGCGTCACCGGAGTTGCGAGGATCAACATCCACCAACAAGATGCCGCGGGTACGGAATCCGGGGTCGGTGGCGTTGGCACTCATGAGGCTGCGCAGGAATAACGACGTCACGACGAGCAGAACGACCGAGAGCGACACCTGGATGAGCACCAACAAGTCGCGGGTTTCCCAACGCGAGGGCCGGCCGGACGGCGGGTCACCTTTAAGAGCGGGGACGAGGTTGGAGCGCGAGGCCCGGAGCGCCGGCCAGACTCCAAACAGCACTCCGGCCGCAAGAGAAAGCAGAGTCGCGAAGGCGAGGACGCGCCAATCGGTCTGAAATCCGAATTCGACCGGCAAGGAAACGGGCAAACGTATCGAGGTGATGACGCGCAATACGGCGTACGAGAGAAACACACCGGCTGAACCTCCGAGAATGGCGAGGATGGTGCTCTCAAGAACCATCATTCGGACAAGACGTCCGCGCCCGGCGCCAAGCGCGATGCGAATCGCGTTCTCCTTCCTTCGGCCAGTTGCCCGCGACAGCAGAATGTTCGCAACGTTCACACAAGCAACGATGAGGACAAACCCAACCAGGGTGGCGACGATGAAGACGGCCTGGGCGATACGCCCGCGATAGGCAGGGTGCAGCGCACTCGCCGGCTCTGCGATGAAACCGCGGGCGGCATCCGTGCCGCTGTACTCCCGCGCTAACCGGCCCCCGAGAGATTTGAGTTGGCCGCGTGCATGTGTAAGGGAGATGCCCGGCCTGAGGCGCGCGTTGATTATGAGCCACGGCGCGGAGCGGTCCTGGAGAGATGGATGCTCCGGCATAACCAGGTCGAGCGATGCAATCGGAACCCAGAAGTCGGCGCCGACCCCCAGGTCGGGGCCGCGAAACTCAGGCGGAGCAACCCCGACAACCGTGAACGCTCCACTGTTGAGGGATATCCGGGCTCCGAGGGCGGCCGGATCGCCGCCGAAGCGACGTTGCCAGAGAGAGTGGCTGATCACAACGGAGTTGGGCTCACCGGCGGAGAGCGGCCGACCGGCGAGCAGCCGGGTCCCCAGGACACCGAAATACTCCGGTGTGACGACCTGGCCCCAGATACGCGCGGGGCCCGCCGCGTCATTCAGCGTGACGGACAGGAGAGGGTAGTGCGCTTCGACACCCGCGAAAACGCTTGTCTGGCGGCGAAGGTCTTCGTAGATGGGATAGGAATTTTCGGAACAACAGGATCCCCGGTGCGTGCGGTGGATCGACACGATGCTCTCCGGATGGTCTACGCCGGGGATGTTTCGGGCGAGTAAGCCCACGGCGGCATGGAACACCGCGGTGTTGGCGCCGATTCCAAGGGCCATACAGAGGATGGCTGCAACGGCCAGCATCGGGCTGTTGCGGATGCCACGCAGCGCAACTTTCAGATCGTTCCACATCGTCTATGGCGACGGACGGGCGGCCCGAATCTTAGCGGCCTGGGGGCGAAGTGTTCGCTGCGATACCAGGTTGTTGCCGGTTTGCCGCCCCTGACGGTTAAGCTTGGATTATGGCACCGGTCATACCTGCAGAGACTTCGTTGACGGCGTACGGCAGCGCAAGATCCACGATCGCGGGTTCGGCGCTAGGCGCCGAGGAATTGCGGCGCACGCACGCGTACTGGCGGGCGTGCAACTACCTCAGCCTGGGGATGATCTATCTCCAGGAGAACCCGCTGCTGAAGGAACCGCTCAAACCCGAGCACATCAAGAACCGCCTGCTGGGACACTGGGGATCGAGCCCGGGGCTTTCGTTCATTTACGTGCATCTGAACCGGCTGATCCGCAAATACGGGCTGGACATGATGTTCATGGCCGGTCCGGGGCACGGGGCGCCGGGCGTGCTGGGACCGGTGTACCTGGAAGGAACGTACTCGGAGATCTACCCGGAGAAGAGCGTGGACAAAGAAGGGCTGCGCGAGTTCTTCAAGCAGTTCTCGTTTCCTGGCGGCATCGGGAGCCACTGCACGCCGGAGACGCCGGGATCGATCCACGAAGGCGGCGAGCTGGGTTACGTGCTCTCGCACGCGTGCGGAGCGGCGTTCGACAATCGCGAATTGATCGTGGCGGCGGTGGTGGGGGACGGCGAATCGGAGACGGGGCCGCTGGCAACCTCGTGGCACATCAACAAGTTTCTGAGTCCGGTGCGCGACGGCGCGGTGCTGCCGATTCTGCACCTGAACGGCTACAAGATCAACAACCCGACGCTGCTGGCGCGGATCAGCCACGAGGAATTGGAGAGCTTGCTGCGCGGATACGGATGGACGCCGTATTTCGTGGAAGGGTCGGAGCCGGACTCGATGCACCAGGCGATGGCGGCGACGGCGGAGCACTGCGTGAACGAGATCCAGCGGCACCGCAGAGAGGCGCGTGACGGAGGGACGATGCGTCCGCGCTGGCCGATGATCGTGCTCCGGTCGCCGAAGGGCTGGGGCGCGCCGTTCGAATTGGGCGGACACCGTCTGGAAGGCTTCTGGCGGGCGCACCAGGTTCCGCTGCCGGACGTGAAAAAGGACGCCGGGCAGTTGCGGCTGCTGGAAGAGTGGATGCGCGCGCAGAAGCCAGAGGAATTGTTCGATGCCAACGGGAGACTGGCGCCGGAGTTGAAGGCACTGGCGCCCGAGGGCACGCGGCGGATGAGCGCGAACCCGCACACCAACGGCGGCGTGCTGAAGCGCGCGCTGCGGCTGCCGGACTTCCGCAAGTACGCGGCGAAGGTGGAGCATCCCGGGACCAGCGAGGCGGAGAACACGCGTCCGCTGGGGGCGTTTCTGCGCGACGTGATGAAGGCGAACATGGAAAACTTCCGCGTGTTCGGTCCGGACGAGACCACGTCCAACAAGCTGCAGGACGTCTACGAGGTCAGCGGAAAATTCTGGAACGCGGCAGGGTTCCCGGAGGACGCCGACGGCACGGAACTCTCCGCGGAGGGGCGCGTGATCGAGATGCTGAGCGAGCACACGTTGGAAGGGATGATGGAGGGCTACGTACTGACCGGGCGGCACGGGTTCCTCTCTTCGTACGAGGCGTTCGTGCACGTGATCGACTCGATGTTCAACCAGCACGCGAAATGGCTGGAGATCAGCAATCACCTTTCGTGGCGGCAGAACGTGGCGTCGCTGAACCTGCTGATCACGTCCACGGTATGGCGGCAGGATCACAACGGTTTCACGCACCAGGATCCGGGCTTTCTGGACGTGGTGGTGAACAAGAGCGCCAACGTGACGCGGATTTATCTGCCGCCGGACGTGAATTCGCTGTTGAGCGTGGCCGACCACTGCCTGCGCAGCGAGAACTACGTCAACGTGATCGTCTCGGATAAGCAGATGCACCTGCAGTATCTGGACACGGAGGCGGCGATCGAGCACTGCACGAAAGGGATCGGGATCTGGGAGTGGGCCAGCAACGACGACGGGGGCGAACCGGACCTGGTGATGGCCGCGGCAGGCGACATTCCGACCCAGGAGGCGCTGGCGGCGATCGTGCTGCTGCGCGAGGCGTTCCCGGACGTGAAGATTCGCTTCATCAACGTGGTGGATCTGTTCAAACTGCAGCCGGCGAGCGAGCATCCGCACGGGTTGAACGACCGCGACTTCGATTCGCTATTCACGGTGGACAAACCGGTGATTTTCAACTTCCACGGGTATCCGTGGCTGATTCACCGGCTGGCGTACCGGCGGACGAATCACGCGAACCTGCACGTGCGCGGGTACAAGGAGCGGGGGAATATCAATACTCCAATGGAACTGGCGATCAACAACGAGATCGACCGGTTCAGCCTGGCGATGGATGCGATCGACCGGACGCCTCGGTTGCAGCGGATCGGGGCGCATGCCAAGGAGCGGTTCCGGAATTTGCAAATTGCGTGCCGGAATTACGCGTGGGAGCACGGTATCGACAGTCCGGAGATTCGCGGGTGGAAGTGGCCGGTGTGAAGAGTTGCAGGCCGGGGGAATTCCGGTTCGATCCGAAGGTCGGCCAGGAGGCCGACGCTACCATTGTGAAGAATGCAGGCCGGGAGGCCTGCGCTACGCCGGGTGGGGGACGCCCAGGACGCAGCGGACGGTATCGCGGGCGATGAGGAGTTCCTCGTCGGTGGGGATGACGTGGGCGTGCAGGGTGGAATCGGATGTAGTGATGCGGGCTTCTCGCGCGAGCGTCTGGGCATTGAGGTCGGGGTCAAGTTTGAGGCCGGTCCATTCGAGGCCTGCGCAGATGCGCGCGCGGATGGCGGGGGAGTTTTCGCCGATGCCGCCGGTGAAGACTACGGCGTCAGCGCCGCCCATGCAGGCGAGCAGCGCGCCGATGTACTTGCGGGCGCGGTAGCAGAACATGTCGATGGCGAGGCGGACGCGGCGGTCGTCGTGTTCGTCGAGTTCGGCCTGCAGGACCTTCATATCGTTGGTGAGGCCGGAGATGCCGAGGAGGCCCGACTGGCTGTTGAGCAGGGCTTCGACTTCGTGCGTGGAGAGGCCTTCCTTGGCGGCGATCAGGTTGACGATGGCGGGGTCGAGGTCGCCCGAGCGGGTGCCCATGACGAGACCTTCGAGCGGGGTCATCCCCATGGAGGTTTCGAGCGAGCGTCCGGCGCGGACGGCGGTTGCCGAGCAGCCGTTGCCCAAGTGGAGGGTGACGAGGTTGGTCTGCTCGCGGGTGATGCCGTGGACGGTGCGGTAGCGGTAGGCGACGTAGCGGTTGGAGGTGCCGTGGAAGCCGTAGCGGCGGATGCGATGGCGGCGGTAGAGGTGGTAGGGCAGAGCGTAGAGGTAGGCGTGCTCGGGGATGGAAGTGTGGAATGAGGTATCGAAGACGGCGACCTGAGGGATCTTCTGCCCGAAGATCTCGCGCACGGCGCGAATGCCTTTGATGTTGTTGGGATTGTGTAGGGGGGCGAGGTCGATGCAGTCTTCGATGCCCTTAAGGACTTCGTCGGTGACGATGGCGGATTCCTTGAAGAGTTCGCCGCCGTGGACGACGCGGTGGCCGACGGCGTGGATGTCGCCGAGGCTGCCGATTTCGTCGATGCCGGCGCGGTCGCTGGCGAGCCAGCGCAGGACGTAGTCGAGGGCGGCGGCGATATCGCGGATGGGCGCGGCGAGCTTCTGGCGGGGGCCGTTGCGATTCTGGACGGTGATGATGGCTTCGCCGCCGATGCGTTCGACCTGGCCGCGGCAGAGGCGCTCGTCGGCGTTCTGCTTGATCCGGTCGAGGTCGGTGGCGATGACCTGGAATTTGAGGCTGGAACTGCCGGAATTGAGGATGAGGACGTTCATGGGGATACCCATGCGGGCCGGGAGGGCCACGCTACTTTAAGTTTGCCTCGAAGAGGCGGAGGATGCGCTTGTATTCATCGGCCCAACTGGTGGGCTGGACGAAGCCGTGGTCTTCGACCGGGTAGGGGGCGACGGACCAGTTCTCCTTGCGGAGTTCGATGAGGCGCTGGATGAGGCGGACCGTGTCCTGGAACTCGACGTTGGTGTCCACCATGCCATGGCAGATGAGGAGAGCGCCTTTCAGGCCCTGCGCGAAGAAGATGGGGCTGCTCCTGCGGAAGGCTTCGGCGTCGGCCTGCGGGGTATTGAGGATATCGCTGGTGTAACCGTGGTTGTAAGTGGCCCAATCGGTGACGGGGCGGAGGGCGGCGCCGGCGGCGAAGGTATCGGGCGCGGTGAACATGGCCATCAGGGTGAGGAAGCCGCCGTAGCTGCCGCCGTAGACGCCGATTTTCTTCGGGTCGGCGCCGTACTCGGAGACCGCGTATTTGGCGGCGTCCACGATATCGTCGAGGTCCTTGCCGCCCATGTGGCGGTAAATGGCGGTGCGCCAGTCACGGCCGTAGCCGGCGCTGCCGCGGTAATCGACATCGAGCACGAGATAGCCGCGGGATTCGAGTAAGTGGTGGAACATATACTCGTGGTAGTAACCGCTGGCCCACTTATGATCCACATTCTGCAAGTAGCCCGCGCCGTGGATGAAGATGACGGCGGGGCCGCCCTTCGGGTAGGCGGCGGGTTTATAGAGGTGCGCCGGCACCCGGGCGCCGTCGCGGGCGGGGATCATGACGATGGGAGGATCCTGCCAGGGGTATTGCGTGAACTCGGGATTGGGCGAAGTGGTAAGCCGCGTGAGGTCCTGCCCCGGACGGTTCGCCTGCACGTAGAGTTCGGGCGGGCGGTTGGTGTAGGAGTAGATATCGGCGATCCAATTCTCATCGGGCGAGAGCACGGCGGTGTGCTTGCCGGGGGCCTTGGAGATGCGGGTGAGCGGCCCGCCCTCGCCGGACATTTCGTAGACGAATTGATCGAAGGGGCCGTCGGCGTTGGCGGTGAGATAGAACTTCGACTTATCGCGGGACTGGCGGACGGCCAGCACCTCCCACTTGCCGCTGGTGAGCGCGCGCGGCTCGCCGCCTTCGAAGGGAACAGCGTAGAGGTGCGCGTAACCGGTCTTCTCGCTGACGAAGTAGACGTCGCGATCGTTCTTCATCCAGCCGAGGATGTTGGTGGTGCCCTGCGGGCCTCCGACCCAGGCATCGTCGTGGATGTCGACCAGGACGGTAAGTTTGGCGGTGGCGGGATCGAGGGCGAAGATCCAGCGGTCCTTGTTATCGGCGGAGCGGCCGCTGACGACGGCCATGGTGCCGGCCTCGTTCCAGAGCGGCATGCCGAGGGAGACTTCTTTTTTCTCGCCGGGATCGGCCCACTTGACCTCACCGGTGGCGGCATTGAGGAGGGCAAGGCGCGAGGTGCCCTGGCTGTCGCCGACGTTGGTGCGGCCGGGAATGTCTTCGGTGTAGCCGGAGTCGGAGACGAAGTTGGGAACGATGGTGTTGCGCGCCGGGGTGGCGGCGGTTTCGAAGATGCCGGCAGCGACGTACTTTTCGTCGGGCGAGAGCTGGAGTTGTCCGGCGCTCTGGCGGGCCTGGAGGGTGAAGGGCTTGCGGGGCTGCTCCTCCTCGCGTTTCTTGCGCTCCTCTTCGCGGAGGGCGACACGGTCGCGCACGACGCCGATCAATTCGCTCTGTTCCTTCTTGATGTACTCCTGGCTGGGGGTGCCGCGCGGTTCGGGCGCGGTGGAGGCGGCGCCGCGTCCGCCACCCTGTCCGCGGCCGCCGCCGAAGCCGCCGCGTCCACCGGCCGCGGGCGGGGCGGAGGTGGCGGGAGCGGAGGCGCTGCGGATGTCGGTGAGTTGCACGAGGGCGCCATCGTCGAGCGAGAGGACGTAGAGATTGCCGGAGCGGGTGAAGGAGACGCGTTTGGAATCGGCGGTGAAGCGCGGGTTGGTTTCGGCGTCGGTGGTGTTGGTGAGCTGGCGGGTCTTGCCCGTGGTGCGGTCGTAGAGGAAGAGGTCGCCGGAGTTGGAGTAGACGGTGAGGCGTTGATCGCGCGTGGTGTCGCCGAAGGCGGGCGGGAGGAGCTTGATCTCGGCGTCGGTGAGTTTGCGCAGGTTGGCGCCGTCGCGGTCCACGGCGTAGGTGTCCATGGGGTCGATGATTTTGTCGGAGTAGCGCTTCCACTGGAAGTAGAGAGTGCGGCTGTCGTGGGACCAGCGGACGGCGGAGGGTTCGTAGCCGACGAGTCCGGGTCCGCGCATGATGCTGTCGATGGTGAGTTCGAACGGATTGGCGGGGCGGGCCTGGAAGACCAGGGTCAGAAAGAGGAGGGGAAGCGGGAATCTGAGCATTTAGTTCGCATGATAGCGCGGGTGGGGCAGGTGCAGGTTGAGGCGGCCGCTCCACTCCACCACGGGAGCACGAAGGTTCGTGCGCTGACGCGAGTAGGGGTTTCGGTTCGATCCAAAGGCAGGCCGGGAGGCCTGCGCTACTTTTTCCTGAGGGGTTAGCGGATTTGGATGGTGACTCCGTCCTGGGTGGGGACGCGAGCGACGGAGACGATGACGGGGACGGTGCCGAAGACCCGGTCGGGCACGGTCACGTTGACCTGCAGGACTCCGGGGGGGAGTCCGGGGATGCCTCCGGCGTATTGGACCTGGGCGGGAGCGCCGCCGATGGTGACGGTTACGGGGGCGATGGGGGTGGGCGCGGGGTTGCCATTGATGGCGCCATCGGTACCGGGCGGGCTGGTCTGGCCTTCGCCGGTGACGAAGAGAGTCAGGGTCTCGCCGGCGGCGGTGGTGTGGCCGGGACCGTTGCGCGAGCCGTCCTGGTTGAGGGCGAGGGCCTGGCCGCGGCCGGAGGAATCGGCGGTGAAGAGTCCGGGGGCCACGGCGGCGATGTTGACGGTGAAGGGGGCGGAGACGGCGGCGGCGGTTTCGACCGTGACCTGCGCGGTGGCGCCGCCGATTCCGTAGGGCACGGCCGCGCCGATTTGGGTAGTGGTGGTGTAGAGGACGGTCGCGCGCTGGCCGTTGAAGGTGACGTTGCGCGCGGCGTCGAGGCCGGTGCCGTAGAGGGTGACGATTTCGCCGGGAGCGATGGGGCCGGGCAGGTTGCTGGCGGCATTGGTGACGGCGCCGATGGAGACGGTGGTGCCGACCGGGCGGAGCAGGCGGATGGCGTTATTGCCGGAGTCCGCGATATAGAGATTGCCGGCGGCGTCGAGCAGAAGGCCGGCGGGTTGATTGAGGCGGGCGGCCGTGGCAAGTCCGCCATCGCCCGCGTAGCAGCACGCGCCGTCGTATCCGGCGATGGTGGTAATGGCTCCGGAGGGGAAGAGCTTGCGTACACGGTTGTGGCCGGTATCGGCGATGTAGACGTTGCCGGCGGCATCGACGGCGAGGCCGCGTGGTGAGCTGAGGGAGGAGGCGGTGCCGGCGGCGTCGCCCGGCAGCAGGTCGGTGGCGCCGTTGCCGGCGATGGTGGAGATGACGCCGTTGGGATCGATGCGGCGCACGCGGTGGTTGGCGGTATCGGCGATGTAGACGTTGCCGGCGCCATCGACGGCGACGGCGCGCGGCGCGTTGAGCTGGGCTTTGGCCGCGGGGCCGCCATCGCCGGAGAAGCCGGGGAGGCCGGTGCCGGCGATGGTGGAGATCACGCCGGCGGGCGTGACCTTGCGGACGGCGTTATCCACGGTATCGGCGATATACAGGTTGCCGGCGGCATCGAGCACGATGCCTTCGGGGTGATTGACGGAGGCTGTGGTGGCGGGCAAGCCATCGCCGTAGTAGCTGCCGTTGCCATTGCCGGCGTAGGTATAAATATTGCCGCCTGGATCGTAGCGGCGCACGCGATTGTTGCCGGTATCGGCGACGAGGATGCTGCCGGAGGGCGTGGCGGCGACTCCGCGCGGGGTATTGAACTGCGCGCCCGCGGGATTGCCGTATTCGACGGCGAAGCCGGTGGCGCCGGTGCCGAGGGCGGTGGCGATGACGCCGCCGGGCGAGATGACGCGGATGCGCTGGTTGGAGGAATCGGCGACGTAGAGGTTGCCGGCGCCGTCGAAGGCGAGGGCGGAAGGCGAGTTGAGCTGGGCGGCGGAGGCGGCGGCGCCATCGCCCGAATCGCTGGGGGCGCCGGTACCGGCGAGTTTGCGCAGCACGCCGCTGGAGGGGACCATCCACACGCGGTAATCGCCTTTGGCGAGGCCGCTGCCGCTGCCGATGCCGCCCTCGGTGAAGTAGAGGGTGCCCTCGGGCGCGACAGCGACTCCGGTGGGACCTTCGAGGCGCGTGTTGACGGCGAGTTCGCCCTCGGCGACGGGAGCGCCGTTGGTGGAACCGGCGACGGTGGAGATGATGCCGCCTGAGACCATGCGAACACGGCCGTTGCCGAAGTCGGCGATATAGAGGTTGCCCCTGGAATCGAGGGTGACAGCGATGGGGAGAGAGATGGCGGCGGAGGCGGCGGGTCCGTCATCGCCGGCGAACACGCCGATGCTGCCGTTGCCGGCGACGGTGGTGAGGCGGCCGTCGGGTGTGAGTTCGCGGACAACGCCGTTGAAGGTATCGGCGATATAGAGATTACCCGCGGAATCGAAGGCGAGGCCCTCGGGGTGATTGAGAGTGGCGCCGGCGACGACATCGCCGAGAGTGCCGTCGGCGCCAACGCGCACGACGCGCTGATTGCCGCTATCGGCGACGTAGAGGAAGCCGCGCGCGTCGAGGGCGACATCGAAGGGCTGGCTGAGGCCGATGGCGGCGGTAGAGATGATGCCGCCGGAGATACGGCGGACGACGTTGGCGCCGGCGTCGGCCACGTAGAGGTCGCCGGCGGCGTCGATGGCCATGCCCATGGGGGTATCAAGCTGCGCGGAGAGAGCGGAACCCTGGTCGCCGGAGTAGCCGGCGCGTCCGTTGCCGGCGACGCGGGTGAGGGTGCCGGAGGGATCCACTTTGAAGATGGAGTGCAGGCTGGAGAAGTAGACGTTGCCGGCGGAATCGGCGATGACGCGGGCGGGATCGCCGATGGAGGCGCTGACGGCGGGCATCGGAGTGGCGGGCGGGACACCGCCGGCGACGGTGGAGATGACGTACTGTTGCGCGGCGGCGCCGGCGGAGAGAGTCAAAAGTAGAAGGGCCCGCATGGGTTCACATGACCATTCGCAGCCGCAGATCGTGCAGATTGCGCAGGAGCACGTCGGGCGCGAGTCTTTCGAGTTCCTCCGAAGGAGTGATGCCGGTCTTCACCGAGATGGCGCGAAGCCGGTTGGCGCGCGCCGCCTGGATATCCTGGGGCGCGTCGCCGATTAAGGAGATGGGAGTGCCGCGCGCGATCCAACCTTGCGCGCGCGCGTGGCGCACGGCGAGGCGGGCGAGAGCGTCGCGGGTGGGCGCCATTTCGCCGAAGGCGCCGAAGCGGAAGTAGGCGCGCAGACCGGCGCGTTCGAGCTTGCGCCACGCGATGCGGGTGAGGTTGCCGGTGACGAGTCCGAGAAGTACGCCGCGGCGGCGGAGGCGTTCCAGTACGGGCAAGACGCCGGGACAATGCTTGCCGTGGAGCGCGGGGCAGACGCGCAGGTAGTAGCGTTCGGCGGCGCATTGAATTTCGGGGAGCGCGGCGCGGATCTCGGCGGCGCGGGCGCCGGCGGCTTTCATCATCACGGTGAGAATGACGGGATCGAGCATGCCCTGGACGGGGATGCCGTCAGTGGTGGTATCCATGCCGGTCACGCGGCGCACGCCCTGCGCCAGCGCTTCCCGGTGATGTGGTCCGGCGCGCCGGACCAGGGTTCCGTCGATATCGAACAACACCAGAGCCCGGTAGTTCACGCTGCAACTGAAATGATAACAAGGGCCGCTACAATGGGAGCGTGAAACCACAATCGTTTCGTGTGGGATTACCCCAAATGGCGTGTTCCACGGACGTGGACGCGAACCTGGCGAAGGCCGGGGAGATGATTCGCGAGGCGGCGAGGCGCGGCGCGCAGATCATCTGCGTGCAGGAATTGTTCCGCTCGCAGTACTTCTGCCAGACGGAGGCGATCGAGACTTTCAACCTCGCCGAACCGGTGCCGGGTCCGACGACGGAAAGCTTCGCGCGGCTGGCACGCGAGTTGGGGGTGGTACTGATCGGTAGCATCTTCGAGCGCCGCATGGCGGGTGTGTATCACAATACGGCGTTCGTGGTGGATGCGGACGGAACCATGCTGGGGCTGTACCGCAAAATGCACATTCCGGACGATCCGCGATTCTACGAGAAGTATTACTTCACGCCGGGCGATTTGGGGTTCCGGTGCTTCGACACGCGCTACGGGCGCATCGCGGCGCTGGTGTGCTGGGACCAGTGGTATCCGGAAGGTGCGCGGCTGGCGGCGCTACAGGGGGCGCAGATTCTGTTTTATCCGACGGCGATCGGGTTCCACGAGTCGGACGCGGGCGAGGCGCAGCATCAGCACAACGCGTGGGAGACGATCCAGCGGTCGCACGCGATCGCCAACGGGGTGTATGTGGCGAGCGTGAATCGGGTGGGGCACGAGGGTCCGGCAGGCGATGGGTTGCAGTTCTGGGGCGGAAGTTTCGTGGCCGATCCGCAGGGTCGGATGCTGGCCAAGGCGGGAGACGGCGAGGAGATCCTGGTGGTGGAGTGCGACACGGCGCGGATCGAGCAGGTGCGGCGGAACTGGCCGTTCCTGCGGGACCGGCGGATCGATGCGTATGGCGGGATTACGGCTCGGGTGATCGATTGAGTTTGGTGGACACCCCACCCGCGCCGCGGCATGGTAGCGTCGGCCTCCGGCCGACCTTTGGATCGCACCGGAATCCGCGCCGGCACGCGCCAAGCGCTCGGGTTTTCGACCCTGCGTTCGGCCCGCAAAGGCGACGGGTTCGTGCGCTGACGCGAGGAGGAGTTTCGGTTCGATCCAAAGGTCGGCCGGAGGCCGACGGTACTTTGGAGCCGGCGGAGTGGGGGAGAGAGCGATGAACGCTAGGGAATTTCGAATGCCGGCGGAGTGGGCGCGGCACGCGGCCACGTGGATTGCGTGGCCTCACAACCGGGAGGATTGGCCGGGGAGGTTTGCTCCGATTCCCTGGGTGTACGGCGAGATCGTGCGTAAGCTGAGCGCGGTGGAGCGGGTGCGGATCCTGGTGCGCGACGAAGCGCTGGAACGGCAGGCGCGGCGGGTACTCGAAAAGTGCGGGGCGCGGATGGAGGCGGTGGAGTTCTTCCGGCGCGAGACCGACCGCGTGTGGACACGCGACTACTGTCCGCTGTTCGTGCGCAACGGGCGCGGCGAACACGCGCTGGTGGCGTGGCGGTTCAACGGGTGGGCGAAGTATCCGAACCACAAGCGCGATGCGGCGGTGCCGGGGTTCGTGGCGAAGAAGCTGAAGCTGCCGGCGTTCGCGCCGGGGATGGTGCTGGAGGGCGGCAGCATCGACGTCAACGGCGAGGGGCTGCTGCTGACGACGGAGGAATGCCTGTTGAGCGGCGTGCAGCAGCGCAATCCGGGGATGTCGCGCGAGGAGATCGAAGCGCGGCTGGGCGAGTATCTCGGGGTGCGGCAGGTGATCTGGCTGAAGACCGGGATTGCGGGCGACGATACCCACGGGCACGTGGACGACCTGGCGCGGTTCGTGGACGCGGAGACGGTAGTGCTGGTGGCGGATGCCGATCCGGCGGATGCGGTGACTCTGCGGCGCGCGGGGCTCAAGGTGGTGCGACTGCCGATGCCGCGTCCGCTGTTCTTCGACGGCGTGCGGGTGCCGGCGAGTTACGCGAATTTCTATATCGCCAACGGGTTGGTGCTGGTGCCGACATTCAACGATGCGAACGACCGCGCGGCGCTGAACGCGCTGGCGAAGGTGTTCCGGGATCGCGAAGTGGTGGGGATCAACTGCACCGAGCTGATCTGGGGTCTGGGCGCGCTCCACTGCATGACGCAGCAGCAGCCGGAGTAAGACCGGCGCGGGCTCGACCATTTTCGTGGCTCTTGTTGCGCGGGCGCTTCGGCGTGCCTGGCAGATTGCGGTTCGATCCAAAGGTCGGCCGGAGGCCGACGCTACGCGTCCAGCAGGACCTTCAGGGTGCCTCGTTCGGCGGCGCGGGCGAAGGCGGCGGGGGCTGCGCGCAAGGGGAAGCGGGCGGCGACCATGTCTTCGAGGCGCAGGCGGGGGTCTGGCAGCAGGGGCAGAGCGACTTCGAAGCGGCCGCAACGCGAGCCGACCAAGGTGATCTCGTTGACGATGATGGGGGCTGTGTCGATGGCGACGGTTCCGTGCACGGTGGATTTCAGAATCAGGGTGCCGCGCGGGCGGGTCATGGCGGCGGCCTGACGCAGGCCTTCGGGACTGCCGGTGGCGTCGATCACGAAATCGTAGGCGGCGGCGGGGAGGGGGCCGGCGGCGGATTCGGACACGACCCCGGCTGCGGCGGCGATGCGCAGCTTTTCGGGATGGCGTCCGTACTGGTGGACGCGGCAGCCGTGGAGTTGCAGCACCTGCGCGATGAGGAGGCCGAGCTTTCCGTCGCCGAGCACGGCGACGCGCTCGCCGGCGGGGATGGGGACCTGATCAAGAATCTCGCAGGCGGCGGCCAGTGGTTCGAGGAAGACGGCGCGCTCCAGCGGCAGGTCGCCGGGGAGCAGGTGCAGGTTGCGCTCGGGCAGGACGAAGAATTCCTGGAAGGCTCCGGGCTGGTTGACGATGCCGAGCACGGTGCGGTTCGGGCAATGGCGGCCGAGGCCGCGCGCACACCATTCGCAGCGGGTGCAGGCGAGGTTGATCTCTCCGGCGACGCGGCGTCCGATGAGATCGCGGCGGTCCGCGTCGACGACCTCGGCGACGAATTCGTGGCCCGGGATGCCGGCGAAGCCGTAGTAACCGCGCTGCAGTTCGAGGTCGGTATTGCAGATGCCGGCGAGGAGCAGGCGCAGCAGGGCGTAGCCTTCGGGGCGCTGGGGTACGGGGAGATGGCGCGTGGTGACGAGGCCGTTTTCCAGGTGGACCGCGAGCATGCCTTTATAATAGAAGGTTCATGTCCGCGGAACTTGCCTGTATCGAACGGCGGTGCCGCGCGCGGTTCCCCATCACCGAAGTCCTGTACAACTGCCCGAAGTGCGGCGGCCTGCTGGAAGCGGTGTACGGCAAACCGGCGCAGTCCGCCCCGGAATTGAAGAAGCTGTGGCGGGAGCGGCGCACGTCGAACGCGGCGCTGGATCAGAGCGGGGTGTGGCGCTTTCGCGAGTTCATCCCGTTTCTGGACGACTACGCGCACGCGGTCACGCTGCGCGAGGGATGCACGCCGCTGCTCGACGCGCCGCAGGCGGCGCGCTACGGCGGACTGGACCGGGTGACGTTCAAGCATCAGGGGTTCAACCCGACGGGCAGCTTCAAAGATAACGGGATGACGTGCGGCGCGGCGCAGGCGCGGCGGCTCGGGATGCGGCGGGTGGCATGCGTCTCAACGGGGAACACGTCGGCATCGATGGCGGCGTACGCGAGTGCGGGCGGGCTGGATCCGATCATCTTCATCCCGCACGGCAATATCGCGTTCGGCAAGCTGGCGCAGGCGCTCGAATACGGGGCGCGCACGATTCAGGTGGAAGCAAACTTCGACCAGATCCTGGCGCTGGTGCGCGGGCTGGCGGACCGGCTGGGCATCTATCTGCTGAACTCGATCAACCCGTTCCGTATCGAGGGGCAGAAGACCATCATGGCGGAGATGCTGGATCAGCGCGACTGGCGCGTGCCGGATTGGGTGGTGCTGCCGGGTGGGAACCTGGGGAACACGTCGGCGTTCGGCAAGGGGCTGCGCGAGTTGAAGGAGATGGGCCTGATCGACCGGTTGCCGCGGCTGGCGGTGATTCAGGCGGAGGGGGCGGCGCCGTTTCACGATCTGTGGCGGGCAAAGGACCGGTCACATTTGAACGCGGTGGAGGATCCGCACACGCTGGCGACGGCGATCAAGATCGGCGACCCGGTATCGTGGCCGAAGGCGCTATTCGAGGTGGCGGAATCGGGCGGCACGGTGGAGAAGGTGAGCGAGCAGGAGATCGCCGATGCCAAGGCGGTGATCGGGCGGTGCGGGATCGGGTGCGAGCCGGCGAGCGCGGCGACTCTGGCGGGGATCCGCAAGCTGACAGCGGCGGGGGCGATACGGGCGGACTCGGATGTAGTCGCCGTTCTAACCGGAAATGTCTTAAAAGATCCTAATTATATTCATGAGTACCACTTAGGGGTACTAAAAGCACCAGGAGATGTGGCCGTCATGCCGAATTTCGGCAATCCTCCGGTCGTGGTTCCGAACGATGCGGACCGAATTGCTGATTTATTGAGTAGTTAACAATCGACAACCCCGCATTTGAGGGCAGTACGAATACCCTCGAAAGACCGCTGCCAATCTGCAACTCGACTATTGTCCTTTCTTAGACCTTCTGGTACAACCGTACTATGTTCGCGAAGAAATCCCTCCCCCGGACCTCAGGTACTCGGACTTTCCGGAAGGAGCTCGAGTATCTTTATGCGCGACGGATGGCGGTGGATGCACTGATTCAGTCGCTCGAAGAATACGACCGATTCCGGCCGCGACCCTCGGTGATGCCGTCGAAGCGCAGGGATGTTTGAGGCGCGCTACTTCGCCAGCATTTCACGAATGCGGGAAGTGATTTCGGCTTCGCTGGCGCCGCCGGGATGATACCAGCGCACCACGCCGGCGCGATCGATGAGAACCAGCGTGGGAGTCGAACTGGCGCCGTAGGCGGCGAAATTGGCCGCGCTCAAAGGCGCGGGTATATCGGAGAGCGCTGCGTAGAATCGCTCGCGAACCTGTTCGATGTAGCGCTGCTCCGCTTCGGGCGGGGCCTCCTCGCCACCCTGCACATATCCATACAACCGGGTCGGGCCGAGGACCGCGAGTTTCTGCGCGGCGAACGCGCGGCGCAAATCCGCAATGACGGGGACTTCGGCTTTGCAATCGCTGCACCAGTGCGCCCAGAAGAAGAGCAGCACGGGACGTCCGCGCAGGGCGGCGAGCGAGGGCGGAGGCGTGGGGCCGACCCAATGGGCGATATCGAGCGTGGGCGCGGGCTTGCCCTCGAGGCTGAGCAGGTTGATGTTCTTGCCGATGCGCTCGACCAGCGACGTGGAGCGGTAGATCGCGAGTTGTCCGCGCAGGTAGTCGAGGGCTTCGGCGCGCTCGCCGCGCGCGGCCAGCACCTGCGCGTGGACTTCGATGGCGGCGCCGACGGCGGTGGGCAGCCAGGGGTCTTCGTCGAGTTTGCGGGCGGCGAGGAAGCGGGCGGCCATCTGCGAGGTCTCGGTGGCGAAGGCGTCGGCGCGGTCGAGGTCGCGGGCGGCGAGCCATGCGCGGGAGATCCAGGAGAGGGCGGCGGCGAGATCGGGGCGGGGTCCGGTGCGCGACTGGAAGGCGCGGGCCATCTGTTCGGCGCCGCGGAGGTCGTTGGCCGCGATGGCGGCTTGCACGGCGTTGACGATGGATCCTTGCGGGAAGGCGGCGGAGCAGAGCAGGAGCGCGGACGCGGCCAGGCGGAATTTCAGGGTCATGCGAGGATCCACTCTGTGAGGATTTCGGCTTCGGCCGCGGTGGCGGCGTAGTAGTTGAGGCGTCCGGCGGCGGCGCGGGCGCGAGCCTCGACGACGGCCGCAGATTCGCCGGCGTAGTCGAAGCTGAGCGTGACTTTGTGGAGGCGGGCGGCCTCGGCGAGCGCGGCGGGATCGGCGGCGGACGCGGTGCGCGCGAACTGCGGCGGGTGGCCGCACTGCTTGAGGCTTTCCAGAGCGGCGGCGAACTCCGCGGCAGAGACGGGCCCCATCACAACTTCGAATTCAAAGGTGGAGGAGGATTTCAGCAGGGCGCGCGCCTGGCGGATTTGTTCGTGGGCGTGCGCGGCGGCCTTGAGCGCGTCGTCGCCCGCGGGCAGCGAAGAGACATCGATGGCGAAGCGGGTGTAGGCCAGGGTCTGGCGCGGGGCTTCGCCGGCGCGGTCCGCGGGAAACTCGGCGGCGAGCGAATACTCCTGTCGGAAGCCGGCGCGGATGGCGGCCCAGAGGCAGGCGTGATAATCGCCGGCGACGGCGGCGAGGTTGCGATTGCGGCGCTTCTGGAGCGAGCGGAAGAATTCGAAGGCCCGGAAATAATCGCCGCGGACGGTGACGGAGGCGCGCGCGCCCTGCGCGCGGGGCAGGACGGAGGGGTCGACGCGGGCGGCGAAGCGCTCGATGCTGTCGCGGTCGGCGGGGCCGAAGGGAATCGCGTTGATGACGAATTCGGAGCCGTTGGGATGCCGGGTGCGGCCGATCAGCAGGGGTTTATGGAAGATGCTGGAGGTGGGGGCGGAGGCCAGCGCGAGGTGCAGCAGGTAGGGGGCGCCTTCGGCGTTATCGGCCGCAAGGTAGTAGGTGGAGGGGTGCACGGGATCGCGCGCCAGGGAGCCGAAGCAGGGGCTGACGGTTTCCAGGCGCAGGACGGCGGCGCGGGCGGCGAGACGGTTGCGGAGTTCATCGGTGAGCGGCTTACGCTCGGCATGTTCGAAGATGAGGGACGCCAGTTCCGCGGCGTCGGGCAGGCGCAGCGGCAGGTGAAGCGGGACGGGCGTCATCGGATCAGAGCAGCGAGTTGATGTACTGGGTGACCTCGGGGGACGTCCAGTCGGCCGGCTCGGCGAGTTTCTTGAGCACCTTGCCCTGGGCATCGATGATGTAAGTCTCCGGGTACATGAAGGTGCCGTACTGCGCGTGCAGATCGGCATCGCGGGCGGTCAGGAAGGCGGGCTTGAACTTCTGCAGGAAGGCATTGTAGGCGTTGACGTCGCGGTCCACGCTGACGGCGAGCACGGTGACGCCCTTGGGCGCGTACTGGGCGGCGAACTGGCTGAGCGACGGCGTCTCCTGCACGCAGGGCGGGCACCAGGTGGCCCAGAAGTTGAGCACCAGCAGTTTGCCTCCGAAATTGGGCAGGGTCACGGTGCGGCCGCTGTCGGCGTGGATGGTGAAGCCGGGAGCGGTATCGCCGGCGACCACAACGCGCTCATGGATTCCGGCGTAGATGGCGACCACGAGGCCGGCCGCGAGAAGTCCGATGCCGGCGCGGATCAGGGTGTCGGTGTTAGCGGTTTTCATGACGAACTATAATTTAATTGTATCGCTGACGCGCCTTCGAGCGTCACTTAAAGGCCGATGGTCATTACCCGCAAAGTAGAGTTTTCCGCCTCCCACGTTTGCAGGAATCCGCAACTCTCCGATGAGGAGAACCGGCGGATGTTCGGCATGGCGGCGAACCCGCACGGGCACGGGCACAACTACGTGGTCGAGGTCTCGCTGCGCGGGGAGCCCGATCCGGTGACCGGGATGGTGCTGGATCTGAAGGAGTTGAAAGAGATCCTGAACCGGGAGATCGTGGAGCCGTACGATCACCGCTTCCTGAACTACGAGGTGCCGCCGTTCGACCGCGAAGTGCCGACCACGGAAAACATCGCGCGCGACATCTGGCGGCGGCTGGAAGGGCGGCTGAGCGACGGCAGCAAGCAGTTGCACGCGGTGCGCGTGTACGAGACCCCGGATCTGTACGTGGACTACTTCGGGGAGTCCGAATGTTCCGGGTAACCCGGCGCTACGAGTTCGCGGCTTCGCACCGGCTGCACTCGGCGGAGTTGAGCGAGGAGCGGAACCGGGAGTTGTACGGCAAGTGCAATAACCCGTACGGGCACGGGCACAACTACGTGGTCGAGGTGAGCGTGCGGGGTCCGCTGGACCGGGCGAGCGGGCGCGCGGTGGATACGGAGCGGCTGGACGGGCTGGTGCGGGCGCAGGTGATCGCGCCGTTCGACCATCGCAACCTGAACGCGGAGGTGGAGGGATTCGCGCGCGTGGTGCCCACGTCGGAGAACCTGGGATACGAAATCTGCCGCCGGTTAAAGAGAAGCTGGAAAGAGACGTTTCCGGGGGAGTGGCCGAAGCTCGAAAAGATTCGCATCGGCGAAACCCCGCGGAACATCTTTGAAGTTACCGCCGATGAAATCGAATAAAGCTATCGTGAAAGTGATGCCGAAGGGCAAAGAGCAGGAAATTGCTCCGCTGATCGAGGAATTGCTGGGACGGCTGGGGGAGGATCCGCAACGCGACGGGTTGCTGCGCACGCCGCACCGGGTGGAGCGCGCGCTGAAGTTCCTGACCAGCGGGTACGACATGGACGTGCAGAAGGTGCTGAACGGAGCGCTGTACGACGTGAAGTACGACGAGATGGTGGTGGTGAAGGACATCGAATTCTTCAGCATGTGCGAGCACCACATGCTGCCGTTTTTCGGCAAGATGCACGTGGCGTATCTGCCGCAGAAGAAAGTGATCGGGCTGAGCAAGATTCCGCGCATCGTGGACATGTTCGCGCGGCGGCTGCAGATTCAGGAGCGGCTGACGCAGGAAGTGGCGCAGACGCTGCAGGAAGCGGTGCGTCCGCTGGGAGTCGGGGTGATTTGTGAGGCGCGTCACTTTTGCATGATGATGCGCGGGGTGGAGAAGCAGCACTCGGGTGCGATGACGAGCGCGATGCTGGGCGCGTTCCGCGACCGGAAAGAGACGCGGGACGAGTTTCTGGCGCTGGTGAATCACAAGGCCAACGGGTTTTAAGGGAGGGTCGGCCGGAAGGCCGACCCTACAAGCCGCACAAGGCGGCGACGTCGGGTTCTTTGAGGCGGGCCTGGGGATGCATCGGGGTGTAGTACTTGGGCGGCATATTCCCTTTGGCAGCGGCCTCGCAGACGGCCCTGAGCCTGAGTTTCGACATCTCCGGACCGTAGAGATTCCATTGCGAGAAGTTCAGGCGGGCGCGGCCCTCCTTCACGTCGCGCGCGACCATCCACGAGACGGGCGACACGCCGCTGTACCAGGGCCACGCGGTCCGGTTGGAGTGGCAATCCCGGCAGGAGCGTTCGATCACGGCGGCGGCGTGCGCGGGCGGCTTGACGACGGCCTCAAACGAGGCCGCGGGGTCGGCAGGGGGGTTCTCGCGCGCGGGTTGAAAGAACTGCGCGGCGAGAAAGACAACCCCCGCGCCGAACAGGATCGCCTCGATCTTGAATCTCATCGCTATCCCTCGTTGGGCTTTGGCGTTTTCGCGGTGCTCTTGGGAAGTTCCGGCTTCTGAATCAACTGGGCCGGAAGGTCCCCGGTGAGGGCGTTGAGGAAGGTCACGATGGAAGAGGCCTGCGCGGGCGTCAACTGCTTATCCAACTGGTAATCCGCCATCTGGGTGACGGCCTGATCGAGGGTGGCGACCTTGCCGTTGTGGAAGTAAGGCGCGGTCTTCGCCACGTTGCGCAGGGAGGGCACTTTGAACACCATCTTGTCGCTTTCGATCTTGGTGACGTCGTAGCGGCCGGGATCGGAAGTATCGGGATACGGCTTCACCATCCCGATGCGCTGGTAGAGGTTGCCGCCGAGGAGGGCTCCGGCGTGGCAGGTGCCGCATCCGGCGGCGGAGAATTCAGCGAGTCCGGCCTGTTCCTGCGCGGTGAGCGCGGCGGTGTCGCCCTTGAGGTACTTGTCCCAGCGGGAGGGAGTGAGCAGGCCGCGCTCGAAGGTACCGATGGCGGTAGCCATGTTGTCGAAGGTGACCGGTTTTTTGTCGTCGGGGAAGGCCTTCTTGAAGGCGGCGACGTATTCCGGCATGGATTCGAGCACAGCGACCACGGCGGCTCCATCGGGCATGGCCATCTCCACCGGGTTCTGCACGGGCCCCTGGGCCTGGGCTTCGACATCCGGCGCGCGGCCGTCCCAGAACTGCACGAAGTGAAGCGCGGCGTTGTAGACGGTGGGGGAGTTGCGATTGCCGTGCTGCTGCTTGAACCCGGTCGAAGTGGGTTGGCCGTCCACGCCATAGTTGGCGAGATCGTGGCAGGAGTTGCAGGAGACGGTCTGGCTGCGGGAGAGGCGCGCGTCATAGTACAACATCCGGCCCAACTGGACGCGTGCTTCGGTGGGACCGGCGCCCTTGGCCGGAACGCTGTCCGGAAGAGGCGCGAACATCCTGAGATCCGCCTGGCCGGCTGCCGGCGGTTTGCTCCCACACCCGGAAGCACCCAACAGCAGGGCCACACATGCCGCGACGGGCAGAATTCGAGCTTTCCGCATCTGCATATCCTCTGTGTAGCACGGCGCCGGCCGGGATGTACTCCTTCAGGACGGAAGATAGTGGATGCTACAATCCGGCGCAGGTATGAAAAGTGCAATTGGACTGGCGATCGGGTTCCTCCTGGGGGCAGGTTGCCGCTATTTCGAGATTCCCGTGCCGAGCCCGCCGAAGCTCCTGGGCGCGCTGTTGGTGGTAGCCACGACCGCCGGATACATGGTCGCGGACCAATACCTGATGGGACGGTGATTCCCGGACAGGTGCCCGCCCACGCTATCATCGTGGAAAATGAGACTTCCTCTGATTGCCCTGTGCCTGGCCGGAGTATTGTCCGGCCAATCCCGCTGGTCCGAGAAGGCGGCCAAGGAGTGGTACGCGAAGGAGCCCTGGCTGGTAGGTTCCAACTACATCCCGGCCGGAGCGATCAACCAGCTTGAAATGTGGCAGCAGGACACCTTCGACCCGTTGTGGATGGAGACGGAACTCACCTGGGGTGAGAAGCTGGGGATGAACACCATGCGGGTGTTCCTCCACGACCTGCTGTGGAAACAGGACCCGACCGGCTTCCGGCACCGCATCGACAAGTTCCTCTCGATCGCCGACGCGCACGGCATCCGGCCGATCTTCGTGCTGTTCGATTCGTGCTGGGATCCCTACCCTCAGGTGGGACCGCAGCGCCCGCCCAAACCGGGCGTGCACAATTCGGGCTGGGTGCAGAGTCCGGGCGCGGCGTCGCTGCAAAACCCGGCCGATTACGACCGGCTGCGGCAGTACGTGCAGGAAGTGATCGGCGCGTACCGCTACGATAAGCGCGTGCTCGCCTGGGACCTGTGGAACGAGCCCGACAACACCAACGATTCCAGCTACGGCAAGCTCGAACCGGCCAACAAGGTGGAGCTGGTGAAGGCGCTGCTGCCGCAGGTATTCGCCTGGGCGCGGGCGATGGAGCCGGCGCAGCCGCTGACCAGCGGGGTGTGGAAGGGCGACTGGTCCAGCGACGCGAAGCTGAGCGCGATCGAGAAGATTCAGCTCGACAACAGCGACGTGATCTCGTTCCACGATTACGGCAAGCCGGCGGAGTTCGAGGCGCGGATCCGGTCGCTCGAACGCTACAATCGTCCGATCTTCTGCACGGAGTACATGGCGCGCGGCAACGGCAGCACGTTCGAGGGCTCGCTGCCCATCGCCAAGAAGTACAAGGTGGCGGCGATCAATTGGGGATTCGTGGCGGGGAAGACGCAGACCTACCTGCCGTGGGACTCCTGGCAGCATCCGTACGTTGACCGCGAACCGGCGGTGTGGTTCCACGATATCTTCCACAAAGACGGCACCCCTTACCGCGCGGATGAAGTCAGTCTGATCCGGAGTTTGACCGAGGGTGCGACGGGGAAGGTCAAGGGGAGGAAGGGCAAGGGGAGGAAGTAGGGGGCAACAAGAAATGCGGGACGCGCGCGGCGTCCCGCATCAGCAGGGCAAAGAGAGAGGGAGAGAGAAGCCGCTTAGTTGGTCGCGGTGGCCTGCTTGGAGAAATCGAGCTTGGTGGTGGTGCCGCCGACCGAGATGGCCTGAACGACGTCGCCGGCGCCCGTGTTGGAGCTGTCCACGGCGGTATCCTTGAACTTCTTGTCGGCGGTCTGCACTTTGACAGCGGTGCTCGCGGACTTGTAGCTGGACGTGTTCGTGAAGACCGCGTTTGTGCCGTCAACCTTGACCTTGTACTCACCGGGGTTCAGCTTCACGGAGCCGACCGTGGTGGCCTTGTCGAAAACGACTGTGAAGGATTTCGCACCCGCGAAGGTCAGGGTGCAGAAAGACAGCAAGAGAGCGGCAAGAACGAAATACTTTTTCATGATGTGAGTGATCCTTTTTGCTTACTGAGATTTTCAGAACTTCCGGAAGGTGTCTGACGTGGCCACTAACGATTTCAGAATACAAAACGGCTGGAGCCCGCGCAAATCGAAAAGATTTATGGAGGGCATGGTTGGCGGCCCAAAATCTTTACGAACCGCGAGAGGTGCGGCGGCAACGCGCCGGGGTTCATCCTGGATCGAAAAAGTCCATAGAAATGAATCTCTTGTAGATGCAGCAGGTTAGCCCCACCACGCAAAAGAGGGGGTATCGGGCGATCCCCCGCATCGGGGTGGGGCAGATTCAGGGCGGGCGCGTCGGACATCGCAAATTCGTTTTACATAGCATTACGAAAAATCACATAGCGATTTCACAAAACGGTGGCTGGGAGGGGCGCGGCGGCACCCGGCAATCGCCAAAGGTGCGGGTTATGCCAATCTGGAAGCGTGCTGGGGCGGATTGCGCACACCATCGAGCGCTACCGGATGTTCGCGGAGGCGCGCGATATTGGAGTCGCCGTTTCGGGCGGCGCCGATTCGGTGTGCCTGCTGCACGCGCTGCACGAACTGGCGCCCCGCTGGGGCGTAAGGCTGAGTGTGTTGCACGTGGATCACGGGTTGCGCGGAGAGGAATCGCGCGGCGACGCGGCGTTCGTGCGGGCACTCGCCGGAGGGATGGGGCTGCGGTTCCAGTTGCGCACGTTGGAAATTTCGCGTTCGGCGGGGAACCTCGAACAGGAGGCGCGGCGCGCGCGGCTGGCCTTCTTCCGGGCGCAGATTGCCGGCGGGCACGCGGAGCGGGTGGCGACCGGGCACACGCGGTCGGACCAGGCGGAGACGGTGCTGTTCCGCATCCTGCGAGGGGCGGGAGGAGCGGGTTTGAGCGGCATCCTGCCGGTGACGGCGGAGGGGCTGGTGCGGCCGCTGATCGCGGTCCGGCGCGAGGAGGTGCTGGATTACCTGCAGCGGCGCGGAATCGCGTGGCGGGAGGACGCGAGCAACCTTTCGCGCGAGTTCGCGCGCAACCGCATCCGCCACGACCTGCTGCCACAACTGGAGAGGGAATGGAATCCGGCGATCGCCGAGGCACTGGCGCAGACGGCAGATTGGGCATTCGAAGAAGAGCGCTGGCGGGAGGCGGAGGCGGCGCGGTTGACGGAGGGGAACCTGCGCGCGGAAGGGGATGCGGTGCTGGTGCGCGCGGCGGCGCTGGCTTCCCTGCCCCGTGCGGCGGCGCGGCGGCTGGTGCGGCGGGCGATCGCGCTGGCCAAGGGCGACGTTCGGGCGGTGGGCTTCGCGCACGTCGAGGCGGTGCTGGGGCTGGCGGCGGATCCGGCGGGAGGCAGCGCGGCGCTGCCGGGGCTTTCGGCGTGCCGGTCCTTTGAATGGATCCGCTTCGGCGCCGCCGGCGGAGGGGGGGAGTGGCGGGTGGAGGCGGCGCTTCCCGGGTATACACCGGTTCCCGGAAGCAAACTGGGCATTTCGCTGGAAATTGTTGATAAATCGGAAACTACCGCTAACTTACATTACGTATATAATAGTGGGATGGGTTGTCTGGACCGGAATTGTCTGTCCGGTTCCGCTACGTTGCGGAGTTGGCAGCCCGGTGACCGTTATCGCCCCCAGGGGGCCCGCGGCGAATGCAAGCTCAAAGACCTGTTCCAGAAGGCCCGTGTTCCGGTTTGGGAGCGCAGCGGGTGGCCGGTTCTGGAAGCGGGCGGGCGGATTGCATGGACGCGGCGTTTTGGCGCAGCCGCGTGGTGCGCGGCTGGTCCCGAGACCCCGGTGGTTCTGTGCGTGCGCGAGTTGGCCGGATGAGGAAATCGGAATCGGAAGCAGCGGGGCGGCGTCTAAAGGGGTAGGCAGGGTACGGAGGTAGCGTGAATTCAAACATCAAGACTCTAATTTTCTGGGTGGTTCTGATCTGTCTGGCGGTGCTGTTATTCGCTATCGTGCGTACCGGCAATACCCCTCGGGAAGAGCAGATCAGCTTTACGCAATTCCTGGACAAGGTCAAGAACAAGGAGATTCGCGAGGTCACCATCGCCGACCGCGAGGCTCACGGGACCTATCAGAACCCCAACGTCGGCTTCCGCACGCAACTTCCGCTCAACTACCCGCCGATGATCGACCTGATGACGCAAAACGGCGTCAACGTGACGTGGAAGGACACGTCCACCGGCAACTGGGTTTCGATCCTGCTCAACGCCTCGCCGTTCATCGTGCTGCTGGCGTTCTGGATCTTCATGATGCGCCAGATGCAGAGCGGGGGGAACAAGGCGCTGAGTTTCGGCAAGAGCCGGGCGCGGCTGCACTCGACGCAGCAGAAGAAGGTCACATTCAAGGATGTGGCCGGGGTGGAGGAAGCCAAGGAAGAGTTGCAGGAGATCATCGAATTTCTGCGCGAGCCGCAGAAGTTCCAGAAGCTGGGCGGGCGCATCCCCAAGGGCGTGCTGCTGATCGGGCCTCCGGGAACCGGCAAGACGCTGCTGGCGCGGGCGATCGCCGGGGAAGCCAGCGTGCCGTTCTTCTCGATCTCCGGTTCGGACTTCGTGGAAATGTTCGTGGGCGTGGGCGCGAGCCGCGTGCGCGACCTGTTCGAGCAGGGCAAGAAGAACGCGCCGTGCATCATCTTCATCGATGAAATCGACGCCGTGGGGCGCCATCGCGGCGCCGGACTGGGCGGCGGGCACGACGAGCGCGAGCAGACCCTGAACCAGCTGTTGGTGGAGATGGACGGGTTCGAATCCAACGAAGGCGTGATCCTGGTGGCCGCGACCAACCGGCCGGACGTGCTGGATCCGGCGCTGCTGCGTCCGGGCCGCTTCGACCGGCGCGTGGTGGTGGGCCGGCCCGACGTCTCCGGGCGCGAAGCCATTCTGCGAGTGCACACCAAGAAGATTCCGCTGGGCGACAACGTGGATCTGAGCGTGCTGGCGCGCGGCACGCCGGGACTGGCGGGCGCCGAACTGGCCAACCTGGTGAATGAAGCGGCGCTGAACGCGGCGCGGCAGAACCGCAAGGTCGTGACCATGGCCGATTTCGAGATGGCCAAGGACAAGATCCTGATGGGCGCCGAACGGAAGAGCATGGTGATGAGCGACGCCGAGAAGCGCAACACGGCATACCACGAGGCCGGACACGCGCTGGTGGCCGCCATGCTGCCCAACGCCGATCCGCTGCACAAGGTGACGATCATCCCGCGCGGCATGGCGCTTGGCGTGACCATGCAGTTGCCGATCGACGACAAGCACTCCTACAACAAGGATTACCTGCTGGATCAGCTTGCCATCCTGATGGCCGGGCGCATCGCCGAAGAGAAGTATATGCACCACATGACCACGGGCGCGGGCAACGACATCGAGCGCGCGACGGACCTGGCGCGCAAGATGGTGTGCGAGTGGGGCATGAGCGAACTCGGTCCGCTGAGCTTCGGCAAGAAGGAAGAGCAGATCTTCCTGGGCCGCGAGATCGCGCAGCACCGCGATTATTCCGAGGAGACGGCGATCAAGATCGATGAGCAGGTGAAGAAGCTGGTGCAGGGCGGATACGACACCGCCGCCGGCGTCATCGAAAAGTACAGCGAAGCGATGGTGAAGATCGCCGAGACGCTGCTGGAGCGCGAGATCCTGGACGGCAACGAAGTGATGACGCTGATCAAGGGCGATTCGCTGGGCTCGCTGCCACCGGGGAAGGAATCGAGCGGCGACACGCAGCAGGTGCTGCGTCCCGAGGGCGGCCGCCGCGTGCCGGGCCTGAGCGAGGGCTCGCAACCGGCGTGATCCCCACGTTTCCGGTCTACCTGTTCGACATTGACGGCACCCTGCTGGAGAGTGCCGCGGACATCGTGGGCGCGGTGCAGGAGGCTCTGGCGGGCGCCCCCGATTGTCCGCCGGTGACGTACGATTTTCTGGCAAGCTACATCGGGCGGCACCTGTTCGATCTATTCGGCGACCTGTTTCCCGGCGCGCCGCAAAGCCGGATGGACGAACTGCTGGCGCAATACCGGCAGATCTACCTGGCGCGTGGGCACAAGATGACGCGGGTGTATCCGGGCGTTCCCGACGCTCTGGCCGCGCTCGGCGGGCGCAAGGGCACCGCGACCACCAAGGGCACTCCGACCACGCGCGCGGTACTCGATCAGTTCGGTTTGCTGCGCTTCTTCGACCACGTGCAGGGCACCGACGGCTTCCCGAGCAAGCCCGCGCCGGACGTGATTTTCACGGCGCTGGCGGCGCTGGGCGCGCGTCCCGAGGACTGCCTGTTCGTGGGCGACTCCCCCGCGGATATGGAAGCCGGGCGCCGCGCGGGCGTGAAGACCTGCGCGGTGACCTACGGCTATGGCAGGCGTGAAGCGCTGGCCGAATTCACTCCGGACTACTGGATCGACGATCTGCGGGAACTGGCTCCCACGGCGGCGACAATGGTGCATTCGAAGGACGCCTGACCGCGGGCGCAAAGCGGTAATCTCACGCGAGCCGATCCCAATCCTCAGGGTTGATCTGAGCCTGACTGAGGATACCGCGAAGCGTGCCCACCGGCACATCGTGCTTCTTCGGCACAACCGCGGTGTCGACGATGTCGCCGCGCCGGCGGACAAACTTAACGTGGCTGCCTCTCTGGGTGGATTCAAGAAAGACCGGCGGTCTCGAGACGACGCTTGATCTCGCGGAAGGATTGCGGTTTAAGCCGTCCCGACCTCTACCTCGATTAGGCGAATCCGGGGCGCTCTTGTCGCCTGGGGCGGATGTCGCTGGCGAGTACGGATGTCTCAAGCACCGTTTGAAGGGAAAAGGGCGCCCCCTCCCCGAAAACGATATCTGGATTGCCGCGGCGGCGCGTCACCACGAATTGATCCTGGTGACCCGGGACGGGCATTTCAGGGAAGTTGAAGAATTGCAGATAGCCGCTTGGGCGAATCGCCGCTAAAGAATTCGCGGAAAAGGTGGGACCGTGGGGCCGCGGCGCCATCGCCTGACCACCCTGCTATCGTGTGCGGTGGAGGTGCGAATGAGACTCCGGCTCGGACTGGCGGCGCTGGCCTGGAGCGGCGCGATGTGGGGCGCCACGGCTCATACGTGGGAGAAACAGGAGATCACCCTCACCGCGTCGCGGACTTTCGCGAACCCCTACGTGGACGTGACCGTGTGGGTGGACCTCACCGGGCCGAACTTCCACAAGCGCGTCTACGGCTTTTGGGACGGCGGCGCGACGTTCCGCGTGCGCATCGTGGCCACGGAACCGGGTGCGTGGCGATGGCGGAGCGGATCGGCGCCGGCTGATCCGGGGTTCGCCGGGAAGACGGGATCGTTCACGGCCGTCGCGTGGAGCGAGCAGGAGAAGGCGGCTGATCCGCTGCGGCACGGCTTCCTGCGCGCCACAGCCAATCAGCACGCGCTGGAGCAGGCCGACGGGACGCCCTTCTTTGCGCTCGGCGACACGTGGTGGGCGCTGGGCACCAACCGCTTCCGCTGGTACGACGACGACCGCGAGCGCCCGCTCGGTCCCGAGGCCGGCTTCAAGGACTACGTCCGCTACCGCAAGGCGCAAGGCTACAACTGGGTGAACATGATCGCAGCGTTCCCCAACTGGATGACCGACGGGCAGCCGTGGCGCGTCGTGATGAACGACGCTGCGAAGACCACCGTGCGCTCGGCGTGGGTCGAATTCGGCACCGGCAGCGCGAAGAACATGGACAACGAGGGCGGGCGGCCGTTCCAGTTCCCCGGCAAGGTGCCGGGCTACGAGAACATGTTCCCCGACGTGGACCGCGTGAACCCGGCCTACTTTCAGGCGATCGACCGCAAGATCGACTACCTCAACGCGAACGGCTTCGTGGCGTTCATCGAGGTATCGCGGCGCGACGCGAGCCTGTTGTGGTCGAAGTATTACGCGTGGCCGGATTCCTACGCGCGCTTCATCGAGTACGTGTGGTCGCGCTATCAGGCGAACCACACCGTGCTCAGCCCGATCCACCTGGACATCATCAGCGAGACGGTGGGGCCGGACGAGTTCCTGAAGGCGATCCGGATGGTGAAGGAGAAGTACGGTCCGCCGCCGTTCGGCACGCTGCTCTCGGCCAACGCCAATCCCTCCACGCTGGAGAACTGGGGCGACGATTCGTGGGTGACGCTGCACCAGATCGGCAACATGCGGGAGCACAACAATTACTGGTACCTGACCGAGATCTTCCGCGCGGCGCATCCGCGTCCGGCGCTGAACGGCGAGCCGTATTACTCCGGATACACGGATGCGCGCTCGCTGGGCGGAGGCCGCGGCTACCAGTACGGCGCCAAGGGCGGGACCGAATTGGACGATCAATACGTGCGCTCGGCCATGTACGGCAGTTTCCTTTCGGGCGGCTTTGCCGGGCACGTCTACGGCGCCGAGGGCATCTGGGGCGCGGATATCGAAGCGGCGGCGCCGATTAAGATGTGGGACGCCTTCCAGTGGCGCTCGAGCAGCCAGATGCAGTATCTGCGGACGTTCGCGTTTTCCATCGGCGCGCGGTACCGGGACCTCGCGCCGGACGCGGACCTGGTCTCGCCGGACAAGACGCACGTGGTGCGGGGATACGAAGGGTGGGCCTACTGCGCGCGCACGCCGGACCGCGCGATCTTCCTCGCATACTTCGAAAAGGGTTGTCCGCGAAGCCAGGTGCGGGGCGCGGCGCTGAACAGTACGTACCGCGCGGAGTGGTTCGACCCTCGGGCCGGGACGTGGTCGCCGGTGGGCGGCGGGACGCTCAAGTCGAGCGCGATCGGGATCGTGCAGTTGCCGGATTTTCCCGGGGATGCGGATTGGGGGCTGCGGCTGGTGCTGGAGAGGTAGCGGGCGGGGCATGTCGGATGGCGCACGTCACTGACGGATCCCCGCCGCAGCCGCGCGTTTCTACTCATGATGCAGCGCCTGAATGGGGTCGATCCTGCTGGCACGACGCGCGGGGACGAGCGCGGCCGTTGCCGTGATCGCGACCAGCCCGATGGCCGCGGCCACCGCGGTCGCCGGATCCGCCGGCTCCACACCGAAGAGTTGCGACGACAGGTACCGACTCAGCACATACGCGCACGGAAAACCCATCGCGAGGCCGAGTCCGAGGATGCCGAAGGCCTCGCGCATCACCATCCACAGCAGCGCGCCCTGCCGTGCGCCGAGCGCCATGCGCAACCCGATCTCTCGCGCGCGGCGCGCGACGGTCAGGGCCATCACGCCGTAGAGTCCGACCGCGGCCAGCAGCGTTGCCAGCGCGCCGAAGGCCACCGACAGCGTCGCGCTCAACCGCTCGGTGCCGAGCGTTTCGTCAAGCTGGTCCTCCAGGCTCTTCATCTCGAAGACCGGCATGGCGGAGTCCAACTCCTGAATTTTGCGGCGCAGCGAGGCAAACACGCCCGCCGGATCGCCCGCAGTGCGGACGTAGAACGCCGTGCCGACCGACTGGTTCATCTGGGGGAATGGGAAGAAGACCTGCCGGCGCATGCCCTGGCGCGGGCCTTCGTACAACGAATCCGCGACCAGGCCCACGATCTCGGTATCGGGCTGCGCGCCGCGGCCGGTGTCCAGCGTGATGCGCAGTCCGATCGGGCTCCGGTCGCCGAAGAAGTGGCGCGCGAACGCACGATTCACAATTGCCGCCTTGGGCCGGCCCGCGACATCGCCGTCGTCGAAATCGCGCCCTCCGAGCAGCGGCACCCCCATGGTCCGCCAGTAGCCGGGAGAGATGCCGTTGACCCAGGCCTGCGTATCACGATCCTCGCGTGCGCGGCCCTCCACGACGATGTCCCAGTCGGCTTCGCGGCCGCTTAGCACCGGCACCCACGCGTAGCCGGCGGACTTCACATCCGGCAGCGAGCGGATGCTCTGCAGCGCCTGCTGGCAGAAGGCCTTCAGCCGCGGCAGCGGGTACCCGCTGCGCGCCGGGTCGATCTGGAAGGTGATGACGGTGCCAATGTCGTGGAAGCCGGAGGGGGCGTTCTTCAGATTGAGCAGCGTCCGCCCGAACAGCAGCGCGCCCGTAACCAACAAAAACGAGAAGGCGACCTGAGCGGTCACGAGGCTCCTGCGCAGAGTGACCGACGGGCGGCTTCCTCCGACCGCGCCGGCGGCTTGCTGGAGCGTGTCCCACAGGTCAGTCTTCAGCGCGTGCCACGCCGGCGCGAGTCCGAAGAGCAGCGCCGTGGCCAACGCCAGCGCGGCGTTGAACGCGAGGATCCGCCAATCGGGCACCGCCCGCAGCGTCGCCAGCATCCCGTTGGCGGGCAGGAATCCGAGCAGTGCGCGCACCATTGCCACCGAGAGGAACAGGCCCACCGTGGCGCCTGCGGTAGAAAGCACGGCGCTCTCCATCAGCAATTGCCGCAGAAGCCGTCCGCGCGAGGCGCCGATCGCCAGCCGCATGGCGAGTTCCTTCTGCCGAGCGGCGGAGCGTGCAACGAGCAGCGCGGCCACGTTGGAGCACGCCAGCAGCAGGACCAACCCGACCATTGCCATCAGTGCCACCAGCGCGCGTGAGTAACTGCTCGGCAGGGAAGAGTAGCCGCTGACGGCCGACTCGCTCAAAACCCGCCGTGCCAGGAACCGGTCGCGATCGCGTTGCGACACGTCGCGCAGCGCGGGGCTGTCCAGTTCGGCGCGGAGGATCACGCTCAGCAGCGGCTGAAGCGACGCGCTCGCCGCTTCGAGCGTATAACCCGGCTTGCGGCGGGCGAAGATCTGGAGCCATTGGCGGCGCCGGTCGCCCAGGTTGTCCGAGGCCGGCGTCATGAGCGGCTTCATCTGGACCGGGATGCGGACCTGCGGCGAGCGCGCCGGATCCAGTCCGGTGAAGCCCGCGGCGGAGACTCCGACGACCACCATCGGGTAACCGTTGACCAGGATCTTGCGCCCGAGGACGGCCGGGTCCGCGTCGAAACGCGCGACCCAGTAGGGGTAGCTCAGCACGACTACCGGATGCCCCTTATAGGCGCGGTCGTCCTCTTCCGGCGTGAACACGCGTCCGAGGGCGGCGCCGACGCCGAGCGCCTGGAAGTAGTTGCCCGAGACCAATTCGCCGGTGACGCGGTCGGTCCGGCTTCCGAGGCTGATCGAAACCGGCGTGAGGTAGCGGCAGAAGACGTACGAGAAGGCCGCGGCGCGCTGCTGGAAGTCCTGGTACATCGGGTAGGACGCCGCGCGCGATCCCTGGTTGCTGCCAAGGCTCGGGCCCGTTGTCCAGATCATCTGGAGTTGATCGGGATTCCGGACGGGAAGGGATCGCAAAACGATCTGATCGAGCAGCGTGAAGATGGCGGTGTTGGCGCCGATGCCGAGCGCGAGCGAGAGCACCGCGACCACGGCGAACGCCGGGCTGCGCGCGAGGAGCCGCAAGGCGTGGCGCAGGTCGCGCACTGCGATCTCGATCGCCGGCAGTCCGCGGCGGTCGCGGCAGGCTTCACGCGCGGACTCGACGCCGCCCGATTTCACGAGTGCGGCGCGGCGCGCCTCGGCCGGCGTCATCCCCAAGCGGAGGTTGTCGTCGATCTGCATCTGGAGGTGGAACTCCATCTCCTCGTCAAGTTCGCGATCGCGGCGCTGCCGGTCGAACATGCCTGCCAGCCGGGAGAGGAAAGCGCGAAAGGCTCTCATGAGGCCTCCCCGGAGGGCGAGAAGAAGCGGGCGATGATGGCAGTGGTCTGGTCCCACTCGCGCGCCTCCTTCGCGAGTTGCTTCTTCCCTGCGCGCGTCAGCCCGTAGTACTTGGCGCGGCGGTTATTGTCCGAGACGCCCCATTCGGCCGAGACGAAGCCCTCCTGCTCCAGCTTGAGGAGAGCGGGATAGAGCGTTCCGTAGCGCACCTCAAGCAATCCGCCGCTGATCTGCTCGATGCGCCGCGCGATGCCGTACCCGTGCAGCGGCCCCATCGTCTCCAGGGTTTTGAGGACCATGAGTGCGAGAGTCCCCTGCCAGACGTCGGATTTGTCGGCCATGAGCACTCCTATTGGTTTCCAATATCAGAGTGCACCCGAAGCGGGCAAAAAGCAACCGATTCTTTTTCGGTCTTCGGGGTAATACTAGTCAGACGATATGAATTCCCTCAAGGCGGCGCAACAGGGCGGCGAAAAGGCCTTCCTGCGCTTGTTCGACGAACATCACCGGGCTGGGCCGGCACGGTTTTCGGGATCGCCTTGGCCGACTCGCTGCCTTCTTCGCCGCAACCGGTGCCGCTGCGGTCGCCATGCGTGCCATGCCGGTTGGGCGATTCGCTTCACTCGGGATTGCAGTCCTGGCGACGCTGGTGTTGCTCCGAAGTCGTCGCGGGCAAGCCTGCCCGATGGCGCTATTGGTGGTGCTCCTGGTTGTGCTTGCCGGTTCGTTCGCCCTGGCCTTCCCCTACTCGGCCGTCAAGAATTACTTTCGCTCATCGGATTTTATCTGCACCATCCTGGGATCGGCTACATTTCCGCCGTTGTCCTTGTGATCAGCTTCGCGAATGTCCTGGGAGAGCGGATAGCCGGCCGCAGTGAGTCTGCGTGAATGAGTTGCCGACGGAACCCCTCACGGCGCCAGCCGCTGGGAATGCGAGGCGGAAGAAATTCACAACTCGAATCAGGAGGACGGAGTCGTAGGGTTGCTCTCCGGTTTCGAAGACCAGGGGTGTAGTCCTGCGCACTCCCCCACACCGGCCCTTGTGGCATACTGTAACCGTTTCCAACCCAATCCCCGAGGTGTCAGCGTGAAACCCACCCGCCGCTCCTTCGCCGGGCTCGCAGCCGCAGGCATTGCCGCCGCGCAACAGGCCGCCACTCCTCCTTCGCCGCCGCCGCAGCAGCGCCGGCAGGGCACGATGGATATCGTCCCGCCGTTCCAGGGCCCCATCGAGTTCACCCGCAAGGACGCGCCCGCCAAAGTCCAGCCGTTTGCCATGACGCAGGTGCGGCTGCTGCCTTCGATCTTCCTCGATGCCGCCGAATGGAATCGCGGCTACATGGGGCGCCTGCCCGCCGTCCGCTTGGTGCACAACTTCCGTCTCAACGCCGGACTGCCCTCCAGCGCGCAGCCGCTCGGCGGATGGGAAGAGTATGTGCCCTTCGACCCCGCGCAACCGCGGCAGGGCAGCCGGGGCGAACTGCGCGGCCACTTCACCGGCCACTATCTCACCGCCCTCGCCCAGGCTTACGCCGGCATGGGCGACAAAGACGCCAAGGCCAAGGGCGACGAAATGGTGGACGCGCTCGCCCAGTGCCAGCGGAAACTCGGCGCCGGCGGATACCTGAGCGCATTCCCCGTCGAGTGGTTCGACCGGCTCGACGCGCGCAAGCCCGTCTGGGCGCCGTTCTACACCATCCACAAGATCATGGCCGGCATGCTGGACATGTACACGCTGGCGGGCAACCGGCAGGCGCTCGGCGTCCTCGAAGGCATGGCCAACTGGGCCGATGAGTGGACGAAGGGGAAGAGCGAAGAGCACATGCAGGATATCCTCAATACCGAGTACGGCGGCATGAACGATATCCTCTATAAGCTCACCGCCGCCACCGGGGACGAACGCTGGGCCAAAGCCGGCGACCGCTTCACCAAGAAGATCTTCTTCAACCCGCTGGCCCTGCGCCGCGACGAACTCACCGGACTCCACGTGAACACGCACATCCCGCAGGTGATCGGCGCCGCCCAGCGGTGGGAGATCTCCAGCGACATGCGCTTTCACGACGTGGCCGACTACTTCTGGTACGAGGTGGCGACCGCGCGCAGCTATGTCACCGGCGGAACCAGCAATGGCGAGGGCTGGCTGACCCAACCGCGCTGGCTCGCCGCGGAACTCAAGCGCAGCGTCGCCACGGCGGAGTGCTGCTGCTCCTACAACATGCTCAAACTCACCCGGCACCTCTACGGGTGGACCGGGGAGCCGCATTACTTCGATTACTACGAACGCGCGCTCTACAATCACCGCCTCGGCACCATCCACCCCAAAACCGGGCACACGCAGTATTACCTTTCGCTGACGCCAGGCGCGTGGAAGACCTTCAACACCGAAGACCAGTCGTTCTGGTGCTGCACCGGGACCGGGGTGGAGGAGTACTCCAAGCTCAATGACAGCATCTACTGGCACGATGCCGAGGGCGTGTACGTGAACCTCTTCATCCCGAGCGAACTGGACTGGGCCGAGCGCGGCCTGAAATTGCGGCAGGAGACGCGCTTCCCGGAACAGGGCGCGACCACATTGACGATCGCCGCGGCACGCCCCGCGCCGCTCGCCCTGCGCCTGCGCATCCCGGCGTGGACCCACGGGGCGGCCGTGAAGATCAACGGCAAGGCGATCGACGCGACCCCGACTCCCGGCAGTTACCTCACGCTGACGCGCTCCTGGAAAGCCGGCGACAGGGTCGAGATGACGCTGCCCATGCGGCTCACCGTGGAAGCCATGCCCGACAACGCCGCCATGCAGGCGTTCCTCTACGGACCGCTGGTGCTGGCCGGCGATCTCGGCACCGAAGGACTCACCGAGGCCAACCAGGAAGGGCCGAACGCGCCGCGCCCGCAGCGCGCGCCGATCGAGATCCCGGCGTTTCAAGCGCGCGGGGACGGGCCCGCGGCGTGGATCAAGCCGGGCGACGCGCCGCTCACGTTCCGCACCAGCGCTCAGGCGCGCGACGTGACGCTGGCTCCGGTCAACTCCATTTTCGGCAAACGATACTCGATTTACTGGATCGTCTCGTAATCGTTATAGTTTGTACAATGTAGGGTCATGAACCTGGAACAGGTGGCGCGGCGCGCGAAAGTGTCCACGGCGACCGTCTCGCGCGTGCTGAACAACGCTAGCGTGGTGAAGTCGTCCACGCGGGCGCGTGTGCTCAAGGCCATCGAAGAACTCAAATACCACCCCAACCTGCACGCGCGCAATCTCGCCGGAGGCAAGAGCCGCACGTTCGGGATGATCCTTTCCAACCTGGAAAATCCGTTTTTCTTCGACATCTACAAGACGGTGGAGAGCGACGCGCACCACGCCGGATACGAAGTGGTGGTCGCCAATACCGACTATCGTCCGGAACAGTTGGTATCGAGCATCCGGCTGATGATCGGGCGGCGCGTGGCGGGGCTGGCCGCGATCGTCTCGGAAATGGAGCCGGCGCTGATCGAAGAACTCAACCACAGCGGGATCCCGGTGGTGTTTTACGATGTGGGAGCGCCGCGGCAGAACGTGACCAACATCCGGGTGAACTACCGCCGCGGGATCGAAAAGGTCCTCGACTACCTGTACAGCCTGGGGCACCGCAAGTTCGGATTCGTGGGGCACCATTCGCTGCTCGGACCGCTGAACGAACGCGCCCGGACCGTGATGGACGCCGCCGCGCGCTACCGCGACACCAGCGTGCGCACAGCCGCCGACGCCGATACGCTGGAGGGCGGACGCCTGGCCACCCGCGCGCTGCTGGCCAGCGGAGAAGCGCCCACGGCGATCGTGTGCGTCAACGACGTGATGGCCGTGGGCGCGTTGCGCGAGTTGCGCGAACGCGGGCTGCGCGTGCCGCGGGACATTTCGGTCACCGGCTTCGACAACATCAAGCTGAGCGAGTTCTGCCACCCGGCGCTGACCACGGTACACATCCCGCGGGAACACATCGGCCACCTGGTGGCCGATACGCTGCTCGCCAAGACGGACAAGGCGTCCACCGCCGAACATGAAATGGTGATCGACCCCGAATTCGTGCTGCGCGATTCCACGGGTCCAGCTCCGGAACGATGAGCAGCCGCCGGTTCCCCCCTGTTACGAGTGATCCGCAACGGGGCGTTGATCGAGGCCGAGCACGCCCTCGACGGCGTCCGCCAGTGAAGCAGGCACGGTGAGCGGCTCCTCATAATAGAGATACGGTTGGCCTTCGCTATGGCACAGCCGGAGTTTCACGCCGAACGCGGCCTCCATCCGGGCAACGGTACCGGAGATCCTGACGGAGCGTTGTTGCTCGCTGGATGCCGTCACGGTCAAGCCGTAGGCTTGAGCGAACTCGGCGACCTTGCGGAGGTCTTCCGGATCGGCGCCCAGGCTCAGTTCGGCTTCTTCACGCGACATGGGCGGGGCCACGCCACGCAGAATGGCATCGAGCCGCGACTGCAATTGGGGGGTACGGCGGCGGCGCACGACGACGGTGGCGTCCACCGGCTGCGCGGCCGGGGCGTCGCTGCCGTTGCGGACGGCGGCCGCCGGGCGCGGGCGGCTCGCCTCAAGCGTTACCCGATCGTTCAAGTCCTTCCCGTCGAGGTCGCTTTCCCCATGAGTGCGGCCACCAGAGCCTTTCCATTGGGAGCGCCGAAACCGGTGCAGGGATCCCAGCCCGGGGCGGCGTTCCAGTGCCCGTTGTTCCCAGAGACAATATCGCGGAACACGGAACTGCCGATGCGGTAGAGCGCGGGATTGAGGAAGCCCACCGGGGACCCGATCTGCTGGTTCATGAGCGCGATCAGACCGGCCCAGAGGGGCGCCACGGCGCTGGTGCCGCCGATGACGGCGTCCTTGCCATCCACGCGCACCGCAAAGCCGGTCTGGGGATCGGCGTTGCCGGCTACATCGGGAACGCCGCGGCCGGCGAAACCGGTTTCGGGCTGCTTGGGTACACCCGCGTTCGCCTGGTACGACGGGACGGAGAGGATCCTGCTGACTCCACCTCCTGTGGCGCCTTCGCCGTTGGCCAGTTCATTCCACACGGTCTCGCTCGCAAACACGCCATTGGCCGTATTCAGGCGCGTGCCGCCGCACGCCAGCACCGGCGGCAGGCACGCCGGCAGGTCCACGTGCAGCTTGTTGTCGCTGACGCCATCGGTCGCGCCGTCGTCACCGGCCGCGGCGGTGACGGTGACGCCGAGGGCGGCGGCATCGGTGACGGCCTGCAACATGGCATCGATCGACTGCTGCGTCCAGGTGTCCTCCGGACCGCCCCAACTGATCGAGATGACCGATGGCTTGTAGACGGCGTCGTGCACCGCGGTGCTGATGGCGTCGTGGAAGCCCTGATCCGTGTTGGGCGCGAAGTACACCACGATGCGGGCGCCGGGAGCCACCGCGGCGGCAACTTCGATATCCAGCATGACCTCGCCATCGGAGTCCTGATCCACACCGGGCCGATTGACCCCGCCATCGACCGAAATCGAGACCAGTGAGGGCACCGCGATTCCGAGCGACTGGAGGTAAGTCTTCAGATCGGAGGTGCTATATCCGCCGCCGAGTTCAATGATGCCGATCGTCTGGCCGGCGCCGGTTACTCCGGAGGGGAAGTTGTAAAGCCCGGCGACCTGCGGCGGCGTGAGCGCGCCCGGCGGCAGCGCGGCGTGCTTGCGCACGTGCGGTTTGGCCACAGGCCGGTTGTCCAATCCCAGAACGGCTTTCACGGAGGACGCCAGTTCCGCGGGAATCATAACCGGTCCGGTGCGCCCACGATACCGGCCCCGCGGAGAATCGTAATAGGCCAGTTCGGTGCCAAAGGCGCGCTGCATATTTCCGACGGTGCCGGCGAGCACAACCGTGCGCTTTTGCCGGCTGCTCTCGACAACCGTGAGGCCGTATTCATGCGCGAACTCCGCGGCAGCCGCGATGCCGGAAGGCGCGGCGCCATGGGCAATCCCGTAGTCCTCGCGGGTGTGGTGAGCGGCCGGGCCATTGGCGGAGTAGGCATACGACTCAGGCTGGGGAGTCTCGGTCCGGGCGCTGAGCACCAGACTTACGGAAATGACCTCGTTGTGGCCGGCCGGTCCAGCGGCGGAGGCATGCGGAAGGGGCGTACGGTGACTACCGGCCAGCGCGACCTTCTTTTCAAAAGGCATGTGGAGGCTCCTTTCGAGTCAGGCTGTCCCAGGTTACTGCCGCGGCGCCGGGAACACAACCGCAATGGAAGACCGGCCAGGATTGACCTGTGAGGTTTGGAACAACAGGGCGCGATGCCGGGCAGGCTTTTCCGCGCGCCTATTGCGGCGGCATCTGGCCGGCAAGTTCGCGGAGGGCGGGCCGTATCACCCGGTCCGAATCGCGCGTGTACATATCTCTCATCCGGAAATTCCGGTATTCCGGGGCGCTCATGCGCACGGTCTCCAGCGGGTTGCCGGAGCCATCGACGACCACAAGGCGGCTGCTGTTGTCGGGCAGCCACCCCACATCGAACAGGTAGCCTCCGTTCCTGAGCGGCTGCGCGTTGCCGAGGGCGAACGAGAATCCCCCGAGATCGTCGTCGATCACCAGCGTCGCGATATGGTTCTGCTCGTCCAACCGCAGGACCTGGCCGCGGCTGTGCGCGTTGCTGTCGGCGCGCTGTCGCAGGTTGGAATCGTCGAATACGGCGAGCAGCGTGCCGTCCTCCGGCGAAAGGCGCGGCCCGTGCTGATGGGAGAACCAGGGCGATGGATCGTTGGATTCGATGAGGAAGTCGCCGTCTTTTCCCAGGCGCCAGATGACGTCTCCAGTGCCTTGGCCGCCGCGGAAGTCGATTTTGATAATCCAGTCCTGGTGACGGCTGGAATAGAGCAGGTTGCCGTCGGCGGCAAATATCAGGGCGTTGCCGTGGAGCCAGTCATTGGCGTGGGACGCCAGGCTGAGCGGCGGACATCCCAACCCGGGACACGTCTCGCCGAGAGTAGCTTGCCGGTGAGGATCGAGGTGGTCGAATGCATCCCACGTCCAAACCACCTGGAAGTCCCGATCCAGGACCAGGATCATGTCGCCGATGATATCCACCGGGCCGGGGCCCTGCACTCCGTTCATGATCTGCTCGGTCGTCGCGAGCACCGCCACTTCGCCATTCGGGAGGCCGATGGCGTCGTGGTGAAACACGCCGATGGCCGGCTTGCCCAGCGCGGCGAGTTGCGCGTTGATCTGGGTTGTGTCGGTCTCGCGCAGGGTGTTTCCCGCGACATCGATTTCGCGAAGAATCTGGCCGAATCCGGTAATGGGCTGCGTGGCAACCACCGCCAGGAAACGCCCGCCCGATTCGGGCCGGGTAAGAAGAGTCAGATTGGCGGGGTAATACCAGATCACGTTGCCCTGCGGGTCGGTGGCGAAGGGCGGGCCGAACAGGTTGCTGTACAGCACAACCTGGTCCCCCGGCGGAGCGGGCGGCGGTTGCAGGATCGTGGCAACCGGCAATTGAACCGGCACCGCTCCCGTGGTCACCGACAGCGGAGGCCCTTCGGTGGGAGGCGAAACGGGCTCTCCCCGGCGAACCTGCCGGCTTTCGATAACGTGGTGGACGCTGTAAGTTGTATTCGCCCGCATTCCGGCCAGATAGAAATTCATACTCAGGCCGGCCTGGCAATCCTGGTACGGAGTGCTTTGTATGACTCCGTCGGGCGATTCGAATGCGACTCGCATGCGGCCTGGCGGAGCGCACGGCGGCGCGCTGTACAGGAACACCAGCGAGTTCTGCGTGGGGGTGATGACGGGCGCCTCCGCCGCCAGGGAGGTCATCCGGTAGGAGGCCGTGGCAACGCCGGTGGCCCCGGTGGCCGTATCCCGAACCGCTGCCTCGATCTCGTAGAGCCCTTCGTGTTGAGCCGCCGTCCAGCCCAGGGTCGGCTCGGGGCTGAAGTCGCGGACCACATGGAAGGGCATCCCGGCAGGCCGAACCCGGAACCGGTACCGCAGATTTCCGGAGTTGCCCGATACCGCGACGGTCCATTTGACGGTGGTTCCCACGGGAGCCGGCGAGGCTACCGTGGGAACCAGCGAAACGGTCAGGGACTGTGCTCGCGCCGCGTCAACGGGAACCAGCAGAACGGCCGCGAACAGAACATAGGAAGCCAGTCGCTTCATGACGCCGGCGGGATTCCCGC
>JAFDVU010000189.1 GCA_018268835.1 Acidobacteriota bacterium | reverse complement strand
GGCTCCGCCCCTACCTCAGTCACCGTTCAGGCTCATCCTTCGATGAGAAAATGCTCCGGCGATAGAATCTTCACCGGGAACATCTCCTCGAAGAAAGAGGCAAACCTCATGGCCGACGAACCCTTCCGTCCGCTGCATGAATCCGAACAGCGCGCCTACCTCGAAATCATGGGGCGCTATTCGGAAACCGCCAGGTCCTTTGGCCAACTCAGTACCGCCGCTCTGGCACTCCCGGTCATCTTTCTCCGCCAGATTCTCGGACTGCGCGAAAACGCGACGATCCCGGTCGACCCCCTGATCGTGGCGACCTGGATCGCCTTCTTCGTCGCGATCCTCGCGTCACAACTCTATCAGTACCTGGCGGTGAAGTATCTCACTGCTCACTTCTGGAGAGAGGATTGGGAAGCCGCCAGCCGGTTCATCCGGAACCCGGGATGGATCTACGGCGTCATGCTGATCAGTTTCTTTGCCGGCACGCTGGCCTTCATCCTCAAGTGCGCCATCCACTACTTTACGCTTCACCCGTGAGCGCACCCGCTTCAGCCTCGGGCGTTCGCCGCGCGCGCCTCGGCTTCGTCCAGCCAGCCGCGCCTCAGGTGCTCCGGCGCGACGCCGGAAAGGTACGGTTTGATGTCGAGGATCGGGGTGCCCTCCAGCATATCGACTCCGCGCACGTGCAACCGCGCGCCGTCGCGGCGCAGCAACTCCACCACGGTCAGCGCGATCGGGTTCGGACGGCGCGGCGAGCGCGTGGCGAAGACGCCGTGCGGCCGGTCGTCGGTGGGCGGCGTCCCCACCAGTTCGAAGCCTTCGGAACGGTCGAAGGCCCAGATCACGAACAGGTGCGAGAATCCCTCAATGTCTTTCAGACCGGCCTCGAACTCGGGCAGTATCTCCAGCACGCCCTCGGCGCTGTGTTGTGCGCCCGGTCCGCGCGGAACCTCCCGCGGTTGCTGGTACGGGCTCCTCACGTAACCGACCGGCCGCAGTGTCAACGTGTCCAATCCAATCACCTCTTTTCCCATGATAGGCGCGGGCGCCGCGGGCGCGATATCATATGCGGAGTCTGAAGGGAGGACTCCGATGACGACCCGCCGCAGATTCTTCGCGCGCATGGGCGCCGCCGCGGCCGCGGCCCGCCTGTTGCCCGAAGCCGCCTACGCGCAGCGCGCCGCCGCGAAAGCCGTCGGCGCCGGAGCCGGCATGGTCTGGCTCAACGCCAACGAAAACCCCGCCGGACCGCCCGCGGTCTCGCTCGACGCCATGCGCGAAGTCCTGCCCGCAAGCGGCCGCTACCACTACAACGAGTTCGGCGATATCTACACCGCCGTCGCCAAATCGGAAGGACTGGCGCCCAACCAGATCGTCCTCGGCTCCGGCTCGAGCGAAGTCCTGCACACCGCGGTCGATCTCTTCACCTCGCCCACGCGGCCGCTCATCACCGTCACCCCGGCCTACGAAGGGCCGCGAGATTGCGCGCGCCACCTCGGCCACGGCGTGGTCCTCACCAGACTTCGCGACGACTACACCGCCGACGTCCACAAGCTCGCCGAAGAGGCCGAAAAGGCCGGCGGCGGCATGATCTACCTCTGCAATCCCAACAACCCCACCTCCACCATCACCACCGCGGACGATGTCGATTGGCTGGTCAATCACCTTCCCGCCAACACCATGCTGCTGGTGGACGAAGCCTACATCCACTACGTGGACCGCCCCGACGTCCGCTCCGCCCTGCCCTACATACAGCAAGGCAGGAACGTGATCGTGGCGCGCACCTTCTCGAAGATCTACGGGATGGCCGGACTGCGGGCCGGATTCGCCGCCGCCCGTCCGGACATCGCGCAAAAGCTGGAGAGCATGGCGCTGAATGTGATCTCGATCGTGAGCGCGCGCGCCGTGCTGGCCGCGCTCGCCCACCGCGACACCGTCGTACCCCAGCGCAAGGCGTCTCTCATCCAGACCCGCCGTGAACTCACGGCGTGGTTGCGCGAACGCGACGTCAAGTTCATCGAGCCCAACGCCAACTTCCTCATGATCGACGTGGGCCGCAACGCGCGCGAGTTCATCGGCGCGATGCCCAAGCTCGGGGTGGCGCCCGGGCGGCCCTTCCCGCCGCTCGACAACCTGCTGCGCGTCAGCATCGGCACGCCGGCCGACATGGCGAAATTCCGCGACGTCTTCTGGAAGGTCTATAAGGGTTGAGCGGCAGAGTCCGCGCAGATTAATTTATTTAACTCCCACGGCGCCAACCGGATAGCCGCGCGCATGTGCCGGTTCGGGAGCGCGCGCGTCTGAAAATGAAGCCGCGGTGGACCAAGTTGGTCCACCGTTTCGCCGTAACTGATTGAAAGTTGGCGAAACTCCGGACCAACCTGGTCCACGGCGGTTTTCAAAATGAAGCAGGAACTCAGTGTAAATACGAATCCAGCCGATCGCGATTTCGATTTGGGCACTTGGCTGGGCCGCAGGCAGGCGTTCAGCCTGATGGCGGGCAGGGCGTCGGCGGCCGACGTCGAATGCCTGCGCGCCATCCGCGACGAGCGTCTCTACAAAGCCAAGGCCGAGCGCTGGAGCGATTTCTGCGCCCAATACGTGGGCGCGAGCAAGACCCAGGTGGATCGCCTGATCCGCTACCTGGAAGACTTCGGAGCGAAATACTTCGAACTGACCAATGTGACCCGCATCTCGCCGGAGACCTACAAGCTGATCGCGCCGCACGTCTCGGCCGAGGGCATTCAACTCGACGGCAAAACCATCGCCATCGAGCAGGAGAACGGCGCGGAGGTCGCCGCCGCGGTGGCCGAGTTGCGGCGCCGCGCCGAACCCTCCCGCCCGCCCTGCCTGCCCGCGCCTTCGAAGAGCGAAACCGAGCCTTGTTACCACAGCGTGCAGTGGGCTTGGGTGGCGGTGAATCTGGACAGCCTGCTCGAGGCGATACGGGAACTCAAATCGATGCGTGCCGACGAGCGGGAGGAGATCGCCGAACTCATGCGCGAACTGAACCACCATGTCTGCCGGCTGGATGTGGACTGGTAGCGCGCCGTGCCGCGCTCAGCGCGGGCCGTAGAGCCGCCGGTACATGCCGGCGTTGCGCAGCACGGCCTGCACGTAATCGCGCGTTTCCGTGAACGGGATGTTCTCGACGAACTCGGCCGGTTCGCGGTAGGTGGCCCACGTCAGCCAATCGGCGACGCGATTGGGGCCGGCGTTGTAGGCGGCCAGCGTCTGTTCCACGCTGCCGCCCTGCGCGTCCAACATGGATTTCAGGATCGTGCTGCCGATCCTGAGGTTCATGGCCGGTTGCGAGAGCAGGCGCGTGCTGAACGGCCGCACCCCGGCGCTGCGGGCGAACTGCCGCCCGGTGCCGGGAAGGATCTGGGTGAGGCCGTACGCCCGCGAGCGCGAAATCGCCTTGGGGTTGAACTCGCTCTCCTGCCGGATGAGGCCGGCCAACAGGTAGGGATCGAGCGAGCGGGCGTTGGCCCAGCGCATGAGGTCGGTCTTGTAGGGCAGGGGGAAGAGCAGATCCCAGAACCGGCGCGGCGCGGCGGCGAGTGGATACTCCAGGTAATCCGGGTTCAGCGATTTCATGGCGCGCAATCCCTGGTGGGTCTCCTCGGCGCCGGCGGCGAGTTCCATGGCGAGCAGCGCGGGTTGGCCGCCGTTGCGCGCGCCGAAGCGCAGTTCGCCGTCGGCGAGTTCGCTCAGCCCGGCATCGCGCAGCAGGCGCGAACGCCGGATGCGCTCGTTGGTGGCCGCGGTGGCGGCTTGCGGAAGCGGCGGCGGCTCGGGGAACTTGAGTCCCGCCACGAACCTCTCGATCGCGCCGGCGCCGGTGGCCGAGGCCACTTCGCGGGCTTGCAGCCTGTCCTGCGCGAGCATCGCGTAGTAGTGGTTCTCGAACACCGCCACGATGCGCCGGTAGCAGGCGCGGGCGCCGGCGAAATCGCGCTCCCGCTCGAGCGAGCGGCCCAGGAAATACAGCGCCGCGCCGGCCGAGGCGGTGTGCTCCGGATAGTCCGTCAGGTGCTCGCGCAGCAGCGCGCCGGCGTCGGGCCGGTCGCGCAGCCAGGCTTGAAACGTCACCTTCCAGTGGGCGACCGCCGCGCCGGGCGACGCGGGAAATTCGCGGTAGACGGTGCGCAGCAGCGGCACGTAATCGTCGGGGCGGTTGGCCACGATGTAGTGATTGGCGGTGTTGGTGAGCGCGCGCAGGCGCCACGGCGATTTCGGATAGCGCGCGGCGAGGCGGTCGAGGGTAGCGCGCAGCGTCTCCTCATCGTCGCGGCGGCGGGCGCACTCGGTGAGGAAGTAGAGGCGCTCGGCGTCGGCATCGCCTTCGGGCAGAGAGAGGTCGCGCAGGTAGGGCCACGCGGTATTGATGGCTCCGCGCTTGAGATCGGCCACGCCGGCGCGGACGCGCGCCGCGTCGAGCGGAATCGCGCTGTACTCGGCGCCGGCGCGAGCGTAGTCGCCGGCGGCGAGCAGGAGGTCGGCGCGGCGCAGGCGCAGGGCTGCGGCGGGCGCGGGGTAGGCGTCGCCCATCTGCTGTTTGAGCGCCGCGATGCCGTCGGCGGCGCGTTTGGCGGCGTCGCCGTTGAGGTAGCCGTAGTAGACGCGCTGGTAGTAGTTGGCGGCGTCGATGGGCTGGTTCGCGGCGAGGTAGAAATCGGCCAGGTTGATGTCGGTCTCCGGCTGGGGAAGTTCGCCGTAGTGCGCCAGCAGAAGCTGGATCGCGCCCTTGGGATCGGCGGGCTTGAGAGAGCGCGCTTCCAGGATCCAACTGCGCGCGGCCAGCGGCGAGAGCGGCGCTTCCGCGCGCACCGCCGCGGCGTCCCGCGCCACGGGCGCCATGTCCCCGGCTTCGACGCGCGCCGCCGCCAGGTAGTACGCGATGTAATCGGCGATCGCGGGCAGGCGGGAGGGCAGCGGCGCAAGGTGCGCGATGGCGGCGGCGTAATCGCGCTGTTCGTAGGCGGTGACGCCGAGCGCGAGCGCGGCCAGCGGTGCTTCCCGCGGATGCTGTGCGGCGTAGTTGCGGACCGCGTCGCGATGCGCGGCGGTGGGGGCCTGACGGTAGGAGCGTACCAGGATCGCAAGCGGTCCGGATGCGGAGTGCGCCGGGCTAAACCAGAGGGCCAGGATAAGACCGGCCAAGCAATTCCGGGTCGTCATGGGCGAGGGTTCGGGTCAACTCCAGGTCGAGGTAATCTACCATGCTGTCGCAGGTGAAGAAACGCGACCGGAAGGCGGCGCGCGCGGTATCGATGGGCTCTTTCAGCGCGTCGTAGAGATCGCGGCGGATGCGGCCGGACTGCACCGCTTCGGCATGTTGCAAGCGCATCTCCGCCACCTGCACCCGCGCGAAGCGCTGCGCGCGGAGGTGGACCTGCTGCTCGGCGGGGGAAAGCTCCTCCCATTTGGACGGGGACCTGGCCGGCGCGGCATCCGCGGGTTCGACGGCGGGCGCCGGGGCGATGGTGAGCAACTCGGGAACAGGTTCGGGCACCGGCTCGGGTTCGGGCCGCGGTTCGGGAAACGCGCTCCACACGGCCGACGCCACCTGGGCGAGCAGTTCGACGGCCGGACTCTGCACCGCTCCCCAGGCGTAAATCAGCGCGGCGGCGGAATCGCGCACCGAAACCGGGAACAGGTGCGCGCGCGCGCCTTCCTCGTGGCCGAGCAGTTCGGCCAGCGGCGCGGAGACTTCGGCGGGAGTGGCCAGCGCGACCAGAGGATCGTGGATCGCGGCGGCGGCGGCGAGGGCGGGCGCGGTGGAGAGCGGCACTTCGATCCGCGGGCTGCGCGCGGTGTCCCCTTCGATGCGGAACAGGATCACGCCGGTGGCGAAGCAGGCGGCGGCATCGCCGAGAGTGGCGCAAAGTTCTTCGACGCCGGGCGCGGTCTTCAGGCGCCGGACCGCCTGGTTGAGCAGTTCGGCGACTTCGCGGCGGGTCTGCTCGCGCGATTCGGCGAACAAAGCGTCGAGATCGACAGAGAGTTGCGCGAAGCGGTCTTCGAGAAGTTGACGCGGGCCGGCAGGCATCGCTGGATTCATTGTACCCGAGGCAGGGGGAGCCACGGGCGCAGTAAGCTGTGGATATGGAATCGTTGAACGGAAAAGTGGCGGTTGTGACGGGAGGCACGCGCGGTATCGGGCGCGCCATCGCGGAGAGGCTTGTTGCCGAGGGAGCGAAGGTGGCGCTGTGCGGGCGAACGCGCGATGCGGCGGTGCGCGCCGCGCGGGAAATCGGCGGCGGGGAGAAGGTGCTGGGCGTGGCGGCGGACGTCCGCAAGGTGGAGGAAGTGTCCGCCCTCTTCGAAGCCGTGGACCGCGAGTTCGGCGGGTTGGACATCCTGGTCAACAACGCCGGCGAGGGCGTCTTCCGCAAGGTCGGGGAGATGAGCGTGGAGGATTGGCACCGCAACATCGACCTCAACCTCAACGGTGTGTTTTATTGCACCCGTGAGGCGGTGGGGCGGATGTGCCGGCGGGGCGGCGGGTTCATTGTCAACATTTCCAGCCTGGCGGCGCGCAACCCGTTTGCGGGCGGCGCCGGCTACAACGCATCGAAGTTTGCACTCAACGGGTTCACCGAGGCGCTGATGCTGGACCACCGCTACGATGGAATTCGCGTCACTTCGATCATGCCGGGCAGCGTCGCGACCGAGTTCCGGGACTCGGGAAACTCCCCTAAGGCGGACGATTGGAAGGTAGCGCCCGAAGACGTGGCGGAAACGGTGGCAATGGTGTTGAAAATGCCAGCGCGCACCATGGTCAGCCGGGTCGAGATGCGTCCTTCGCAGCCTCGCAAGTAAGTCCGCTCACGGCGCCGCTCCCGTTACGAAAGCTTTACGAGTTAGTACGAATCCCGGAAGCGGGGTACTCCGTCTTACATAGTGAGAAGGGAGGGGCGAGCCGATGAAACGCCTGAATCAGCAGCTCAACCCCACAAAGACGGGATGCGAGGCGGAGAAACTCGAAGGAGATCTGAAACAACGGATCGTCGGGCAGGACGAGGCCGTTCAGCAGATCATTAACATTTATCAAACTTACCTGGCCGGTATGTCGAGCCCGGGGCGGCCCATCGGAAGCCTGTTATTCCTTGGGCCGACCGGTTCGGGCAAGACGCGGCTGGTGGAAGCCATGGCGGAGAGCCTGGTGGGAGACGCGCGGGCGGTGGTCAAGATCGACTGCGCCGAGTTTCAGCACAGCCACGAGATCGCCAAGCTGATCGGCTCGCCTCCGGGATACCTGGGTCATCGCGAGACGCATCCGCTGCTCAGCCAGGAAGCGATCAACCAGTTCCACACGGAGAAGGTGAAGCTGAGCTTCGTGCTGTTCGACGAAATCGAGAAGGCCAGTGACGCGCTGTGGAACCTGCTGCTGGGCATTCTGGATAAGGCGACGCTGACGCTGGGCGACAACCGGCGGGTGGATTTCTCGCAGGCGCTGATCTTCATGACCAGCAACCTGGGCGCCTCCGAGATGAACTCGATCCTGCGGCCCAACCTGGGATTCGCGGCGGGCGACGCCGAAAACAGGCGCGCCGAGGGAATCGTGGATGAGGCGCTGGAGGGCAAGGTCAATCGCGCGGGCATCGAAGCGGCGCGGCGCAAGTTCACGCCGGAGTTCATGAACCGCATCGATAAGACCGTGGTGTTCCATCCGCTGGGCGCGAAGGAGCTGCGGCAGATCCTGGGCATCGAACTGCGCCTGGTGCAGCAGCGCATCTTCGCCAACACGGGTACGGCGCCCTTCGTCTTCCAGATGAGCGACCGGGCCGGGGACTTCCTGCTGCGCGAGGGCACGGACATGAAGTACGGCGCGCGGCACCTGAAGCGCGCGGTGGATCGCAACCTGGTGCATCCGCTTTCCAACCTGATCGCCACCGGGCAGGTGAAGGCCGGCGACCTGGTGCGGGTGGACTACGGCGGCAACGGCGCGCTCAGCTTTTTCAAGGACGCCGAGAACATGGCGATCGAGGAGATGGCGCGCATCTCCGGCGTCACGCTCACGCCGCAAACCGGCGTGCTGGCCGCGGGTACGGCGGCCGAACCAGTGAAACACGGGGCCGGCGCGCGCACCGGCAAACAATAAGCTACGGAGCGGACGGCGTGGGGTACGCGACATCCTCCAGAATCACCTGGAGGGTGTAGCCGCGGTAGGGCATGCTCCAACTGCGCTGGTTCGCGGCACGGATTCCGCGCGATGCGAGCAACCGGTTGCGCTCGGCCAGGCGCTCGGGATGCAGGGTGAGGTGCACCAGGGTTGCGTTGAGCGGCAGTTGCCGGCGCAATTCGCCGTCGGGCCAGGAGGCAAGACCGGCGGTGAAATCGGCGTGCATCCATAGGTAGAGGGACTCGGCCGAATCGTAGAAGGGGGCCAGCGGTTCGTCGCGGTCGAACCAGAATCGCGCACGCCGCGCCGGATCGATGGACGCCTTCAACCTCGCCTCCAGGGTCATCAGGTGGCGGAACACATCCGCGTTGCGGCCGTTCACCGGGAACGACTGGTCCCAGGCGTAGCCGGTGGAGGAATCGAGAGCCGGGGAGAGAAACAGCGCCACGGCCATGAGCGCGCATCCGGCGGGTGCGAGGCGCGGCAGCAGCAATGCCGCGGCCGCGGCGGCGCCGGTCAGCAGCAGCGCGGTCCACGGGCTCGAGATGCGCGCCAGTTCGCGGTGCAGGAACGGCAGCAGCGTGGCGAAGGCGGCGATGGCGGCGGCCTGGCCGCGTGAGAGGGCGCATTCTCCGGCCAGCGCTCCGGCCACAAAGAACGCCGGCACCAGCAGGTAGGAGCTGGTGTAATGCACGCGCAGCGCCACGCCGTGCAGCACGAATTCCTGAAAGGCGTACAGCGCGAGACACAATAGCAGGGCCAGGTAAGCGGGACGGAGAACCGGGTTCGTCCGGCCCGCGCCGGCGCGCGCCGCACACAGGGGAGCAAGCACGAGCAGGAAGACGGGCGCGAACAGCCGGTAGGCGATGAGGAGGAAGCCGGGACCGCTGCCCCACATGGCGGAGAGGAACCCGTGATTGCCGAAGGTGGCGATGGTCTGGTAGACCTGCCAGTAGAAATACGTCCACCGTCCGAAGAGCAACTGGCTGACGGGACACAACGCGGCGACCGCGGCGGCGGCTCCGGCACACAGCGCGAAGCTGTCGCGCCAGGAGCGGCGCCGGTAGAGCGCGACGCCGGCCACCGCCAGGATCATCGGTCCGGCGGCCATGTTGGTCAGGCCGGAGAGCGCGAGGAAGACTCCGGTGAGCGCGCTGTTGCGGCGGGGCGCGCCGCGGGGCCGCACCGCGAAGGCGAGCGCGGCGAAGGCGTAGGCGATCGCCGGTCCATCCGGGTAGTCCCAGCAAACCGTGGAGAGGAAATATGGGTTGGTCGCCAGCAGGACCGCGGCGAGGAATCCGGCGGGCGGACCGTAGTGCCAGCGGACGGCCCAGTAGAGCGAACCGGCCGCGGCGGTGACGATCAGCAGATTGAGCAGGACCGACGCGGCTTCCGGGGGCAGCAGGTGAAAGGCGGCGATTCCGGGAAGAATCCAGGGCAGGCGCGAGACATAATAGGTGGGCCCGATGTGGCGCACCAGGTAAGAAAAGTTGGTGAAGTAGCCGGTGTAAATCCAAGGATCGAGATAGCCGGCGGGGCCGTAATCGGAGTACGGCCCGAGCAGGAGGAAGAGCAGCGAGCCGGCGGCTGCCGCCAGCCACACCAGCAGCGATTCGCGCGCCCGGCGAAGCAGGTCCATGAGAGGTCAATTGTAGCCCGGATGCGGGGCGGGGCCACCTCACTCTGATACAATCCGGCCTGAGTGAGACTTCCGATCGAGAGACAGAACCTGGGGCTGATGCGGTCCATGTTTTCCACGGTGGCGCCGCGTTACGATTTCATCACGCGCGCCTTTTCCTACGGGATGGACGGCCACTGGAAACGCACGGGCCTGGAGGAAGCGCGCCTGCCCGAGCGGCCGGTGGTGCTGGACCTTGCCGCCGGGACCGGCGACTTCTCCCTGATGGTGGCCAACCGCTATCCGGGCGCGCGCGCGGTGGCGCTGGACCTGACCGAGCGCATGCTGCAACTGGCGCGCGGGCGGGGCGTCCGCCACACCGTGTGCGGGGATGCCGGGCGGCTGCCGTTTCCCGACCGCGCCTTCGACTGCGTGTTCGTGGGCTACGGGCTGCGCAACTTTCCGAAGCTGGATGTGGCGGTGAGCGAGATCGAGCGCGTGACGCGTCCGGGCGGGCTGCTGGTGAGCCTGGATTTCTTCCTGCCGGCGAACGCGATCATGCGCGGGCTGTACCTGGGGTATCTCTACGCGCAGGGCGCGTTCTGGGGCACGGTGCTGCACGGGCGTCCGCGGGTCTACACCTACATACCGGACTCGCTGCGCAGCTTCGTTTCGATCGAGGAGTTCTCGGGCCTGCTGCGGCGCACCGGATACCGCACGGTGAAGTCGCGCAAGTACATCCTGGGCGGAATCGGGCTGCACTGGGCGGCAAAATGAAGACGCGGCTGAACGGCGCGGACTACCGCTTTATCGCGATCTGCCTGACGCTGCTCGGCGCGACGGTGTGGTACAGCGCGGGCAATTTTCACCGCGCGTTTCCGGAAGCCTCGATCGAGTTCCGCGTCAACCGCGAGCAGGCGCTGGTGCTCGCCGAGGGCTTTCTGGCCTCGCAGAAATATCCCGTGGCCGGCTATCGCGAGGCCGCGCAGTTCGATTACGACGACGACGCGAAGACCTTCCTGGAGCGGGAAGCGGGCCTGGAGGAGGCCAACCGGATCATGGGATCGCGGGTGCGGCTGTGGCGCTGGTCGTACCGCTGGTTCCGTCCGCTGGCGAAGGAAGAGTACACGGTATCGTTCACACCGCGCGGCGAACTGGTGGGGTTCGCCCACGTGCTGCCGGATGATGCGGCGCGGCCGGAGACGGGCGCGGACCGGGCGCGCGCCATCGCGGAGGATTTTCTGCGCACGCGCATCGGCCGCGACGCCTCCACGATGGATTTCGTGGAAGCCGGCGAGGTGGTTCGCCCGCATCGCACGGACCGGACGTTCACGTGGAAGGAGCGCGACTTCAACCTGCGCGACGCCACGTATCGGGCGGAGGTGACGGTACTGGGCGACGAGGCGGGCGGGTACCGCGAATACCTGAAGGTGCCGGAGCAGTGGACGCGGGATTACCGCAAGCTGCGGTCGAAGAACGAAGCCGCGTCGCTGGTGGACGCGGTGGCGGCGCTGTTGCTGGCGCTGGGCATGGTGGTGGCGATCGTGATGCGGGTGCGGCGTCACGACGTGCGGCTGCGGCGCGCTTCGGTGGTAGGGCTGGCCGGGATGGTGCTGGCGTTTCTGGCGCAGTTGAACGAGTTTCCGCTGCATGAGTTCGCCTATCCCACAGCGGACGGCTACGGCAGTTTCGTCGCGGGGCAGTTGTTGCAGGCGGTGCTCTCGGCGCTTGGGTCCGGCGGGGTGCTGTTCGTGCTGGCGGCGGGCGCCGAGCCGCTCTACCGCGAAGCGTTTCCGGGACAGATCTCGCTGGGCAGCCTGTTTACGCCGCGCGGGCTGCGCACCAAGCGATTTCTGCTGGGCGCGATCCTGGGGGTCACGCTGACCGGGATCTTCATCGCCTACCAGACGGGGTTTTACATCGTGGCCTACCGGTTCGGCGCGTGGTCGCCGGCGGACGTGCCGTATTCGGACCTGTTGAACACGAAGTTTCCGTGGGCGTTCGTGCTCTTCGGCGGATTCTTTCCGGCGGTGAGCGAGGAATTTCTGTTTCGCCTGTTCGCGATTCCGTTTTTGAAGAAAGTGGCGCGCAACTGGGTGGCGGCGCTGGTGCTGGCGGGCTTCATCTGGGGCTTCGGGCACGCGGCGTATCCGCAGCAGCCGTTCTACATCCGCGGGGTGGAGGTGGGGATCGGCGGGATCGCGCTGGGCGTGATCATGCTGCGCTGGGGCATCCTGCCGACGCTGGTGTGGCACTACTCGGTGGACGCGATGTACAGCGCGATGCTGCTGGTGCGGAGTCCGAACCTGTACCTGAAGCTGTCGGGGATGGCGTCGGCGGGAATCGTGGTGCTGCCGGTGATCGTGGCGCTGGCGATGTACTGGCGGCGGGGCGGATTCGAGAGCGAAGAGGGGCTGCTGAACGGCGACGAAGCCGCGCCGGCGGCGGGTCCGACCGAAGTTGCCGCGGAGGAGCCCGCGGCTCGCGGCGCGAGCGACTACCGGCGGCTGGGAACGGCGGCGCGATGGAGCGCGGCGGCGCTGCTGGCGGCCGGACTGGCGGCGCTGGCAATCCCGGTGAGCCGCTTCGGGGACACGCCGGAGTTCCGGATCGGACCCGGGCAGGCGCGCAAGGCGGCCGACGAATTCCTGCGCACGCAGGGCCTGGATCCGGCGCGGTTCCACGCCGTGACGTGGCCCGACGCGCACGGGCAGGGCGCCGACGCGCTGGCCGGCAAATACTTTCTGGAGCACCTGCCGCCCACCGAAGCAGCGGCCATGTTCTCGCGCTACCGCCCGCTGCGGCATTGGGTGACGCGCTACTTCCGTCCGCTGGACCGCGAAGAGATCACGGTGAGCGTGGATCCGGAAAGCGCGCGGGTGCTGGCCGTGATCCATACGATGCCCGAGGACCGGCCGGGCGCCGACGTGGCGCCGGACCGCGCGCGGCAGATCGCCGAGGCATTCGCGGCGTCGATGGGGCAGGACGTGAGCGGCATGAAGCTGGTGGAAAATTCCAGCGAGAAGAAGAAGGCGCGGCGCGATTACACGCTGGTATGGGAGGCGTCACCGGGCGCGGCGCGCGGCGCGGGCGATACGAAGGGCCGGGTGCGCGTGGAAGTGGCCGGGGATCGCGCAGTGAGTTTCACGCGGCTGTGGAAGCCGGACGAGACCTTCGAGCGCGCGCGCGAGCGGGAGAACGCGATTTCGATCGCGGTGCTGGTGGCGCGCATCGTGGCGGCGGCGGGGCTGCTGGTGTTCGGGCTGTGGATGCTGATCGACGCGATCCGCGCGGGGGCGGTGCGCTGGCGCGCGGCGGTGCAACTGGCGCTGCCCGCGGCGCTGCTGGTACCGCTGGCGGGACTGCTCTCCGCGCACCTGCTGCTGCGCGGCTACGATACGGCGAATCCGCTGGAGACGTTCGAGGCGATGATGTGGATCGGGCTGGCGATCGCGGCGCTGACGGGCGCGCTGATGGCGATGGCATCGGCGGCGATTGTGACCACGTTCGTACCCGGCGGACTGGTCGCGCTGAGCCGCGAGAATCGCCGCGCGACGGGGCGCGACGCGGCGGTGGCGCTGGCGGCGGCGATCGGGTTGGGGCTGCTGGCGCATCAGGCGCAGGGATTGCTGTTCGAGCGCTTCCACGCGCAGGCGCTGCCGGACATCGAAGCATCCGACATGATTGCCAGCCGGGCTCCGGCGGTGGCGGCGATCGCGGGCGCGGCGCGGACGTGGCTGGTGGACGCGGCGGCGCTGGTGTTGCTGGGCCTGCTGGCGGCGCGGGTGCGGCGGCGGAGCGTGCTGTGGGCGGGAGCGCTGCTCGTGGCGGTGGCGTTGCTGCCGGGCGGCGTGCGCACGGCGGGCGAGTTCGCGGTGAATTACCTGGGGGCGCTGGTGGCGGTGGCAGCGGTGGCAGCGTTCTGCCAGTGGTACGGGCGGCGCAACTGGCTGGCGTACGGGCTGGTGCTGTGGGTGGCGGCGCTGCGCGGGCCGCTGGGGCTGCTGCTGGGCAGCGGCAATCCGGGGCTGGCGGCGCAGGGCTGGATCGTGGCGTCGGTGCTGGCGGTGAGCGTGGCGTGGGCGTTGGGTCCGGCGGTGAGGGGAGAGGGCGGGCGGCCGCAAGGGACGCAGCCGGATTGAATCTCGCACAAAGGTGTGCGAGACTCGTAACATGACGGGCGCGGAGTTTCTGAGGAGACTCACACGACTCGGGAAGCAGCGGGATGTGCCCGTCGCATTCGACCCGGGCCACGGCGACGGCAGCCACGGACGTGTCTATTACGGCCGGTCCTTCACGACGCTGAAGGACCGAAAGAAAGAGATTGGCCGCGGCCTTCTGCGCGGCATGTGCAAGCAACTCGGTGTGGACCCGCGTGATTTGTAGGAGGGCCAAATGATCGAGATCAGCTATCCGGCGAGATTCAGGCGTGATGAGGATGGGCGGCAGGTAGCCCATTTTGTGGACCTACCCGAGGCGATTACGGACGGCGGCGATTTGCAGGAAGCGCTCGGCGAAGCGGAGGACTGCCTCGGCAGTGCCCTGGCGATGCGGCTCTGTCGCCGGGAAGAGATTCCGTATCCCTCGGAGCCGCGACGTGGGCATCGCGTAATTCCCGTGCCGTCGTGGATTGCGCCGAAAGTCGCCCTGTACTGGGCGATGCGGGAACGCAGGATCACCAACAGCGAACTCGCGCGCCGGCTCGGGTGCCGGGAGACGGTTGTGCGGCGAATGCTGGATCCGGATCACGGCACGAGGCCGGAGAAGATCCAAGCAGCC
>JAFDVU010000188.1 GCA_018268835.1 Acidobacteriota bacterium | reverse complement strand
CGGTGCGGTTCGGGGCGGCGAAGGTGGTGGATTGGGACGTGGCGGACCCGGTGGGAATGGATTACGAAGATCACTGCGCGGTGCGGGACGAGATCGAGCGGCGGGTGATGGGGCTGATCATGGAGTTGCGGCGGGAGCAAGGGCCGAAGTTCCGGGGGCAGGGATCGGGGCGGGTGGAGACGTAGAGGGGGCGGCTTCCGCGGGCCGATCAAAGGTCGGCCGGAGGCCGACGGTACACCGGGGGGGGGTCAGCGCATGCGGTCGGCCCAGCGGAGGTAGCGGAGGAGGCCGGCGCGCTCGTGCCAGGCGAAGCGCCAAAACTCGGCGAAGCCGATGGATTCGGCGTGGATGCCGGAGTAGGTTTCGATGCGCCAGCGGAGGTAGGGGCTGCGCCAGGGGCGCAGGCGGTAGCCGCGGGAGAGGCGCCAGAGCAAGCGGAGCATCTATTTCGAGTCCGGCGTGGCGTAGTAGCCGCTGCGCGTGCGCACGGTGGTGCCGGGCGCGCGGGCGGTGATTTTGATGGCGCGGAAGGTGCCGTCCATGACCGAGTTGCTGGGCGAGTACTCGATCACATACTGATTGCGGATGTCGTGGGCGACCTGGCGGGCGATGGTATCGACTTCGGCGACATCCTTGGGGAAGAAGGTTTTGCCGCCGGTGGCCTCGGCGAGATCGTTGAGCGCTTTGCGCGCGCGGGAGGCTTCGCGGTGTTCCTCCTCGGCGAGGAGACCGACGCCATAGATGAGGACGTCGCTTTTGTGCGCGCTGCGCAGGATCGTATCCATGCCGACGGTGCTGGAATTATCGTTGCCGTCGGTGATAACGACCAGGACCTTCTTGTCGCGGTGGGCGCCCTTGAGGTGATCGATGGACATCTGGATGGCGTCGCGCATGGCGGTGCCGCCGCGGGTATCGATCTTGGCGAGGGCCTGCTGCAGCTCGTTAATGTCGCTGGTGAAGGGCTTGTTCTTGGGGTTATCGAGGTAGGCGGAGTCGTTGAAGTTGACGACGAAGACTTCGTCCTGGGGATTGGACTCCCTGACGAGGGCGACGGCGGCGGCTTTGACCTGGGCGAGCTTGTCACGCATGCTGCCGCTGTTATCGATGACGAGTCCGAGGGAGACGGGGACGTCCTCACGTTTGAAGCGGCGGATCTGCTGGCGGACTTTGTTTTCGTAGACGCTGAAGGCGCTCTCGGGCAGGTTGGTGACGAGGTGACCGGTCTTATCGACGACGGTGGTGTGGCAGACGACGATGCGGGTATCGAGGCGGAAGACCGTGGGTTTCCCGTCGTCGGCGGGAGGCGCCGCCTGCTGCGCCAGGAGGGCGCCCGCGGCGAGTACAGCGAAGAAAACTCTCATTATTTCGATTTCGAAGCCGGGCCGCTTCCGAGAGCCTGGTCCGGGGTGGCGTAGTAGCCGCTACGTGTGCGGACCCTGAGGTTGCCTGGCGCGTTCACCTTGATTTCGATTCTCCGGAAGGTCCCGTCCATGGCGGTATTGGAAGGGCTGTATTCAATAGTGTACTGGCTACGGATGTCGCGCGCCACCTGGTGGGCGATCTTGTCGACGTCGGCCACGTCCTTGGGGAAGAAGCTCTCGCCGCCGGTGGCTTCGGAGAGGGCGCGGAGGGCGCGCTGGGCGCGCTGCGCTTCGCGGCGCTCTTCCTCGCTGAGGAGGCCGACGGAGTAGATGAGGACCTCGCTCTGCTGGGCGGATTTGACGAGACTTTCGAGGCTGATGACGCTGGAATTATCGTTGCCGTCGGTAACCACGACGAGGGCCTTCTTATCCTTGTGGGCCTTCTCCTTAAGGTGGTCGATGGACATGCGGATGGCGTCGCGCATGGCGGTGCCGCCGCGGGAATCGAGGCGCTGGAGGGCCTCTTCGAGTTCGCCGATGTCGTTGGTGAAGTCCTTGTTGTGGGGCAGGTCGAGGAAGGCCTCGTCGTTGAAGTTGACGACGAAGACTTCGTCGTCGGGGTTGGACTCTTTGACCAGGGCGAGGGCGGCGGCTTCGACCTTGGCGCGCTTATCGCGCATACTGCCGCTGTTATCGATGATGAGGCCGAGCGAGACGGGGATGTCCTCACGGCGGAACACCTTGATCTGTTGCGGCTTGCCGTCTTCGTAGACGGTGAAGGCTTCTTTGGGCAGGTTGGTGGCGAAGTGTCCGCTCTTGTCGATCACGGTGGTGTGGCACACGACAAGGCGGGTTTCGGAGCGGAAGACAGCGGGGGCGTCCTGCTGTGCCCACACGCCGGCGCCGGCGAGGAGCGCAAGCGCGGCGGCGGCGTGCGATTTACCGGGCCGGCGCATAATAACCTTGCCTCCAGAAGGCCCTGAGCAGCGGCAGGCCGCGGGGCTGAATGAGCTTAACCTGCACCTTGCGGTACTTGCCGTCCCGCGTAGGGTTCTGGGGCTGATAGCCCAGGATGTACTGGTTGCGCAACTCGATTCCGATCTTGGCCGCGACGTCCGGCAGTTCGTTGAGGTTGTCCACGGAATACTGTCTCCCGCCGGTCTGTTCGGCGATTTCGGTGAGGAGTTCGGGGCCGCCCAGTTCTTCGGGTGTGCGGCTGCGCACGCCATAACTTTCGTAGATGCCGATGGCGTAGATCTGGACGTCGGCTTCGCGCACGAGGTTCTTGATTTCGGGTTCGGTGTAGCGGCTGGAGTTGTCGCCGCCGTCGGAGATGAGCAGCAGGGCCTTCCGCGTGTTACGCGCCTTTTTCATTTCGTGCAGGGCCATATAGACGGCATCGAGCAGGGCGGTGCGTCCCTTGGATTGAGTAAAGGCCAGCTTGTTCTGAATTTCCTCGAGGTTGCGGGTGAAGGGCTGGGTCAACTGGGGAGAATCGTTGAACTGGACGAGGAAGAACTCGTCTTCGGGATTGGAGAGTTTAAAGAACTGGGCCACGGCTTCGCGGGACTTTTCGAGTTTCCTGCCCATGCTGCCGCTGCAATCGAAGACGACGCCGACGCTCAAGGGGGCGTCCTCGCTGGAGAACTGGCTGATGGACTGCTCCTTCTTATCCTCGAAGAGTTTGAAGTTTTCCTTTTCGAGGCCGGTGACGAAGCGGTTCATGGGATCGGTAACGGTCACGGGGATGAGGACGAGGGTGGCGTCGACGCGGATATCGGCCCGCGTGAGCGGCTCAGCCTTGGCGCCCGGGCGGATGCGCGGTTCCAGGTTGGCCTGCGCCCAAGCCGAACTACCCAGGAGAACGAAGACAGCGCTCCAGATCAAGAGGTTAGGAGAGGAGGGCCGCATCGCACGCAGCTTCCCTTTCTTCTTCGAGTCTAGCACGCTGATTTCGTGGTATGATCGCCTGTGCCGCGTAAAATTCTCGGCGTAATTCCTGCCAGATTTCAATCCACTCGTTTCCCCGGCAAAGCGTTGGCTCTCATCGGAGGAAAACCCATGCTGCAACACGTGTGGGAGCGGGCATCGCGGTCGCAATACCTGACGGCAATCCTGGTGGCGACGGACGACGAACGCATCGCGGATGTGGCGCGGGGGTTCGGGGCGCGGGTGAGGATGACGAGTCCGGAGCACGCCTCGGGCACGGACCGGGTGGCGGAAGCGGCGGCATCGACGGACGCGGAACTCGTGGTGAACATTCAGGGCGACGAACCGCTGATCGACCCGGCGGCGATCGACACCGCGATCCTCCCGCTGGTGCACGAGCCGGAACTGTCGATGGCGACGCTGAAGAAGCGGATCGAGGATCCGCGCGAGACCGGCGATCCGAACGTGGTGAAGGTGGTGACGGCGCACAACGGCGACGCGATTTATTTTTCGCGGTGCGCGATTCCTTTCGACCGCGACGGGTCGAACGCGACGCCTTACTTCAAACATATCGGGCTGTATGTGTACCGGCGCGACTTCTTATTGAGTTATTCCGCGCTGGAGGTGGGTCCACTGGAGCGAACGGAGCGGCTGGAGCAACTGCGGGCGCTCGAAAACGGGTTCGCCATACGGGTGGTGGAGACGGAGTACGAGTCGCTGGGAGTGGACACACCGGAAGATCTCAAGCGGGTATCTCACTTATACGAAGCTACCTTACTCGGGGGGACTAATCATGGCTAAATACATATTCGTGACCGGGGGCGTTGTTTCCTCCCTGGGGAAGGGTATCGCCGGCGCCAGCATCGGGTGCCTTCTGGAGAGCCGCGGGCTCAAGGTCACGTGCCAGAAGTTCGATCCGTACCTGAACGTGGATCCGGGGACGATGAGCCCGTTTCAGCACGGCGAGGTATTCGTGACCGACGACGGGGCGGAGACGGATCTGGACCTGGGGCATTACGAGCGGTTCACGCACTCGAAGCTGACGCAGGCGAACAACCTCACGAGCGGGCGGATCTACGAGCAGATCATCGCGCGGGAGCGGCGGGGCGATTACCTGGGCAAGACGGTGCAGGTGATTCCGCACGTGACCAACGAGATCAAGTCGGCGCTCAAGAAGGTATCGGGCGATGTGGATGTGGTGATCGCGGAGATCGGGGGGACGGTGGGGGACATCGAGTCGCTGCCGTTTCTGGAAGCGATCCGGCAGATGCGGCACGAAGAGGGGCGGGACAACTGCCTGTTCGTGCACGTGACGCTGGTGCCGTGGATCGCGGCGGCGCAGGAGCTGAAGACCAAGCCGACGCAGCATTCGGTGAAGGAACTGCGCGCGATCGGCATCCAGCCGGACATTCTGATCTGCCGGTGCGAGCGGTTCATCCCGCAGGAGATGAAAGAGAAGATCGCGCTGTTCTGCGATGTGGACGTGAAGGCGGTGATCACGGCGCACGATGTGAAGAGCGTGTACGAGTGTCCGGTGATGTTCGCCGCGGAGGGCGTGGACGAGATCGTGCTGCACAACCTGCGGATGGACGCTCCTCCGCGGGACCTGGGGCGGTGGAACGAGATGCTGAGCCGGCTGGCGAATCCGCAGGGCGAAGTGGATATCGCTATCGTGGGCAAGTACGTGGAGTACGAAGACTCGTACAAGAGCCTGAAGGAGGCGCTGCTGCACGGAGGGCTGGCGCACCAATTGAAGGTGAACATCCACTGGGTGGAAGCCGAGGGGATCGCCGGGGAAGGCTGGGAGCGGCAACTGGAAGGGTACGACGCGATCCTGGTGCCGGGCGGGTTCGGCAAGCGGGGGATCGACGGCATGCTGAACGCGATCAAGTACGCGCGGGAGAGCAAGGTGCCGTACTTCGGGATCTGCCTGGGGATGCAGACGCTGGTGATCGAGTTCGCGCGAAACGTGTGCGGGCTGGAGGACGCGGACTCGACGGAGTTCAATCCGGGGACGCCGCACCGGGTGATTTTCAAGCTGCGCGAGTTGAAGGGGATCGATGAGTTGGGCGGTACGATGCGGCTGGGAAGCTGGCCGTGCCGGCTGGCGGAGGGGAGCTTCGCGCTACAGGCGTACGGGGCGAAGGAGATTCAGGAACGGCACCGGCATCGTTACGAATTCAACCGCGAATACGAAGAGCGGTTGAAGGCGGCGGGGCTGAAGATCACGGGCGAGACGCCGGACAACACGTACGTGGAGATCTGCGAGATCGCGGATCACCCGTGGTTCCTGGGGTGCCAGTTCCATCCGGAATTCAAGAGCAAGCCGATGGAGCCGCATCCTTTGTTCAAGGCGTTCATTGGAGCGGCGGCGGCGCACCGGGAGCGGCGGCTGGCGGAGATTGAGGAGCCGTTGTTCTCGCGGACGCGGTAGGGGGCGGGGGCGTTCTGACGCAGAGCCCAGGCTCCGATGGGATCGTACAAGAGTCACGGAAACTCGAAGGGCTTTGGTAGCGCAGGTCTCTCTGCATTCGGCCGCGGGGCCGACAGTCCTGGAATACGGCGGGCGGCAGGTTCGTGCGCTGACGCGAGGAGGGGTTTCGATTCGCTCCAAAGGCAGGCCGGGAGGCCTGCGCTACTTTGGGAGTCGGTACCGCTTCAGTCGTGGGGCAGGAGGCAGTAGAGGACGCTGGAGAGGACGTCGAGGCGGGCGTCGCCCATGCCGATGTCGAGGGGGTGGCCATGTTCGAGAGCGTCGCTCAAGCCGCCGTATATGCGGGGCTTGACCTGGAGCAGCAGGGCGGCGGCGCCGGAACTGAGAGCGGTGCTGAAGGAGGTGCCCCAGACGCCGGCGTAGTTGTTGCCGGGATAGGTGGTGATGAGGGCTTCGCCGGGAGCAGCCATGCGGACGGAGGCGGTGTCATAGTTGCTGAACGGGCTGCGCTTATCGAGCAGGCTGGTGGAGCCGACTCCGATCACGCCCTGAATCGCGGCCGGGTAGACGACGACGCGGCTTCCACCGTTGCCGGCAGAGGCGAAGCACATGACGCGGTGGCTGGCGGCGTAGGCGATGGCGTCGGACAAACTGGGCGACAGGACGGGGGAACTGAAGCTCATGTTGATGACGGACGCTCCGTGATCGACGGCGTAGTAGATGGCGCGAACGATGTTGGAGAGGTCGGCGGATCCATCGGCGGCGAAGGCCTTGAGCGGCATGATTTGGGCGGTGGGGGCGACCAGATGGATGAGGCCGGCGACCATGGTGCCGTGTCCGAAGTCGGAGGGTAGCTTGGAGCCGTCGAGGATAGCGACGGTAGATTGATCGAGGATGGCGACGGTGGACTGGTTGAGCACCAAGCCGAAGTTTTTGTCGAGAATGGCGACGGTGGACTGATCGAGGATGGCGACGGTGGATTGGTTGAGGTCGGCGAGTTCGGAAGCGAAGCCGGGCTGGTCGCGGGTGAAATCGTAGCCGGGGACGAGGACGCCGCGGAGGGCGGGGTGGTTGGGATCGACGCCGGTATCGATGACGGCGACGATGCCGGCGCCGGTGGCGTAGGAGCTGAGGACCTGCGGGTCGTGGATCAGGGACAGCGCGGGCTGGAGCACATAGCTCTCACGGACGGGAGCGCCGTAGTACTGCACGACGGCGTGGTCCTGAATAGCGGCGGCGAGAGCGGCGGGATTGGCCACCGGCTGAGCGGCGGGGGGTGTGTCGGACGACTGGATCTCCTGATCGGGTTCGAAGGAGACGACGGAGGGATCGGCCGAGACCTGGCTGACGAGGGAGGACGATACGGGTCCGGTACCGTCGGAGACGAGGAAGACGGTGCGGCCATCGTCGGTGATCGACTTGACGAGGACGAGGCCGTAGCTGGAGAGGATGGGGGAGAGGTTGGCGCCGGAGGCGGTGCGAAGGATATATTGGGCGGCCGACGCCGCCTGAACGAAGCAGAGGACGAGCGCCGCGGCGAGCAGTCCTCCGCGCCGGGGCATGGTCATTGAACGCCCGCCATGAGTTTGGACAGAGGAATCGAGACCTTCTTCGCGCCGGAGGCGAGGTGCAGACAAAGAGTGAGTCCGGGTTGCACCCGGGAGACCAGGCAAAACTCGCCGAAGCGATTGCTCTGGGAACTGGCTACGACTTTTTTACGCGCTGTCAACATGACGGGAACGGCTTCGATGGGCTTACCGGCCTGCTCCAGATCGAGCACCTGGCCGACCAGGGTCAGTTCGGTGGATTCCGGTTCACAGTCGAGTTGCATATCGATGGCCACATTCCCGGCATGGTAGACGGCCTGGGCGACGGCTTCGCCGGCGGAACGGGCGCCGGCGGGGGCGGGGGCGAGGAGGCTGGAGAAGACCAGGCGGGCGGCCAGGCGCGGGAGGGAGAGCCAATCGGGGGAAGGAGCCGCGGAGGCGGGCGCGTGAAAGACGGCTTCGGCGGATCGCACCAGGTACTCCGGAACGGAGACCTCGGCGCGGCTTTCTTCCCAGACGCGGCGCATCAGGCCGACCAGTTGGTTGCACTCCGTGCAACCCAACGTGAGGTGATGGTCCATGGACTCCTTCTCCAGTTTCGGTACGACCCCGCGGACGTAATCCGTCCAGCGGCCGATATCAAAATGCTCCATTCATGGTCTCCGCAGCCGTTCCTTAACTGAAGTTAGGGGTACTTGGATAGTGTGAAAAATATATCTCATCACGAGTTTTTTACACGGTAATCTGTGTGAATTCTCCTGCCACGAGAAATGGGGCCCAGTAATAAGGGTGGGGATAGTCTGCGCGTAATTCCTGAATCGCGCTGCGGAGGGCGGATGCCCTATCCTGCTGCGCGGCGGCGAGATGCCGGTAAAAATTACCCATAAACCGTGCGGTGGTGAGGTCGTTGACATCCCAGAGGCTGACGAGGACGCTGCGGGTGCCGGCGAGGAGGAGTCCACGCATGAGACCGATCAATTCGTCGCCGCCGACGATGAGATTAAGGCCGGTGCTGCAACCGCTGAGGGTTACGAGTTCGGCGGAGAGGGGGAGGCGGTAGAGGTCGAGGAGGGTGAGGTGGGAATCGCCGAGGCGGATGGCGGAGAAGAGGGGGTTATCGCGGCGGAACATGCCGTGGGTGGCGATGTGGATGAAGCGGCTTTCTGGGGCGTAGCGGCGAAAGACGTCGCCGGTGGCATCGGGGCCGAGGAAGAGGCGGGCGGAGGGTAGGATTTGAGCGGCGGTGCGGGCCTCCTGTTCGATGTGGGGGGCGAGGCGGTCGGGGATGCCGAAGACAAGGGAGCCGCCGGGGGGGGCGGCGGGATTGCCGCGTCCGCAGAGGGCGAAGACGGTGGCGCTGGGGGCGTAGGAGACGTTGAAGCGATCGATGACGTAGCCATCGGGGGCGCGGAGGGCGTGGAAGGGCAGGTGGTGGAGGAAGTCGTGGGGGCCGAAGATGAGGTGTCGGGCGGCTTCGAGGCGGGGGCGGAGGGGGCGGAGGAGATCGTCGTAGAGTTCGCGGAGGTGGGTATCGGCGGCGAGTTCGGGGCAGTCGCCGACGGCGCGGCGGTACTGGTCGCCGAGGTGGAAGCGGCGCATCTGGAAGCGGAGGAGGCGGAGGCGGGCGCGGATGGGCTCGGCGGGACCGAGGGGGACGACGTCGAGGGACTGGCGGTCGAGGAGGCAGACGCAGAGGGTGCCCCTGGCGATGTAGTACTCAAGCAGGACGGCATCGGGGGGGATGGAGGCCTGGATGGCGTCGAGGGAGAGCGGGTCGGCGTTGCCTGGGGTAGCGGGGCGGGTTTCGGCGAGGAGGCGGGCGAGGCGGGTTTCGGATTCGCGGGCGGACTGGCGGAGACCGGAGACCTGGGCGGGGGAAGGATTGCCGGAGAGGGCGAGGCGCTCGAAGTGGCGGTAGTGGGAGTCGAGATCGCGGCGGGCGGCGTCGATTTCGGATTCGAGGGGGGGGTGGGGCAGGGCGGGAGAGGGCGGGAGAGCGATGAGGTCGGCGAGGCTGCGGGATTTGGCCTGCTGGATATAGCGGAAGGCTTCGGAGGGCAGGCCGCGGTGGTGGAGGCAGAGGTGGACGAGGCTTTCGTAGACGGCGAGTTTGTCCTTGAGGAAGGAGATTTTGGGTTCATCGCCCCAGAGGCGGCTGCGGAGGGTATCGATCTCGCGGCGGGCGGATTCGAAAGCGTCGAAGGCGGCGGTGTGGTTGCCGCCGCGCTCCTCGATTTGACCTCCGAGGAAGTGGGCGTGGAAACGGAGGGCGGGGGTGGAGGCGGTGGCGAGGCGATCGCGGGCTTGCAGCCAGACCTGGCGAGCGGCGGTGACGCGGCCGCTATGGAGGAGCAGGCGGCTTTCCAGCAGTTGGCTGAGGACGGCGGGGCCGGGCAGGATGGAGGGGGCGAGGGCGCGGTGGGCGCGGCGGCCGAGGCGCCCGGCGCGTTCGACGGCACCTTCGCGCTCGAGTAGCATGGCGCGGTAGAGGTCGATCAGGGCGGGCCAGAGGCGGTTCTTCTCGGCGGCGAAGAGGGTGCGGGCCTGGCGGAAGAGATGGGCGGAGAGGCGGGGCTGTCCGACGCGGCAGGCGGCGATGGCATGGAGCACGACGGCCTTGGCGCGTTCATAGGGCATGGAGAGGGCTTCAAAGCCGGAGGCGGCCTGGGCGGCGAGAGCGGCGGCCTCGCGGTTGAGGTTGAGTTCGAGAGAGAGTTCGGCCTCGTCGAGGTCGCAGAGGGAGAGGTGATAGGGATCGGCGGCGCGGCGGCAGTGTTCGCGGGATTCCTTGTAGAGATCGATGGCGCGGAGGAAATCGCCCTGCAGGTAGTGCAGGTAGGCGATGTTGTAATCGGCCGCGGCGACAAGGGAGTGCAGTCCGTGGCGGAGGGAGCACTGGCGGGCTTCGGAGTAAGCGGCGAGGGCCTGTGCGTGTTGGCCGAGGCTGACGAGGCAGACGGCGATATTGCTGAGGACGGCGGCGAAGTCGCGGGGTTCGCCGGCGGTACCGAGGGTGGCGCGGGCGCGCTGGTAGGAATCGAGGGCCTCCTGGTAGCGGTCCTGGCGGTAGAGGATATTGCCGACGTTGGAGGCGAGGCGGGCGAGGCGGAGGTGGTCGCCGAGGCGCTGGAAGATGAGTTCGGCGCGGGCGGCCCAGGCGTAGGCCTGGTCGTAGCGGCCGAGGTAGATGAGGGGCTGGATGGCGCTGACGAGGGTGCGGCCGGCGTCGCGGTCGCGGCCGAGGGCGTCGAGTATGTCGAGGGCTTCGCCGTAGAATCGGACAGCTTCTTCGTAGCGGGAGGAGACGTAGCTGACGTGGCCCATGGCGCGGAGGGCGGCGGCGCGGGCGGCGGGGTCGGCGAGTTCGGCGGCGAGATCGAAGGCAGCGCGGGCCATGATGGCGGCGCGGGCGGGGTCGGCGTAGAGGACGCGCAGGACTTCGTCCTGGAGGGCTTCGACGGAGGCGGTGGCGCGGAGTTCGGGTTGGCGGGCGAAGAAGTCGGGGCTATGGGGTTCGGCGGCGAGGGCGTCCAACCAGGCGGCGGGCAGGGATGCCATGGGTTTCAGAAGCCTCCGCGTTCGAGGTCCTCGCGCAGGCGGCGCAGGCAGCGGGCGCGGATGAAGCCGATGGAGCCTTCGGCGAGGCCGAGCTGGCGGGCGACTTCGGCGTAGGGGAGGGGCGGATCCTGGAAGAAGAGCATCTCCACCATACGGCGGCAGCGTTCGGGGAGGGCGGCGATGGTGTCGCGCAGGAACTGGGAGCGCTCGGCCTTCTCTTTCCATTCGGGGAAGAGGGGTTCGCGGGAGGCGGGTTCGCGCTCGAAGGGATCGGGGCGGGCGCCCATTTCGCGGGCGCGGCGGCGCTTCCACTGGTAGCACTTGTGGATGGCGACGGAGAAGAGCCAGCCGCGCAGGGCGCCATGGTCGCGCAGGTTTTTGAGTTCGGCGTGAAGGTCGACCCAGACTTCCTGGAAGATATCGGCGGCATCCTGGGGGCTCATGCGGTATTTCATGGGCGCGGAATAGACCAGGTTTTTGTATTTGGCGACGATAGCGATCCAGGCCTGTTGGTTGCCCTGAAGGCAGGCTTCGACGAGGTCCTCATCGCTCCAGGTGCGGTCCGGTTTGGGGAAGTGGGTCGATTCCAAAATTGGCTCGCGGCTCTGCAAGGGAAAATTCCGTGTCGCCAGACTCCGTGCGAACTTACTTATCGTCTTGCCCACGGTAAGTTGGAACGTACGGCATGAATTCAGGGCTTTTGGCGTTATCCTAGCACAGGCCGGCGTGAGACGACCATGACAAGTCATGGAGCGGCGATGGGTTCGAAGACCAACACCTTGCCGTGGTGCGAGTCGACGACGTACACCTTACCAGAGGGATCGACGTAGAGCGACTCAATGCGCTCGACCTGATCGACGCCTTCACCGAGTTGGCCGAAGGCGCCGAGGTTGCGGCCTTCCTGGTCGAAGACCTGAACAATCATCCAGCGGGGATTGGCGACGAAGTAGAGGCGGCGCGCGGGGTCGAAGGCGAAGGCGGTGGGGAAGCGAATGCCGTCCCACTGGAGTTCGCCGCGGGGGAGACCGGCGGGGGAGAAGATGGCGGCGCGGTGGAGGCGCTGGCCGAGAACGCAGACCTGGTTATCGACGATGGCGATGGCGGAGGGATCGGCGAGGTCCGGGGGAAGGGCGATGGTGGAGTTGACCTCGCCTTCGCGATTGAGGGCGACGACGTGGCCGCGGGGCGGGTCGAGGACCCAGACGGTTTTCTGATCGTCGCTGAGGGCGATGGCGGAGGGAGCGGCGAGGGTGCCGCTGCCGGGCTTGACCATCGTGCGGTCGAATTCGCCCTGTTCATCGAAGGCGAAGACGGCACCGGTGGCGGCGTCGGAGAGGAAGATACGGCCCTGGCGGTCGGCGGCGATGCCGGCGGGTTGCTGGAGGAGAGATTCGCCAAGTTTGCGGATTTCGCGATAGGAGCCGCCGGCGGGATCGAAGACCTGGACGGAGGCGGTGCCGCGGTCGGCGATCCAGACGCGGCCGCGGAGGTCGGCGGCGACGGCGGCGGGGAAGACGAGGCCGTAGGGGTGGTCGCTATTGCCGAGGGCGCCGCGCAGGGGCTTGGCGTTGAGGAATCCCGGGGGATGGATGCCCTGCTTGGAGCCGAAGGTAGAGAGGTGCCGGTATTGCACGTCGGGCGGGACCTGCGCAAAAGCGAGGGTGAGCGAGAGCAAGGGGATCGCCGGGATTCGCATGAGCATCACGGGTACGTATAAGTGCGCGGGTTGTGGTTTTCGCCGTGGCACGTGAGGTAACAGCCGATGGTGGTGCCGGTGTAGTAGAAGCCGTAGTAGGTGGCGCCGGTAGCCTTTTTGGCGACCGCGGTATCGAGGTTCATCAGGCCCAGATTGGCGGAGGTGTTGCCGCCGATCACGCCGTGGGGATCGTGGCAGGTGGTGCAACCAGTGTTGCCGTCGCCACCGACGTGATCGTCGTGCACGCGCTCATTGCGGAGGGTGGTGATGTTGTGGCACTTGTTGCAGAGGTCGTAGGCGTTGGTGCCGGCGCCGCCGGCGCCGGTGTCCTGGAACAGGTTGAACTGGAGCAGGTGGGTAAAGATGGAGCCGTGGGGTCCGTTGGGTCCGGTGCCGTTGGCGGAGCGGGCCTGGTTATTGTCGTGGCAATCGACGCAGTAAAGCTGCGTGGTGGTGGTCATGGGGCGGCTGAGGATGTTGGCGCCGTTGACGTCGAGCATGTAGGGGCGGAGGGAGGCCACGGTGGTGGTCATGACGCTGTGGCCGGAGACGTTGTGGCTGATGGTACTGAGGAACTTGAGGCGCAGGTTGTACTGGTCCGGGGGGACGGGCGGGGGGATGGCGGGGGTAGGCAGGGGACCGGTGGGATAGCGGGTGGCGGTATGTCCATAAGTGCTGGTGAGCGGCTTATTGGTGCTGTCGGCGTGGCACTTATAACAGAGCTGATACTCGGCGGTAGCGGGGCGCTGGGAACCGGTGGTATCCCAGCCGGAGACGCCATTGAGGCTGGCGGGCAGGGCGGGGGCGACGGAGACACCGGTGGTGACGTTGGCGGTGTGGGGGTTGTGGCAGTCGGCGCACTCGGAGTGGCGGGCGCTGTTGACGGGCAGGGACTCGGTGGGGTCGTGGACGCCGGAGACGGTGAGGGTAGGGTGCACGTAGACCTTGGTGAACTCGGTCATGACGTTGGGCAGGGCGGGAGTGACGTTGGCGCCGCCGTGGCAGGAGGAGCAATCGGATTCCTCGGCGGCTTTGAGGCTGCGGGCGCCGGCGCCGTTGTTGTGGGCGTTGTGGCAGCTCCAGCAGGCATTGGCGCTGACGGTGCCGTAGTTGCCGAACTGGGGAGCGGCGGGCACGGTGTTGGTGGCGGTGGCGTGGGCGCTGCCGGTATAGCCGTTGAGGAAATTGGGCTGGGCGCGCGAGGGATCGTGACAGGCGAGGCAGAGGGCGCCGCCGGCGTTGGAGCGGGCCAGGAACATGGGGACGACGGGATCGTTGCGCGGGGCGTGGGGCTCGTGGCAGGTGGTGCACTCGACCTTGCCGGCGACGAGTTTGACGGCGGCGTCCCTGGTGGCGGGGGGGTTGCCAAACAGGGTGGAGGCGAGCGAGCCATCGTCGGCGGGGGTCATGCTGACGGGGTGGCTGTTGGAGAGGTTGGCGGTGAGGACGTCAGGACCGGTCATCGCGCCGGAGGTGGGGATGAGGCCCTTGGTGACGGTGAGGCCGGGGGCGACGGTTCCATCGTGGCAGCTCAGGCAGAGCTTGGAGGATCCGGCGGCGGGGGTTTCGGCGCCGGAGTTGTAGGTGCTGCTGCCGTAGACGGTGTAGGTCTGGGTGGAGAGGGCGTGGTCCCAGAGGGGCGTGACGTTGGGCACGACGTTATGGGGCGCGTGGCAGAAGATGCAGGCGCTGGGCGTGGGGGAGGTGACGGGTCCGGCGCCGGTGGCGGAGAGGTCGTGCATGCTGCCGACGACGGCGGTCTTGGAACTGGCCGCGAGCAGCGGAAGGGAGGCGAGCAGGAAGGCGGCGGCACGCATCACTCCGAGAGCCTCCGGTAGCGGAAGACCTGAACGCGGTGGTTCATGGAATCCGCGATGTAAATTATGTTGCGGTCGTCGATGGAGATGCCGCTGGGTAACTGAAACTGACCGGGCTTGACGCCGCCGGAACCGAAGTAGTAGAGCAGGCGGCCTTGGGGGTCGAAGACCTGGACGGTTTCAAAGAGGGCGTC
>JAFDVU010000187.1 GCA_018268835.1 Acidobacteriota bacterium | reverse complement strand
AGAGTGTGAAGCTCGCCCACGGCGCCAGCGCCCCGCCGGATCCCTGGCAGAGCGTCAGATCCTAACCGCGAGCCAGCCGCAGCGATCTCACAGTCGCCGCCCATCTCCGCGTGACCGGTGCTTGAGTATTTGAAAAGGGGGTGCCCATAAGAAATCCCCTCCCCCTTTACAGGCGGCCATGCAATAGAATAATCGCTGGATGGCATTATCGGTTCAGATCGCGATCTACGTTATCGCAATCCCCCTGCAGTGTCTGATCCTTAACGTCATGCGGGCAGGAGCATGGCGCAGTTATCCGTTCGTCTTCCTTTACGTTCTGGTGGATCTGCTGACCAACCTCCTGGAGATGGGACCGAACCTCGCCCAGAGCGTGGGGTACGGTGTGGGCCTGCGCCAATGGAGCATGCTTTACTGGGTCGACGAGCAGATCATTCAGGCCACGCTGTTTCTGCTGGTCATCAGCCTCATCTACCGGGCCACATTGGATCTCCGTCCGCGCCGTACCCTGGTCGCGGGCCTGATCTTCGGCAGTATCCTGGTCGCCTCGCTCTCCGCCCTGGCGCACTACGATCCCGATCTCACGTTGGGCAAGTGGATGACGCGCTGGACCCGCGACATGAACTTCTGCGCCGCTATCCTTGATCTCGGGCTGTGGGCCATTCTGCTGCGCGCCCGGAAGAAGGACTACCGGCTCCTCATGATCGCCGGCGCGCTCGGGCTGCAGTTCACCGCCGGCGCCGTAGGGCAGGCGCTGCGCGACCTCTCCCCGGCCGTGGTCGGCTTCACCTCCTACCTGATTGTGTGCGCCAACCTGGGTTGCCTCTACATCTGGTGGCAGACGTTTCGCGTACCCGCCAGAAGGGCCGTCCCCTACTGATCGCTCCGGCCCGCTCAAACGCAAGAAGGGGGACGCGACTGGCCGCGTCCCCCTCCTGAATCCGCCTTCGGCGGCGGACTTCCCGCAAGCTAACGGTTGGTCCCGCTGTTGTCCGCGCTGAGCGCCGAACCGGACTGGTCCGCGCTGAACACCTTTACCTCGACACGGCGGTTGCGCGCCCGGCCTTCCCGCGTGTTGGCCGTATCGACGGGCTTTTCCTCGCCCAACCCGATCATGTGAATCCGGTAAATCGGCAGATCGTGCTTCGCCACCAGGTACTGCACCACAGCGTCGGCGCGGCGGCGGCTCAGCGCTTCGTTGTAGGTCTTCGATCCGGTTTTGTCGGTGAAACCCTCGACCGCGATGAAGAATCGCTTGTCGGCTTTCACTGCCTCCGCCAGTTTGTCCAGGTCCGCCTGCGCGTCCTCGCTCAGCGCGCTCTTATCGAATCCGAACGGCACGGATGCCGAAGTCTGCAGCTTGTAGTCGTCGATTCCGGCGATGACCCCTCGCAGCGCGTCCACCGCACGCTGGTTCTGTTGTGCAAGTTGGCCCGCCTGCGACGCCTTGTTCATGGCGTCACCGGCGTGCTGATCCGCCAACTTCGCATTCTGATCCGCTGTCGACGCACGTTCCTGCGCCGCGCTGATCCCGCTCTGAGCCCGCTCGTCGACCTGCTTGACCTGTCCGCGCGTCTCTTCGATCTGCTGTCCGTTGCGAGTCGTCTGGTCGCCCACCTGGTCTACCTTCGCCTGGATGGGTGCAGTCGTGTTCCGGACGTATTTCTTGGTTGCGCATCCGCTAGCCAGCAGGGCGCCGGTTACGAGGCACGTGGTCGCAATCAAAGCTTTCATAGTCTTAACAACCTCGCCGGATCACATTGCAAGGTCTGGGCCATTCCCACAAAGCATTGAATTTACAACACTTATCTGCACAGATTGGATGCCGTAAGACATCCTGCCATGTAAGATTTACTTTCGGTGTGCGGTTTCTACCGGTGCCCGCTGCACGCTTTTAGCGGGATGCGCGTCGTCCGCTGGGGCGGGACTGGGGGCGCCGCCGGGAAATCACCGGGATGCGCCGGAATCCGGGGAGATCCCATACGACGCTTTCGTAGATTTCGCCTTCCGGGTCGTAATCCAAGGGCCAAAACTTGCGGGTATTCATGGGTGTCGCTCGATTTCGTGCAGGAGGGTTTCGATGCCTATATTATAGCATCGTCCTGCATCAATCGAGTTACACGCAAAATACTGATTTTAAGGTATTTATATCTACTCTTTCAGCTTCGTCACCCAGTTCGTCACCACCGTGATGGGCGCCGAAGAGGTCCACTCGAGGGGCAGTTTGAAAACGAATCGCTGTCCATCGGCGGAAACATCGTAGAGGTTCCATGTTCCGGGCAGCGGCCGCGTCTGGAACAACTTCTGCGGTTTGGCAACCTGCAGCGAACCGTTGGCCTCGTGGATCTGCACCGCCATGAGGCTGCCGCCCGCCGTGATGTAGTACACCTCGTTGCCGTCTCCCCTCCAGTGCGGCAGTCCGCCGTCCTGCGCCACCAGGAAGGTCTTCTTGGTGCCCGAGGTCAGTCCGTCGAAGGCTTCGACGTACACGTCGTTGTGACCGGACTGGTCGGACTGAAAAGCCAGCCATCGCCCGTTCGGCGAGAGCGTGGCGAAGCCCTCCGTGTACACCGTTTTGACGATCGGGGCCGGCCGCCGCTCCAGCATCGAGAATCCCCAGATGTCCAGTCGTGTGCCCCGGCTCTCCTCGTAGAACAACAGGTACCGCCCGTCGTGCGACCAGTCGGTCGGGAACTTGCGGGTCGGGCTCTGATCCAACAACTCCGCCTTGCCCCCGGGCGCCGCCGGGCGCTGGTAGAGATCGTAGGCCTGGCCGTTGCGGCCGAAATACGCCAGACGGCTCCCGTCAGGCGACCACACCGGAGCACCCTCGTGTTGTGGCCCGCTGCTGATCTGCGTTGCGGTGCCGTTCTGGCCGAGGAGCCAGAGGTGCGCCAGTTTGCCGTCCGGGTCCAGTTTGGCGACCGCCGCACGGTCACCGGCCGGCGAAAGGCGCGGCGGACCATATTCGCCTGGTCCCCCCGATGTCGCCAACTGGCGGCCCGAGCGGTCCGTCCACACGACCTGCGCCTTGGCCTTGCCGACCCCCTGGTACACCAGCGCCCCGGTTGCCGATACCGAAATCGGCGCCAGCGAAAGGCTGCGCAGCGCTCCGATGTCGGTGCCCAGCGTCACCGGTGCGTCCTTGACCTCCAGTTTGTCGGGATTGAACGGCTGCGCCATCAGGCTGCGCTCGTTGATATAGAGCAGGTAGCCGTTCGAGTACACCGCGTTCGTCTGGCTGTTAAAAATCTTCCTGTGATCCTTGGAATCGAGTGACCCCGAGTAGACTCCGGAGGTTTCCGGCAGGTCGGTCAACTGGTAGTACACGAAGTGTTTGCCGTCGGGCAGAAACTGGGGCCAGAGGTCGGCGCGCTCGCCGTTGGACTCATCGAGTTTCAACACCGCCTGCGGCCGTCCGCCGGAGGCGCGCACCTGGTAGAATCCGTTGGCCAGACCCGGGGAAAACAAAATGGTTCCGTCCTTATTCCACGCGCCGCCACCCGGTTCGGCTTCCGCCGCACAGATTGTCTCCGGCGCCGTTTCGCCGCTCACGCGGACCCGCTTCAGGCTCCGGTCCGCGAAGAAGGCCACGTACGCGCTGTCCGGCGACCAGAAAGGCGACGACGCCCCTTCGGTCCCCGGAATCATGGTCGCGTGCAAGGCATCCAGCGGGCGCAGCCACAACATGCGCTTGCCCTCCTGCCCCACCGCGGAGAAGGTCAGGAAGCGGCCGTCGGGGGATACCGCCGGCATCCCCGGGTAGCTTGTGTTTTCGGGTTCGGACACGGAAAACTGCAGGGTCGGCTGCGTCGAGCGGCCCCTCAGGATCACCACCGCCGCCACCGCGCTCACCGTCACCAGCAGGGCGACGCCCAGGAGGAGCCAGGAACGCCGCGAAAGTCGACCCGCGTATGCCGTCAGCCCCTCCGACGCCGCGGTGATCGACCCGGCGTTCACCCAGGCGCCGAGTTTGCGCCCCCAGGCCATCGGGTCCGTCTTGCCCGTGCCCAGCACCACCGCCGGAGCCGCCGTAATCGTCTGCGGCGCGGCCGTCCGTACCCGAGGCACCGGCACCGCTCCCGGCGCCGCGTCCGCCGCGGGAGGCAGCGCGCGCATCCGCAGCATAAGGTCCGCGTTGCGCGCGATCGTGCGGCACATTTTCAACTCGATGACCGCGTTTTGAATCCGCTGCCGCCGGCGGCCGCGATCCCGCTCCAGACATGCGTCCATCACGCCCTTCATCGCGGTATGGATCAGCGATTTGGCTTTGAACGGCTGGGGACCGCGACTGACGATCGCGTTCTTCATCTCCTCGCCCGCGCCCGGGAACGCGCGCCGGCTGGTGATGATCTCGTAGAGAATCGCACCGAAGGCAAAAATGTCGCTGCGAGTGTCCGGCCGCTCGCCGGCGAATTCCTCAGGCGACCGGTACGGCGCGCGATCCACCGGAGACGACGGCGGGTCCGTCAAGACCGCCGCCTTTTCGGTCAGCACGATGCAGAATGGGCATAATCCGCCGTGCACCTTGCCCTGCACGTGCGCGCGGCGGATCGCCGATCCGATCTCGATCGAGAGCCGCAGTCCTTCCTCGGCCGGAATCGGGCCCTTCCGCAGCCGCTCGGATAGCAATTCCCCGCTGACCGCTTCTCTGGTTATAAAATCCCGTCTGCCTTCTACCACTGCGCTTGCTTGCCCGCCTCTCCAGCATCGCCGTCAGCCGGATTTTTAACTGCATTTTATTGTACTCTGCCGCTTTACGGCCTCTCAAGAAACCGCGCCGTCCGCCTTCGGGTTTGAGAGTACCAACGGCGCTCCGGTACCTCGTTCTCCGCCGATAGCGGGACGCCGCCAAAACACATCTTGCATGCATTGTGTTTTACTGGTGGTACCGCCCATTGACACGGCGGTCGGCCCATGTACAATCCAAGTTGGCACTAATTTCCATCTCTTACGAAAGCGGCGCGAAATGCTGAGATCCAGGAAGAACCGGCCCGCGGTTCCCCCGGCCCCCGAGGAGCCAGGGTACAACAGTAGCGACGTAGCACGCCTGTGCGGAGTCAGCCTCCGGCAGTTGCAGTGGTGGGACGAGCGCAACGTCGTCTCGCCGCGCCAGGATGGCCACAAGCGCATCTATTCTTCCGCGGAGGTCGTGGAGATTTCGGTAATCGCCGAATTGCGGCGCAAGGGTTTCTCGCTACAGAAAATCCGCCGCGTCCTGCGCTTCCTTCAGAAGGACGTCGGCAAGCGTCTCAGCGAGGCCATCACCTCTTCGGCCTCCAGCGAGATCCACCTGCTCACCGACGGCCGCAGCATCTACCTCGAAGACGCGCCCAACCGCATCATCGACCTGCTCAAGAACGCGCGCCAGCCGATGTTCCTGGTCTGCGTCTCCGACCAGGTGCGCCGCCTCAACGCGCCCGCCGCCGAACGCAAGCCCGCGCGCAGCGAGACCGGGTCGTCGGTGCGCAAAGCCAGAGTGGGGTAGTCGATCGCAGCCCTACTGCGGCTGAGCGCCGCGGGACAGGGAAAAGAGGAACAGCAGGACCACCAGCACGCCGAGCCCGATGTAGGAGAACGGTGCGTAGTTGCTCAGGCCGTTGATGCCGGAAGTGAGATACTCTGCCAGGTCTCCACGAAGCTTGGGCGAAATCATCAGAAAGAGGCCGCCCATTCCGCCCATGCCTAAGACGCGTAACATGTCAACGATCATCGCGCCGGGACGTGGTTTGAATCGAGGCAGTATAGTAATGGACAAGGTAAGGAATAAGGGGATCACCCCTTATCCGAAGTCAGCGTCTTTTGCAGGCGCACCGCCTCCACCTGGCTGACCGCGAGGGCCGCCGTATCCACCATGTCCTCGACCGCCGCCATGAGGCGGGCCACGTTCTCCGCGGTATCCACGATCGTGACCACGATCGGCTGTTCGTGCCGCGCCAGGTGCGCCCGATGCACCTGGGCGGTTTCGCCGTAGCCTTCCACCCCACGGAACACGGTGGCCCCGGCGATCTTCATCTCCCGGCACCGGGCCACGATCGCCTCGTACAGCGGCTTGCCCTGATACCGGTCGCGCTCGCCGATGTGAATCTGCAGCATTCGCGCTGGAAAAGCTTCCCGCATCTCACGCCTCCGTGCCCCTCGACGCCCGCACCAGCCGCACGAATTCGGCGTCGGAGATGACGATCAGCCCGTCCTGGAGCATGGCCTCGATCGCTTCGGCCGCCGCCGCCACCTTCTCCGGGGTGTCGATCACGCTCACCATGACCGGCAGGTCGCGCATCGGGTGGAGGAAACTCGCCTTGTGCTCGTGCCCCTTCGCGCCGTAGCCCAGGATGCCGCGGTAGACGGTCGCGCCGGCAATGTCCATCATCAGCAGCTTTTTGACGATGGCGTCGTAGAGCGGCTCCTCGTGCCAGCGGTCGTTTTCGCCCAGGAAGACCCTGAGCAGTTTGGCCGCGCCCGCCTTGCGCTCGTGCGGGGCGCCGGCCTCGGGTTTGGCCTGCTTGCGGGCCAGTTTCACCACCGTCGTATCCTGCACTTCGATCAACCCGTCACTCACCATTTCGTAGAGCGTGGGCAGCACCTCGTCCACTTTGGCGGCGGTCTCGATGAACTCGATGCGGACCGGCAGATGCTCGGCCAGCACCTCGATCTTCGGCGTGTGCAGCAGCCGGTGCGAGCCGAACCCCGCGTAGGCCCGCGTGGATGTTGCCCCCGCGACGCCCTTGTGAAGCAGGAAGGTCAGGATCGAATCGTGCAGCGCGGTCAGGTGGTGCTGCGTATCCTCGTTGATGAAAATCGTGACCTTTTTCGCCGGTCCGCTGCTCAACATGACACCTCCATTATCGGCGCGCCGCCAGAATGGTGCCCAGCCATACTGCCAGGTAGCCCGCCGCCACGCTGCCCACCGCGTAAACCAGCCCCATCCAGCGCTCACCGCTACGCACCGCCTGCAAGGTCTCGTACTCGAAGCTGGAAAACGTGGTGTAGCCGCCCAGCATCCCCACCACCAGGAACAGGCGCCAGTTCGTGTGCCCCTGCCAGCGCCCGCTGAACAGCGCCATCAGCAGCCCAATCAGAAACGCGCCGGTGACGTTGATCGCGAACGTGCCCAGCGGGAACCGCCCGCCGTAGCGCGCCATGATCCAAGTGCCGAGAACATACCGCGCCAGCCCGCCCAGCCCGGCGCCGGCCAGTACCACCATGTATCGGTCCAAACCTTGCCTGCCTCCTTCCGCCCGCGGATGCGCGGTCCGCGGCGGTAGTCAAATCGGTGCTGCCCGGGGGAAAAACGGTGCTCCCACAGCGGGACCGCTGTAGGAGTCATTGGCCATCGGGGGGATGGCGTTGAGCGAACTCCACCGCTTTGGATTTTCCCAATATACTATGATAAGGCTAAGGAAGGGATTGCCCGGATTGCCCGGTCCTCTCACCAATTCGTATCCCGCCCGTCTGAAAGGCGTAGGCTGCGCGGTCTCGATTCCCTGCCCCAAGGATTCCTCCGCAGCCCGGTAAACTCAATGAAATTACGCAATAGCGCTCTCGCAGCCCTGATCGTTGGCGTTTTCACGCTGGCAGCCCCGTTCTACGGCCCCGCCATCGATGCCCGCGCCGCCACCAGCCAGGATGACCTCGACCGCGACATGAAGGCGCTCGCCGGAGCGTACTCCATCCTGCAGCAGAATTACGCGGACCCCATCTCCTCGGAGAAGGCCATCTACCAGGGCGCGATACCGGGCATGCTGCGCACGCTCGATCCGCACTCCAGTTTCCTCGATCCCGCCGAATACCAGGATATGCAGCGCAAGCAGCGCGCCCAGTATTTCGGCATCGGCATGCTGATCACGATGGATGGACCCAAGGTGATTGCGATGGAGCCGTTCCCCGGATCTCCGGCGTGGAAGGCCGACCTGCGGCGCGGCGACGTGATCACGGCAGTGGACGGCAAGGACGTCACCCGGAAGACCTCGCAGGACGTGGCCGACATGCTGCGCGGGGCCAAGGGTACCGAGGTGCGCGTCACGGTGATGCGCGATGGCGCCACTGCTCCGGTCACCGTCACGGTCATTCGCGGCGGCATCGAAACCAGCCTGGTGGACGCCTTCTGGGTTCGCCCGGGCATCGCCTACCTGAAGGTCTCCAGTTTCGAAGCGCAGAACGTGGCGCGCGATGTGGAAAGCGCGCTGCAGAAGCTGGGTGAGGACAAGGTCACCGGGCTGATCCTGGACCTGCGCGAGAATCGCGGCGGGCTCGTGACCGAAGCCGTGGCCCTGGCCGGCCGCTTCCTCAAGGAGGGGCAGATCGTGGTCTCGCACCGCGGCCGCGCCGAAAAGGAACAGGTCTTCCGCGCCAAGAGCAGCCCCACGGCAAGCCCGAACGCGCAGAAGTACCCGATCGTCGTGCTGGTCAACGGCAACTCGGCTTCGGCGTCGGAGATCGTTACCGGCGCGCTGCAGGATCACGACCGCGCCCTCGTCATGGGCGAGACCACCTTCGGCAAAGGCCTGGTGCAGGCGCAGTTCCCGCTCAGCGAGGGCGCCGCGCTGCTGCTCACCATCGCGCACTACTACACGCCCAGCGGGCGCCTGATCCAGCGCGATTACAGCCACAAATCGTTCTTCGATTACTATTACGCCAAGCGCGACGGACCGCAGGACCAGACCGATGTCAAGGAGACCGACACGGGCCGCAAGATGTTCGGCGGCGGCGGCATCACCCCGGACGAAAAGTATACCCCGCCGAAGCTGACCCTCTTCGAGCGCCGGGTCCTGAACTCGAGCGTCATTTTCCGCTTCGCCTCCACCTACTTCGGGCCCAAGAAGCCCGAACTGCCCAGCAAGGACTGGACTCCCGACGACGCCCTCCTGGCGCGCTTCAAGGACTACCTGCACACCAACAACTTCCCCTTCACCGACGCGGATTTCGAGCGCGACAAGAAGTTCGTGAGCGACCAGATCCGCGACGAGTTTTACTTCCGCGCCTTCGACCGCAAGACCGCCGAGCGCGCCGAGACCCTCGAGGATCCCGAAGTGGCGCAGGCCGTGCAGGATCTGCCCAAGGCTCAGTCGCTGGTCGCCGAAGCCCTCAAGCTCCAGACCAGCCGCATGCGGTAGTAAGCGGGGCAGGCTTCCCTGCCCGCTTCACGCGGCGAAAAAACCGGCTGATTTTGCGTCTCCCGCGGGAAGGGTCACGCAATGTGAAATTCGATCCCCTGCGCCAGTGGTAGCTCGTTCGACCAGTTAATGGTATTCGTCTGGCGCCGCATGTAGGCCTTCCACGCGTCGCTGCCCGATTCCCTGCCCCCGCCGGTATCCTTCTCTCCGCCGAACGCGCCGCCGATCTCGGCTCCGCTGGTGCCGATGTTCACGTTGGCGATCCCGCAATCGCTGCCGCGGTGACTGAGGAACGTTTCGGCGGACATCAGGTTCGTGGTGAACATCGCGGAACTCAGCCCCTGCGGGACCGCGTTATGCCACGCGATGGCTTCGTCAAGTTGGTCGAACTCCACCAGGTACAGGATCGGCGCGAAGATCTCTTCGGCCAGGACCGGCATGTCCGCGCGCGCCCGCACCAGCGTGGGCTCGACGAAGCATCCGCCCAGTTCGCGCCCGCCATAGAGGATCTCGCCGCCCTGCGCGCGCACGCGCTCCAGACCTTCCATCATGTCCGTGACGGCGCGGCGGTTCACCAGGGGCCCCATGATCGTGCTCTCATCCAGCGGATCGCCGATGCGCACCTGCTCGTAGGCCCGCGCCAGCGCGTTGAGGATACGCGGCGCGATGCCGCGTTGCAGGAACAGGCGCCGCGTGGTGGTGCAGCGCTGCCCCGCCGTGCCTACCGCGCCGAACAGCACGGCGCGCAACACCAGGTCCGGATTGGCATCGTCCATCACGATGATTCCGTTGTTCCCACCCAGTTCCAGGATCGACCGTCCCAGCCGCCGCGCCACGGTCTCCGAGACGTGACGGCCCACCTCGGTGGAACCCGTGAAGCTCACCAGCGGAATGCGCCGGTCGTTGATCAGGCTCTCCCCGATCGGGTTGCTCGGGCCGATCACCAGGTTGAAGATGCCGGCCAGTCCGTGCCGCTCGAACACCCGGTTGATGATCTTCTGGACTGCGATCGCGCACAGGGGCGTCTCCGACGACGGGCGCCACAGCACGCAATCGCCGCACACCGCCGCGATCATCGCGTTCCACGCCCACACCGCCACCGGGAAGTTGAACGCGCTGATCACCCCGACCACTCCCAGCGGATGCCACTGCTCATACATGCGGTGGCCGGGCCGCTCGCTGTGCATGGTGAGCCCGTAGAGTTGGCGCGAGAGTCCCACCGCGAAATCGGCGATGTCGATCATCTCCTGCACTTCGCCTTCGCCTTCGGCCCGGATTTTTCCCATCTCGAGCGAGACCAGCGCGCCCAACGAGCGCTTGTGCGCGCGCAACTCGACGGCGATCTCGCGCACGATTTCACCGCGCTTCGGTGCCGGCGTGGCGCGCCATCCGGCGAAGGCGTCCACCGCGCGCGCCATCACGCTTTCGTATGTGGAGGGCCCGGCGAGCAGCACCGCGGCGATCGGCTCCCCGGTCGCCGGATTCCGCGAGATCAGCTCACGTGCGGAGGGTTCGGCGATCCATTCGCCGTGGCACGCACCCGGATTCACCGGTTCGATGCCGAGACTTTCGAGGGTTTCGCGAATACCGTGCGGAGTCACGCCTCTATTGTAGGGCGCTTATACCGCGGCGGCTTGCGTGAGGGTCAGTCCGGATTCAGATGCCGTGTCCAACACGCGGGTGCGAGGCAGGAAGGCGTGAAGCGGACACCACAACAACTGCCGCTCGCATTCGAACTCGACCGCGTAAGCGTCGGCCCGGCGCACAATGCGGAACCCATTGACGACGGAGCCCGCCGGCAGAACCACATCCCGGCCCGGGGGGACCTGGACTATTAGTGGCCTTAAAATCTCCCGTTTCACGCAATTGCACCTTACCTGCTATTGCACAATTCGCCACACCGACAGCGACACTCACCCCTATTGCCTCGGTTGCCGGGTCTGAGATCCGGCGTAGGTATTGGTTCACGGTAACCCGGACCGGGGTTGTCCTGAAACCTATCTTTCGGACAGTACCGCACAAACACCGATAAAGGCAATCAATACAAGTGCCTAGAGCTGGTTTTCGTACTGCTCCACTGCCACGCGCACCAGTTGTCCGCGCGTGCGCACGCCGGTCTTCTGAAACAGGCTTTGCAGAATGGCCTTGACGTAGCTCTCGGAGATCTGCAGGCGCCAGGCGATTTCTTTGTTGGAAAGCCCTTCCAGGACGAAGCGCATCACGCGCCGCTGCCGCTCGTTGAACACCGGTGGCGGAGCGCCGTGTTCGCTCACGGTTTCGTTGATGTCGGCAAACGACGGATCCAGCCAGGTGCCGCCGCTCATCACCGTGCGAATTCCCCGGCTGAGTTCGGCAAGCGGGCCTTGCTTGAGAAAAATGCCGCAGACCCCCTGCCGGATGAGACGCCGGGCCTCCATGTCGCTGACCCAGGCGGTGACGATCAGGACCTTGCCCTCGTAACCCGCCTGGCGGGCAGCGGGGAGGAATTGGGAAGCCCGCTCACCTCCCAGGTCGTGATCCAGAAGCACGAGATCGAAGTTCCTGCCGGACAGCAGTGCCAGGGCCTCGCGGATGCTTGCACAGTGCTCCACGGCCATGTCCGGTTCGGCGTTGAGCGCGCGCGCCACGCTTTCGCGAAACAGGGCGTGATCGTCCACCAGGAGCACCTGCACGGGGGAGGAACCGCGCGTCTGGGAATCCATCACCGTTCTTGTGCTTCCTCCATCGGCCACAACTCTACTGTAAAGCAACTTCCCTTCTCTTCTGGATCATAGCGCAGCGCGCCGCCGTGGGCGCCCAGGATCGCGCGCGAGATATATAGTCCCAGCCCGAAGGAGTGCGATCCGCTGTGGAACGGGCGGAACAGATCCTCGGGGCGGGCGACACCGGGACCGGAATCGCGGAAGCGTACCACGACGACGTCGTCCTCGGCCGAAGTCGAGATGCGCACCTCCTTCACCGGAGCATCTTCGAGCGCCTGCGCGCTGTTGCGCGCCAGGTTGACGAAGACCTGCAGCAGACTGTGATGGTCGGCCTGCACCAGCGGCAGCGCGTCGCCCACCTCCCAGATGAGCGTGATGCCGGCCTCTCTGAGAGTGGGCTCGACGACGATGCGCACTTCATCGAGCACGGTACCCAGATCGGCGACGGCCGCATCGCGGCTGCTGGCCGCGCGCAGGCCGCTCGAAGCGATCTTCTCGAGCCCTTCGATGAGGGTCCCGAGCACACGGTACTGTTCGTCCTGGTCGAGCCCCGGATACCGGGTCAGGGCCGCGTGGGCCACCGCCGAGGCCGAGGCCAGGTTGCGGATTTCGTGGGATATGGCGCCCACCAGCACCCGGGAGGTCGCCATCATCGAATCCAGCCCGGCGCCTTCCCGGTCGCGGAGATTCTCGCTGGCGTCCCACACCACGGCCGCCAGCCCCGAACCGTCGCCGGTCGCGTAGGTGGAGAGCCACACGTGCGCCAGGAACACTTCGCCGTTGCGCCGTTTGCCCTTGGATTCCACGTTGGTGCGCAGGTTCGCGCCGGAGCGGTGGCCGCGCAGCATGCGGGCGAGAATCGGCAGGTAGGGCTCGATCGCCTCGCCCTGAATCCGTTCCTGGTCGAAGCCGAATAACTGGCTCGCCGATTCGTTGGCCAGCGCGATACGCCCCATGCGGTCCAGGGTCAGGATTGCCAGCGGGCTGGTTTCGATGAGGACACGCACCTGGGTTTCGGCTTCGCGCCTGAGCCGCATCTGTTCCTCGCGCTCGGCCAGGTGCTCCAGCAGCAGCCGCCGCCGCTGGTTCAACTGTGTGACGAAAAAGCCGGTCATGGCGAAACCGACGATGGACACGGCCAGCCGCCCTTCGGCGCCCGGCGACCATTGCATGGGGTCGAAGAGTTCGCGGAGCCATCCGCAAAACGCGGCCAGCATAACGATTTGCGCGGCGCTCAGCACGTTCGCCGAGAGCAGCACCGGCACCAGGTACAGAAATCCCATCGAGATCTTCGGCAGCAGCCAGTCTGTCCAGGCGATGCCAGCGATCAGGATCGCGGAAACCACCAGCATGAGCCGGCGATGCGACTCGGAGTAGGCGAGGAATCGATCCAGGCGGCTCATGGCGATGCACCACCATCATCCCACGGCGGTCGCCCGCCGGACCTCGCGGCCATGGTGCCGGGAAAGGTGCGCCGCAGGATACCATCGTAGCGTGGGCAAACCGATCAAACGCCGCCGCTGGCTTCGCTCCCTGCTGCTTGGCGTGGCTACCCTGATCGGCGGCTTCTATCTGTTCGCGCTGTGCGCGCTGCTTACCCTACGCTGGGTCGATCCACCCTTCACCACGGTGCAGGCCGAGCGCCGGGTGCAGGCGTGGTTCGCCCACAAGAAGTATCAGAAGCGCCAGACCTGGGTGCCGCTGGCCCGCATTTCGCCGGAATTGCAGCACGCCGTCATCGCCGCCGAGGACGGCCGCTTCTACCAACACCACGGCATCGATTGGAAAGAGGTGCAGAAGGTCGTCGATCAGGACATGGACGAGGGACGCATCGGCCGCGGCGGATCCACCATCACCCAGCAACTCGTAAAAAACCTGTTTTTCACCACCAGCCGTTCCTTCGTGCGCAAGGGCATCGAGTTTACCCTGGCGCCGGCGGCCGAGTTGCTGCTCTCCAAACGGCGCATCCTGGAACTCTACCTCAATGTCATCGAGTGGGGCCCGGGCATCTACGGTGCCGAAGCCGCCTGCCGCGGCTGGTACGGCGTTCCGGCCGCGAAAGTGGATCGCGACCAGGCGGCGCGTCTGGCCGCCATCATCCCGGCGCCACTGCGCCGCAAGCCCTCCCGGATGAACTCCTACAGTGCCGAAATTGAGCGGCGCATGTCGCAAATGTGGTAGCCGCTAATGTTTGCGCCGGAGGCGGCCGATAAATACGCAGGAGACTTGATGAACGACGTACTTGCCCGGCCCCAGGCGCCATGGGCGCTCCGCCTGGTGCCTCCGTTTCCCGCCGTCGCTCAGCGGGTGCTCGCCCTGGTGAATCAGGAAGACGTCAGCCTCAAGGATGTTGGGGAACTGATCAAGTTCGACCCCTCCTTCTCGGCGGAACTGCTGCGCTTTGCCAACTCCGCGCTCTTCGGCTGCCGAAGGGAGGTGCGCGATCTGCGCCATGCCATCAGCCTGGTCGGCCTGGAACGCGTCAAGGTCATGGCGACCCTTGTGAGCATGAACCGGATGGTGCGCAACGCGGTCCGCAACCAGCCGCTACGCAAGGTATGGATCCACAGTCTGGCCACCGCTCTGATCGCCGAGGAGGCCAGCCGGGCGGCGCGCGTCGGGCGCGACGGCGCCTACACCGCCGGACTGCTGCACAACCTGGGCTGCCTGGGACTCATGTCGGCCTATCCGGACGAGTACTCCCGGATGCTGGAGGTCTCCAACGACTTTGGTTTCGACCTCTTGCGAACCGAGCAGGATCTGTTCGAAATCGATCACTGCCTGGCAGGCTCCTACCTGGCGCAGGATTGGGACTTCCCGGACGAAATCGCGGCCGCCATCGCCACCCACCATGACGAACCGGTGCGCGGCGCCTGCGATATCTACACGATCACGCAGGTCGCCTGGCGCCTGGCCGATACGCTCGGCTACGTCGCCTT
>JAFDVU010000186.1 GCA_018268835.1 Acidobacteriota bacterium | reverse complement strand
CGATCCAACGGTCGGCCGGAGGCCGACGGTACTTGCTTTGAAGCAGACGGGGTCACCGGTCATGGCGTGAAGCTCCGGCCTGCGCTACTCGCTCGAGGTTCGATCCAATGGTCGGCCGGAGCCCGACGGTACTCGGATTTTCGTTTCTTCTCGCGGCGCAAGGATTTTATGCTACCTCTGGCCGAGTGCCGATGGCTACTACTGAACCACGAGGTTGCGCGAGTAACCTAACAGCGAGGAGAAGCCGGCGATGGCGGCCTGGCCTCCGGCGGTGAGCGGCGCGATGAAGGTCTGGACGGTCCCCGACTCCACCGCGAGCGAGGCTACGCCTGCGGCGGAGTTGGCTGCGTCAATGGTGGCGGGCAGCAGGTGAGAGAGCACGCTGGTGGGGATGGTGTAGGTTCCGGGCGCGCCCGGGACTTCGCAGACGGCGCTCACGGTGTGCACTATGGCGTGGTTGGACGGGTCCTTACCCACCTGGGCGGAAGTGCTGAAGATGATGTGCACTCGGTCCAGGCCACCGGTCCAGTTCAGGGTGAGGGGCTGGGAGCGAGTCACGGTATTGAGAGAATCCCAGCCAGCGATGGTGAAGCTGCCGGGGAAATCGACCGATGCCGTGAAGGCACCGATATCCTTGCCGCCGTGGCCGGTGACGGTGTATTTGCCGGTGGAGAGCGCGCCCGCCGCGGGGATGTAGTCGTAGGCCGGGCCCATCGGGGTGCCGATGATTCCCATGGCGGCGCCGGCGGCGAGGCCGGGACCGGAGGCGGATAGCGAGGCGCCGGCGTCGAGAAAGGCGTCGGGCGCGGCGGCGTCGGGCGTGGACGCGGGTGCGGAGCGGTCGTTGACGGTGCACTCGCCGATTTTGAGGCCGGAGTAGATGGCGGCGTACTCGGCGGCGGTGTAGGAGCCGAAGGTGGCGGCGAGGGTTTCCACACCGGCGGAGTTGGTGGTGGTCGCGCCGTTGAGAACGAAGGATGTGGTGGCGGTGTTTTTGGAGACGGCGATGCCGGCGACGACGATGCGGCCTCCCTTATCGAGTTGCGCGAGGAGGGCCGTGCTGAGGTTGGGATCGGAGCAGGCTTGGGCGCCGGCGGGCGCGATGGGGATGGTGACGGTGTTGCTGAGTTCGCCGCCCGCGCTGACCTGTACAGCGGCGAAACAATCCGGTGCGATGTCGGCGGGGAGGGTGAAATTGATCTGCCACAGGCCGGCATATCCGGAGGAGGTACCGGCGTAGAGCGGGGTGAGTGAGCGGCCGTTGACAAGGACACTGAAGCTGCCGGCGGCAGTCTGGTCGCCCGAGGAGCCGCCGGTATCGTTGGCCGGATCGGCGCCGCCGCCGGTACCCCAGAGCACGAGGGTATCGCCGGGATGCGCGGGGGAGAGAGTCCAGTTGAGGCCGCCGAAATCGACGCTGCCGCTGGTGAAGCGGGTCAGGCTGACGCCGCCGTTGATGTTGCCGATAGTGGCCTGCGCAGTGCCGGTGCCGGCGCTGTTCGCGGTCGCGATGCCGAAGTTTCGCGGGACGACGGTGACGGGCTGCGGCGCGCTGGGGATGCCGCTATAGAGAACGCGCACCGCATAGGCGCCGGGCGCGATGGAGGAGGGCAGAAGGCCGGCGATCTGGCCGGCGACGGTGTAGACCATCTTTGCGTTGATGGGGTTGCCACCGGAGGTTGGGGTGAACGTGACGGCGGTGCCGGAGAGAGTGGTGGGGTAATCGGGGCCGGTTCCGGTGGCGAGCGAGGCGGGGCCCATGGCGCTGCCGAAGATCACGAAGACGGCGCCGGGCGCAAGCCTGGTCTGGTAGCCGAGCGCGTTGTAGATGGCGCCGGAATTGATGACGGGCGCACCCGCGCCGGTGACCGTGAGGGTCACGGAGAACGTCAGCGGCGAGATGCCGGACGTGTTGGGGGTGATGGTGATAGCGCCCTGGTAGGCGCCGGCGGCGAGTCCGGCGTGATTCACCGCGACGATGAGGGTGGCGGGGGTCGTGCCGTTGAGCGGCGTGACGCTGAGCCAGTTGCCGCCGGAGGTGGTGGAGGCGGCGGCGGTGAAAGTCACGGCGGAAGACGGCGAGGCGATGCTCACCGACTGCGCGGCCGGAGCGGCGCTGCCGGTAGCGGCGGTGAAGGTGAGGGCGGTGGGGCTGGCGGTGAGTCCGGCGGAGGCGGCGATTTTGCGCACGCGGGCCACGCTGCCGGCGCTGCCCGCGATGTAGAGGTTGCCGGCGGAGTCGAGGGCCACGTCCTTGGGGACGCCGAGGTAGGCGCTGGTGGCGGGGCCGCCGTCGCCGATGGGAGTGGATGCGTTCCCGGTGATGCCGGCGTAGGTGGTGATGATGCCCGCGGCATCGACCTTGCGAATGCGGCCGTTCGAATTGTCGGCGATGTAGAGGTTACCGGAGGCATCCACGGCGAGTCCGAGAGGGCCGGAGAGCGTGGCGGCGGTGGCGGGTCCGCCATCGCCGGTGTAGCCGTTGGTCTTTTTCGTCTGACCGGCGACGGTGGTGATGATGCCGGTGGGATCCACGCGGCGCACACGGCTCTGGCTGGTTTCGGAGATGTAGAGGTTGCCGGTTCGATCGATGGCGAGGCCGTAGGGACGGTCCACCCCGGTGGTGGTGGCCTGGACGCCATCTCCCTCGTAGGACACGTCGCCGTTGCCGGCGTAAGTGGTGATGGTGCCGGCGGGATCGACCCTGCGGACTCGGTTATTGGAGGAGTCGGCGATGTAGAGGTTACCGGAGGTATCGAGAGCGAGGCCCGTGGGGTAGAAGAGTTGGGCTTTGGTGGCGGGCCCGCCGTCGCCGGAGAAGCCGGCGGTGTTGTTGCCGGCGATTGTGGTGACGATGCCGGCGGTGTCGATCTTGCGCACGACCTGGTTCTGGCCGTCGCTGAAGTAGACGTTGCCCGCGGCGTCCACCGCGATTCCGGCCATGTTCTGGTCGGCGAAGATGGCGGCTTTGGTGGCGGGTCCGCCGTCGCCCGAGTAGCCGGGCGTGCCGTTGCCGGCGATGGTGGTGATGATGCCGGCGGCATTCACTTTACGGATTTTGCTGGACTGGCCGTCCCAGATGTAGACGTTGCCGGAGGCATCGACGGCGATCCCGTTGGCGGAGGGCAACCAGACGCTGGTGGCCACTGCGGCGTCGGTGGTGGCGCAGCACTTGGAATTCCCGGCGACGGTGGTGATGATCCCCTGGGCGTGACACAACGCGCTGGTCAGGGCGAAGACGATGGAAAGCTGGAGCGTACGGGTACTCATGAATCCCTCCGAAGACCGGCGCGGGCGGTACAATACCTCGCAACGGGCGCCGGCAGAATGCTGCCTGGAAGGATGTTGTCACGTTGTGTCGCGAAGCGACGCTGAAGAGGGATCAAGAATTCTAAAGAACATCAAGCCCATGCCTTTCCATCCGCAGAGCCGTTCGGAATGGGACGTTGGCGGGCGCGTCTGGCATTTCGCCGGTTGCGAATTCGACGAGTCCAGCCGCGAACTGCGGGTCAACGGGGCGGCGGTGGAGGTGGAGGCCAAGCCGCTCGAGGTGCTCTACCAACTGCTGCTCCACGCGGGCGAGGTGGTGACTAAGGAGGAACTGCTGGAATCGGCGTGGCCGGGCGTGACCGTGGTGGAGGGTTCGCTCGCAACGGCGATTTCGAAGTTGCGCAAGGTGCTGGGCGAGGAGAGTGGACCGACTATCCTCACGGTGCCGCGGATCGGATATCGGATCGGCGTGCCGGTACAGTGCGGGCCGGCTGAAGCGCCGCCGGCCCGCGAACTGGGATTTCAGCCGGGCGAGGCCGTGCCGGGGCGCGATCAGTGGAAATTCGTTCGCAGGCTGGACGGCTCCGAGGCGAGCGAGGTGTGGCTGGCCGAGCATCCGAAGACACACGAGGCGCGCGTCTTCAAGTTCGCCGGCGATGGCGTGCGGCTCAAGGCGCTGAAGCGCGAGGTGACCCTGGCGCGCCTGCTCAAGGATTCGCTGGGGGAACGGCCGGAATTCGTACGGGTGTTGGAATGGAATTTCGATGCGCCTCCGTTCTACCTGGAGAGCGAATACTGCGGACCCAACCTGACGGAGTGGGCGGAGAGCCAGGGCGGGCTCAAAATCATCCCGCTGGCGACGCGACTGCGGGTTTTTCTGGAACTGGTGCGGGGCGTGGCGGCGGCGCACGCGGTGGGGGTGCTGCACAAGGACATCAAGCCGCCGAACGTGTTGATGGCGCCGCGCCCGGACGGCGGGTACCAGGTGAAGGTCTCGGATTTCGGCAGTGGGGGGCTGACCGAGCCGGCGCGGTTGAGCGCGCTGGGGATCACGAACCTGGGCTTCACCCGGACCATGCCGGGGGAGGCCGAGGCACTGACCGGCACCCTGCTGTACCTGCCGCCGGAGGTGATGGCGGGGCAGAGTCCGACCGCCGCGGCGGACGTGTACGCGCTGGGTGTGATGCTGTACCAACTGGTGGCGGGCGATTTTCGCAAGCCGCTTGCGCCGGGGTGGGAGGCGGACGTGGAGGATCCGCTGTTGCGCGAAGACATCGCGGAAGCGGCGTGCGGCGATCCCGCGCGGCGGCTCACTAGCGTCGCAGCGCTGGCGGAACGGCAGCAGACGATCGAGCAGCGGCGCATCGAGCGCGAGGAACTGCAGCGGGCGCGGGCGCGGACTTTGGCGGCGGAACAGCGTCTGGAGGCGGCGCGGGCGCGGCGTCCGTGGGCGGTGGCGGCGGGCGTGGCCCTAGCCGCGGGACTTTCGATCAGCCTGGCGATGTACGGCAGGGCCGCGCGGGAGAGGGACCGCGCCAACCGGCAGACGGAAATTGCCGCGGCGGTGAATCGCTTCCTGGCGAACGATCTGCTGGGGCAGAGCGACCCGTTCCGCAGCGGCAAGTCCGAGGAGACGCTGTCGGACGCGGTGAGACGGGCGCTGCCGGATATCGACCGTCAGTTTCACGACGCGCCGGAAGTCGCCGCACGGCTGCACCAGGCGGTCGCGCGGGCGCTGGATCATCGCACCGAGTATGACGATGCCCGAAGAGAGTACGCCGCGGCCGATGCCCTATTCCTGCGGGCGCAGGGGCCGCTTTCGCAGGACGCCATCGCGGTGGAGTTGCAGCGGGCTGCCATGGAAGCGCGCGCGTATCAGAAGGGCTCGCTCGACGTGGCGCGGAGGATCCTGGCGAAGCAGGAGGGACTCATCGCGAAGATCGCCAGACCGCGCGACGATCTGCCTGTGTGGCTGGCTTCGGCGCGCGGGATGATCGCGCTGATCGCCAACGATGCCAAGGGCGCGGCGGCCGGGTTCGGCGCTGCCTACGAGGCGGCATCGAAGCTGGCGGAGTTCGACGAGAATGCGCGGCTGACGCTGAAGCAGCGGCTGGCGTTCGCGTCCATCCGGATGGGCGATGGGGCGCGGGCGGAGCGGCTGTTCCGCGAACTGATCGACGCGTTCACGCGTACCAGCGGGGTGGACAGTCCCAGCGTGCTGCGCGTCAAGTTGAACCTGGCGCAGGCGTACATGGTGGAAGGGAAGAACCGCGAAGCGGTGGACCTGGCCAACCGGATTTACCCGGAGTATCGGGCGCGGCTGGGCGAGGATCATGAGCTCACGATGCAACTGCTGACGACGCGCGCGCAGTGCGAGGGTTCGCTCGAGCTGTGGGCGGAGGCGATCCGCGACGATTTGGCGATCCACAGGATTGCGACGCACAAGCAGGGGGCGGCGTCGTTCTTCGCGGTCGCGACGTTGTCCGACGCGGCACTGGCGCAGTGCCGTTCAGGGCGTCTGGCGGAGGGCGAGGTGAATGCGCGCCAGGCGTGGGAGACGGCACGCAAGGGGTTCGGGGAGAGAACCGGGTTGACGGGCGGCACGGCGTACACGCTGGCAAGTTGCGATATCGGGCTGGGGAAGTTGGAGGAGGCATCGCGGCTGCTGGCGGGGATCGATACGGAGCAGGTGGCGCAGTTGGCGTCGTTCAAAGACTGGTTTGCGAACGTGGAGTTGGCCGAGGCGGAGATCGCGTACCGGCAGGGGGACAGGACGGGCGGCAGAAAGCACCTGGAAGCGGCTCGGCCGGTGTTTACGAGGCCGGATGCGGAGGCGTATCAGCGGCACACGCTGGAGGCCCTTACGGCGTCGTTGGAGCGGTAGCTGGATGGGCCGGCGAGCGGGACGGTACTTTCACCATGGGATGGCGAATCTCCGGAAGAAGTGGTTGTCCGTGCGGACGCGGCGGGAGAGCATTTCCTGGCGGCGCTGGCCGGTAGCGTTGGCGAGCACGAGTTCCATGGCGGCGCCGAAGTGGGGGTGGGCGGAGAGGGCGGCGACGACCTTGGCCATGCGGGTGGCGGAGAAGTGGGCCATGGCGAGGCGCAGGCGGTTGTGTAGGTATTCGGGCCAGCCGACGTGGTAGGGGGACTGCGCGCGGAAGAGATGGCGGCAGATGACGGCGGGGTGGATGTAGAGGTCGTAACCGAGGGTCCACATGCGCACGGAAAGTTCGTTATCGACGCCGCCGCGGTGCATGAGGCCGGAATCCCAGCCGCCGACGGCATCGAAGGTCTCGCGGCGCATGGCGAGGCAGCAGCCGGGGATGATGGGAACGGGGAAGGGGCGGTCGGATTTTTTGGGTAGCCAGGCGACGGAGAGGTCGGGCGCCTTGAAGCTGAGCCCGTAACCGGTGTGGTCGGTGGGGGGGAGGTGGGTGATGGCGGGGGAGGCGGCGCCGGCGGCGGGGTTTTCCAGGACATCGAGCAGGGGGCGCCACCAGTCTTCGTCCACGCGGATGTGGGCGTCGGCGAAGACGAGGACGTCGCCGGAGGCGCGGGCGGCGCCGTAGTTGCGGGCGCGGGCGACGCCGAGTCCGCGGGCGTGGAAGATGCGGCCGGAGCGTGGCGGAAGGGCGACGCGGCCGCGGGAGCCATCGTCCACGACGAGGAGTTCGCTGCGCGGCGGCAGGGTGGAGCGGAGGTTCTTCACGGTGCGGACGAGTTCGGCACCTTCGTTGCGCGCGATGACGACGACGCTGAGTTTCACCTATCGCTCCAGCCAGATATTCCCGGTGAGTTCGCCGAATGAGAAGACGAGGCGGCCGGGCGCGGCGCTCAAACCGGGGTAGCCGCCGTTGCCCAGGATGCGGCGCAGGGAGCGGCGGGCGGAGTGGAAGTGCTGCACGGCGAACTCATCGCCCTGAGGCGTCTTGGAAGCGGGGTCGAGGCGGCGGGCCCAGATGCAGCGGAAGCCGTCGCGGTCGGAGAGGTAGTAGAGCAGGCCGCCTCCGGGGGACCAGGCGGGTTCGACATCCTCGGCGGTACCGGGGGTGACGGCGAGCCAGCGTTCGCGCGGCAGGGGTTGGGGGGAATCGGCGGGTACGACGAAGATCTGCGCGGTGGAGTGGAAGGAGCGGGCGTCGAAGGCGAGCCACTTTCCGTCGGGCGAGTACTGCGCGCCGCTGAGGACGGCACCGGCGAGGGGGGCGATGGGAGCGGATTTGGCGCGGGTGCGCAGGTCGAGGACGGCGAGGGCCTCATTGGCGATGTTCTCGAAGACCACGCGGGTGGCGTCGGGAGAGATGCCGAGGGTATAGCCGCAGGCGGCGCAGACTCGTTCGACGGCGCCGCCGAGCGCGCCGGCCTGGTAGATGTTGCCGGAGGAATCGCAGTAGACCACGGTGTTGCCGGCGATGCGCGGGATGTACATATCGCGGCCTTCGACGAGGCTCATGCGTTTTTCACTAGCCATGTCGCGGGAACGGATGGCGAAGCGGTCGAGGAAGCGGGCGCGGTAGACGAGGCGGGCGCCGTCGCGCGAGATGCTGGGGGCGAGGGCGTCGGATTCGTCGGGGGTGAGGGGCTGAATGTCGCCGCGGGCGACGCCGCGATCGGCATCCACCGGGAGGCTCCAGATTTCGTTGTGCCACTCCAGGCTGGCGAAGGCGAGGGCACCGCCGGCGGAAAGGGAGGCCTGGAGGTGATAGCCGGGGCCCCTGGTGACGGGGGTGGCGATGCCGGGAGGCAGGGGGATCTGCCAGAGGTTTCCGGCGTCGTAGCGATTGGAGGTGAAGAGGACGCCGCCGGCGCCCCAGGCCAGCGGGATGATCTGGCGCTGCCATGCGACGCGTTCGAGGCCCTGCTTGCGCATGGCTTCGAGGGCGTGGGTGGGCTGGGGGCGGCCGTCGGGGCGGAGGAGCCACCAGTCGGCGTCTTTATCCTTCAAGCCGCGGGCGAGAACGACGAGGGATTGGGAATCGGGCGACCAGACGGGGTAGAGGGCGGCGGCGAGTTCGGCGCCCAACTGGCGGGGCTGGCCGCCGCCGGCTTCGACGACGAAGACCTTGGCGGAGCCGGGGAGCAGGCCGCCGCTTTCGCGACCTTCCCAGTAAGCGATCCAGCGGCCGTCGGGGGAATAGCGCGGTTTGCGGCCGCGGGGGGCAAAGAGGACGGGTTCGCCGCCCATGGTGGGAACGATGTAGACGCCGCCTCCGCCGCGTTCCGAACGGAACGCGACGCGGGTGCCGTCGGGCGAGATGGCGGGGTCGGTATCGTCTTCCGGACCGGTAGTCAGGCGCAGCGGGTCCGCGGCGCCGACCTGCTGAACCCAGATATCGAGGTTGCCCTGGCCGGCGCGGTCGCTGGCCCAGGCGAGCAACTGGCCGCCGGTGGAAATGGCGGGGGCCATGCTGAGGCCGGAGCCGAGGGTGACCTGGCCGAGGAGGCGGGCGTGCTCGGGTTTGGCGGGCGGGGTGCGGGCGAGGAACCACGCGGCGAGGGCGCCGGCGAGCGCGGCGGCGGCGACGAGGGCGGCGATTGGGATGGAAAATCTGCGCGCCGGGGGCGATGCGGGGGCGGCGGAGAGGTCGGCGAGGGCGCTCTCCAGCATGAGCTTCACGTCGCCGATAGATTGCCAGCGCTCTTCACGTTTCTTGCGCAGGCAGTTTTCGATGATGCGGGCGATGGGGGCGGGCAGGTCGGGGGAGAGTTCGTGGACGGGCCGGGGTTCGCGGGCGAGCACGGCGGCAAGGGTGGCGACGGTGGATTCGCCGTCGAAGGCGCGGTGGCCGGTGAGCAGTTCGTAGAGGACGCAGCCGAAGGAGAAGATATCGCTGCGGGTATCGACGTCCTTGCCTTCGGCCTGCTCGGGGGACATGTAGGAGAAGGTTCCGATGACGCGGCCGGGGGAGGTGATGGTGCGGGTGATCTCGTCGCTGGAAGCCGGCGGGGCGGTCATTTTGGCGATGCCGAAGTCGAGGACTTTGACGAGGCCGCGGGGAGTGACCATGAGGTTGCCGGGCTTGAGGTCGCGGTGGACGATGCCGGCGGCGTGGGCGGCGGCTAGGGCGTCGGCGATCTGAATGGCGTAGCGGAGGGCGTCGCGGGAGGAGAGGCGGCTGCCGCGGCGGGCGATATTTTCGCCCTCGACGCGCTCCATGGCGATGTATTCGAGACCCTCGGCGTAGCCGATTTCGTAGACGGTGACGATGTTGGGATGGTTGAGAGCACTGGCGGCTTGGGCTTCGCGGAGGGCGTTGCCGGACTCTTCGCCGGCGAGGATCTTGAGGGCCACGAGGCGGTTGAGGCGGTGATCGAGGGCCTGATAGACCTGGCCCATGCCGCCGCGTCCCAGCGACGACTGGATCTCATACGGACCGAGGCGGCGTCCGGGCTCAAGGGGCTCGGCGGAGGCGGCGCTGTTCATGGATCCTTTGGATTGTAGCGGAAAAACGGTGGCGGGTCGTAGAGGAGGGTGGCTGCCGGGACTCCCAGTATCGTCAAGTCACCCACGATATGGCGGCATGATTCCCATGCGGTCCACGAACTGAGCAAAGCGTGAATCCGAGCGAAGGGGATCGAGCCCGGGGGCCCCTGGAAGCCAGAAGAGGTAACCGTCCCGGAGCCGGTAGGCTGTTTCCAGCCAATCGAACGCCGTATCCGTTTCGCCGAGACCCGAGTGCATTACAGCGAAAGCAATAGGTGGAGCATGACCTTGCGTGCGAAGCTCATCGAGTTCGCGGAGAAGGCGCCTGGCGTCATCTGTCCGGCCGAGCCGGGCGTAAACGTGTCCCAGGTAAGAAAGCGACAGGGCTTCGCGCGAGAGTCCGAGGGCCTTCTCAAAAACTGCCACCGCTTCATCAGCCCTGCCCTGATACCAGGCGGCCCACCCGAGCACAAAATGCGGCTGGAGAGAATCGGGAAACAGTTCGAGGGTCCGCCTGGCCTGTGCTTCGGCTCGTCCGTGGCGGCCCATATGAGAATACATCCACGCGCCGTATTGATTGGGAAGGAGCGAAGCCGGACTGAGCTTCAGTGCGTACTGAACCTCTGTTACCGACTCAGAATGCCGGCCGACAAAGTACAGAAGCGTAGCATAGAACAAGTGCGCGTCCGTATCGCTTGGGCTGACTTCGATTGCGCGTCGAACCTCGCGCAGGGCGGCAGTCAGATCCCAATCGAGGAGCAGGTTCATCCAGGCGAGGGCGACATGGGCCTGTCCGAGACTGTCGTCGATGCGAAGGGCCTCCAACGCCAACTGCTTCGAACTGGGATACACCTCGCGGATTGGAGCGTGCCCCCAAAAACCCAGACAGAACAGGCAGGCGGAGTGCCCGGCCAGCCCCAGCGCGAAATCAGGTGCTTTCGCCGTGATCTCCCGAAAGTACTGCAGCGCTTTTCCGAGCCCTTCCGCGCTCATCCTGTCGAATTGAACACGGGCTTTCAAATAAGTATCGACGAGTTCCGCCCGAACCTCCGGATACTCCGGGCCCGCCGGAACCGGAGGTGGGGACCACGCTCCAGGTGGTTTCAAGACTGTTGCCACACATGCAGCAATCGCTCGCGCCGCCTCGCGCTGGGTGGACAGCACGGCGCAGATGTCGCAGTCGTAGCTCTGAGCCCACGCGTGTCGCTCGGGCTCCATCAGGATCAACTGCGCCGTCAGACGAACGCGATCGCCCTCGTGCAACGCGGCACCTTCCACGACGCCATCCACTGCGAGGTCGCGGGCGATTTCGTCCAACTTCCGGTTGCTGCCTTTCAGGTGAAGCACCGATTGGCGTGAGATCACGCGCACCGCCGGACTGCGGGCGAGTTCTGTGATGAGCGCATCGGTAACGCCATCAGCGAAGTACTCCATGGCCGGATCGCCATTCAGATTGGCGAAAGGCAGCACAGCCAAAGTGGGCTCCGCAAACGGCCTCTCACGCTTGACCGGGGCGATGAACCGGTACCCGTGGCGGGGGAGTGTCTCGACATATCTAGGAGCTTTCACCTTGTCGCGCAGAACGGAGCGGACGCGATTCACGCAATAATCCACCCCGGCGTCGTAATCCACGAACGTAGACTCGCCCCATAAGAGGCGGCGGATCTCCTCGCGGCTGACCGGTCTGCCTGCCTGGCTCACCAGCAGGCAAAGAACGCTCATCGGCTGCGGCCGGAGCTTCAGGATCCTGCCGGACCTGCTCAGCTTGCGCGTTTCCAGGTCGATCTCAAACGGCCCGAAACCAACCCGCCCTAAAGCTGCAGGCATATCAGTGGAATTATAGGCCTGTAACTCCTCAAACTCAATGCTTGCACGGAGTTGAACGCAAAGGAAAAACCAGCCGGTTTCCAGCTTGCATCCATGGCAGCGGAATTCGCCGGGGCGTAGGTTCGCTTGTGAAAGGAGCGCATTCGATATGCGACGTTACCGGACTTTCGTACTCGCGGCGGCTCTCGTGCTTCCGTTTTGCAGTTCTACTTTTGCGCAGCCGTGTTCGCTGAATACGGTTCGTGGAACCTGGGCGTACCAGGGTCACGGCACCGTGATGATGAGTGTTCCCGCCAATCCGGCGCCTGTGCCGGTTCCCTTCGCCGCTCTCGGAATCGGGCCGATCGATTACCAGGGCCGCTACACCGTTCATGCGACAATTTCGCTTGGCGGCGAGATCCAGGAGGTTGATTTCTCCGGTTTGATCCGGGTGAATCCGGACTGCACGGCGACGGACACGTATTCCTCGGGCCCGTTACAAGGCGCCAACCGCCTGGTGATTCTCGACAATGGGAACGAGATCCGCTCGATGCCTACGGAGTTCCCTATGGGGCCGGCCGCCGGCATCTTCCACCTCCGGCGCATTTCGCGGGCTGAGCCGCAGTGCACCAGCGGCATGGTTCGTGGCGCATACGTGGCATCCCGCGAAGGAATCGTCCTGATGCAGATCCCCGGCCAGCCACAACCTGTGCCCGCCCCGTTCTCGGCAATCGTCACAGCGAACGTTCATTGGAATGGAAACGCCACTGCCGCGTCGACGGCATCGATGGGCGGCACCATCGTCAATTTCGAGTTTTCCAGCGCTTCCTTTCAGGTGAATACAGACTGCACCGCCACCCTGAACTACACAGCCGTGTCGAAACAATTCCCGGGCCAGACATTTACCGGCGCTCTCAAATATGTCGTACTAAACAATGGCGACGAGCTGCTCGGTTTGGACACGAGAAGCACGGGTGTCCTCCCGGTTGTGCTCGAGGATATGAAGCGCATCTCCATGACGCCGGTTACTCCCGACCAGTAGAAAGGCGTCCGGCCGGTTGCGGAAAAACACCGGCGGGTCGCAGAAATGTCGCCGCGAGCGGTCCATGCACGCAGGCACGCGGCCGAGAGCGGCGGCGTCAGGGGGAGACTTTGCGGACGACTGCGTGGAGTTCGGCGGCGAGACGGGGGATATCGGTATCGGGCTGTTCGCCTTCGTACTCGAGGCCGACGTAGCCCTGGTAGCCGGAGGCGCCGAGGATGTGGAGGAGGCGCGGCCAGTCGGCGGGCTGTTTGGTGCCGTCGGGGGCGGAGACCATACTCTTGAGGTGAACACTGGTGACGTAGGGCAGGAGGATTTCGAGTTGCCGGTAGGCGTCCTTGCGGATGTTGCCGGTGTCTGCGTTGATGCCGGCCCAGGGAGAGCCGGCCTGTTTGACGATGGCGGCGGTGGGGCCGGGTTCGATGGTGAGGCCGTAATCGTTCTCGACGCCGAGGAGGATGCCGCGGGAGCCGGCGTAGTCGGCGCCGCGTTTCAGGACTTCGGCGGCCCAGGCAATGGCCTGCTGTTCGGTGGCCCCTTTGGGGATGTTGCCGCCGAAGACGCGGACGTGGCCGGCGCCGAGGCGGTCGGCGACATCGACCCACTTACGGATGGTGTCGACCTCGGCCTGCTGGAGTTCGGCGGTGGGCTGGGCGAGCTGGACCCGGACGCCGGCGTTGTAGATCTGGACGGCGTGTTTGAAGGCGGTCTTGCGCAAGGAGGCGAGGTAGGCGGGTGAGGTATCGGGGAACCAGTAGACGGTGCAATCGAGGCCGTCGAGGCCCCAGCCGGCGACGCGGCGGATGAGGTCCTCGTAGGAGAGGGTTTTGGCCGCAAGGGCTCTGCGGTAGGAGTAGGCGACGAGTCCGGAGCGGAAACGGAACTCGGGTGCGGACTGGGCGGGCAGTTGGGAGGCCGCGGGCAGGGCGGCCAGAGTGGTAAGCAAACACCGGCGATTCATGCAGATAAGGTATCAGATGCGGCGCCCCGGCTCGAAAGAGTCATTTTCGATTTCAGAGTTTTAGGTCTAATATGTCTTAAATGCCTCGTGCACAGAAGGGCCGGCCTACCCCGGCATTATGTCCCACCGCGGGGTTGGGGCAGGTCGCGGAACCAATCCGCTTCTATGGATGGGACTCGCGCAGCGGGACCTGGCACGGTCCGACCGAGCCAGGAAGGTGCAGCGCCGTGGACAAGCGGATGCTGCGCGGCCTGGAGCGCACGCCGGGGAAGTCGTGGTACGGAGCGATCAACTGCGGGCCGCGAGAGATGGCGGCGCGGTTCTTCGTGCTGGTGCACGACCTCTCCGATTGCGGGGTGGCATCGATCTACTGCGACGAATCGAAGACGGGCCCGGCTGAAATCGTAGTGGTGATTCCGGCGGAGCGGCGAATGCGCCTGCGGGAGGACTTCGCGTTCGAGCTGCTGGCGTTCGCGCGTTTCCTCGGGGCGGTGGACGCGGGGGACGAACTCGAGGTGCACGACGCCATCGCGGGAGTGCTGGCGGGCGGATGCGACGGGGAGACCGTGGTGCTTTCGCTGGGCGGCGGATTGTGGCATGACGACTTCGACCTGGCGCTCTCCCGCTGCGTGGAGCGGGTCGCGATGACGCTGGCGCGGTGGCTGGAGGCCGGCTGCGCGGCGGCGTGGCGGCAGCGTGGACGGGAGATGCCGGCGGCCTGACCGCGGTACAGACCCATTAGAAATTGCGCAGGTAGTGGAGGTAGGCGCCGCTGGTGTAGGTGGTCCAGGGCTGGAAGCCGCGCTCGGTGTAGAGCTGAAAGGCGAAATCGATGTTGGCTTTGCAGTCGAGGAGGTCGCGGAGGTTGAGGCCGGGGCGTTTGAGGTGGACGGTATTGATCTGGAAGTAGCCCCAGTCGAGGGTGCCGTCGGAGTTGTAGTGGTAGATTTCGCAGGCGCCGCGGGGGTTTTCGGCGCGCTGGACGGCGAGGGCGACACGGCAGGCGGAGCCGAATTTGTTGCAGGCGTACTGCTGGAAAGCGGTAAGGCGGCGGCCCTGGTCGGCGCGGGCGGCATCGGCCTCCTCGGGCCAGATTCTGGGGGCGATCACGAGGGGCGATTGGAAGCCCAGGCGCACGGGGGACTGCAGGGTGATGGTGTAGTTGGCCTGGACCACGCCGGCGGCGATGCCGAGGGCGGCGGCAACGAGGAAAAGCAAGCCCCATAGCCGGGCACGGAATGCGGGAGATTTGGAGCGCGTGGCGCGCGGCCGCTTGGGGGCGGATTTCACTCTCCCGTCAGGGTACTACAGTTGATTGAGGCACCTGCGGCGGCGGCGTCCGCTTTTGGTTCTGGCCACGGATCCACACGGATAGTGGAGTCCAACCCTTGGGTGAGACACGGGAAAAAAACGCGGTACG
>JAFDVU010000185.1 GCA_018268835.1 Acidobacteriota bacterium | reverse complement strand
GCGGAGGCGGCGGTTTCGGCGGCGGAGCGCGCATCGGCGGCGGCGGCTTCCGCGGGATCGGCGGGGGCGGATATCGTGGCATCGGCGGTTATCGGGGATACGGATACCGCGGCTACGGCGGTTTCGGACGCTATGGCTGGGGTGGGTATGGTTGGGGCGGGTATGGCTGGGGCGGCTACTATGGCTGGCCGGGTTATTCCTGGCCTTACTACGGCGGCTTCTACGGCGGCCTTTACAGTTCCTGGTGGCCAGACGATTACGATTACGGCTACAGCAGCTACGGTTACGATCCCTACGCATACTCGTACGGATCCGGATACTCCTACCCGGCGTATCAGCCTTCTTCCAACGTGGTGCTGGTTTACCCGCAGCAGCCGCAGGCGGCCACGTCGATCTACGTGGAACGCGCACAGCCCGCGATGCACCAATACGACGAATACGGGCAGGAGGTGCGGCCCGCGCCGGCGCCGCAGCAACCGGCCGCCGGCGGCGACGGGTCTCCGCTATACCTGATCGCGTTTCAAAAGGGAGAGATTCGCGCGGCCGTCGCCTACTGGGTGGACGGGGGCACGCTGCACTACGTCACGCGCGAACACGAAGAGCGCCAGGCGCCACTTGCCAGCGTGGACCGCGCCTTCAGCCTGAAGCTCAACCGCGAGCGGCGCGTGAGCTTTTCACTGCCCGCGGGACAGTAGTCCGCGAGCCGGCCGCGACAGCGGTCAAAAATACCCGTTTGGCCGTTAACAAGATGGTGGTTGCGCTCCGTCTTTTGATTGATTTAGAATCACCAACACTAACGGCGTTACGAAGTCACCAGACGGTAACGGAGGACCAATGAAAGCGTCCTTGTGGTTCGCAGTCCTGATCTTGAGCAGTTCCCCTTCGGCGGCACTCAGCCAGACTCCCGCTCAACTCGAAGCCAAGGGCGATTCCGTGGGCGCGCGCAACGCTCTGGCGCGCGCGGTGCAAGCCAGCCCCAACAGCGTTCCGGCGCTCTCCGCTTACGCCGAATTCCTGGAGCGTTACGGCGATCCGCAGGCGCGCGAGGTTTACGGCAAGCTGTTGACCGCCCTGCGCAATTCCGGCGACACGGCGCGCGTGGAGGCGGTGTCCCACCGGTTGGCGGTGCTGGACCTGATGGCGGGCGATGACGGCGCTGCTTCCCGTGTGGTGAAGTTCGCTCCGGCGGCATCGGCGAACCCGTGGCCGACCACCGGCATCCCGGGTCCGCTGCGCCCGTTCGCGCGCATGGCGGCGATTTCCACGGGGGCGCTCGGCCAGGAACTCCTGCCCGCGCTGGCGCGCAACATCGTGACCAACGGCTACCAGGCGTCGCGCAACAACGAAGCGCTGGAGCAGACCGAATACCTGAAACTGGTCCACCGTTACCTTTCGCAGGCGCGGGAGTTGGAGAAACTCGCCGGCGAGAGCAAGGTCATCCGCATCGACAACTGCGATTCGCCGAACGCCGGCGAACTGCTGCGCATCCTGGGCTTCCGTATGCGCGGCGGGTGCGGCAGCGAGGTGGTGCTGGAGACGGTCAACGAGCCGCGTGCCTTCGTGACCACGGATTCCGGCTTCCCGATCAATGAACTGGAAGCCGCCCTGCGCACCAACCGGCCCTTCACATACGATTTCCATCCCACGCAGGTGCCGGTGCTGTTCGGACCGGATTACTGGATTCCGGTGAAAGAACGGGAAGGCAACAGTTTCATCGAGGCCTTCATCGGCGATCCTTCGGTGTGCCGGCTGTACCTGGGGCTTTCGAAGCTCGATCCGGAGACCGCGCAGGCGCTGCGCAAATCCGCCAGCCTGACGCGCCTGAAAGCGTACTCGCACGTGCTGGATTTCTTCGGCGGCATGTTCGAACTGCGCGACGGCAAGGCGGTGGTACCGGGCGGTCAGCGCGCCGCCGGCGCGTGGGCGGACCTGGTGGGCGCGTCGCCCGACCAGGGCGCCGCCTTCTTCGACAAGCTGATTGCGAAGGACGACGGCTGGCTGGCCAGCCTCTACGATTCGCTGGCGCGCATCCGGGGTCCGGTGCAGGAGTACCTGACGGATCCGGCGCGGATGAAGCGGTTCTACACGGCGGTGCGCGGGCGCATCACGAGTCCCGGTCCGGCGCGTCCGGTCTTCCGCTCCAATACGGACATGATGCTGTTCACCACGCGGCTGCGCCTGGACGCGAATGGAAAGCCGCACATCCCGGGCAGCTTCGAGGTGTGGCGCAACCTGTTCGTGAACCATCCGCAGGGCAAGTACGACAGCAAGATCACCAAGGCGGCGTCGGGCTGGAAGGAGCCGGATGACGTGTTGGAGGCCTTGTTCGCGCTGTGCCGCAAGACGGTGGAGAACGAGCCGCTGAAGATCTTCATGGCGATCAGCGACATCGATCGCGGCCGTCCCAAGCCGCTGGAGGCGGCGACGGTGGACCGGATGGCGCGCGAATACCACGTTTACGGCAGCCAGTACCCGCTGTTCAGCGAATCGCGGACGCTGCCCGACAAAGCCATCCTGCAATACCTGGATGCGGCGGCGGCCATCAGCAAGGTGAAGGATCCGGCGCTGCACTCCGACCTCGCCGGCACCTTCCAATCGCTGGTTGGACTGTGGCAGATCCTGGCGCGGCAACAGGAATTGCCCGCGGGGCAGGGCGACCAGGTCTTCTCCGACCTGGTGAGCAGCTTCACGCAGATCAGGAATGAGCGGGACATTTTCGACGCCGGACGGAAGGGGGTGACCCTGCTGCTGGGAGGGCAGGTGGCGGCGGCCGAGGCGAACGAGAGGCTGCTCGACCGGGTGGCGGGCCCAGCCACCGACGGCGATACGCACGAGGAGATGGTGCAGGAGATGATGCGCGTCCTGGAAGCGCAGCGCATCATTTCGCTGGATACGCTGCTCGCCATGGGCGATCACATCGAGGCCATCGCCAAGGGCGACAAGATGGACCCGAAGCTGATCAACAAGCTGGCCAGCCGGATCGCGGAGATTCAACTGCCGCGCGCCTCCCTCACCGCGGCGGAGAAGAATGCGATGGGCTACGGCTTCTGGACAGAGCGTCACATCGAAAACGAGCGGCGGCTGAACCTGCGGGCGGCGATCGAGAAGGCGGCGGGCAATCCGGAAAACGTGCGCGAGACGCGCGGGCTGCTGGCGCCGCTGTTGCGCGACACGCTGCTGGCGTTCAACTACGCGTACTACGCGCCGCCGGGGGCGCAGATCCTGTACACCAACCCGGTGTTCGTGCGCAGCCACGATTTCTGGGGTATGCAGGGGACGGACCACACCTGGCGCCCGACCGAGATGTACGGCACGGGCTGGCCGTCCAACGGCGGCGGGCGGCTGGTGGGCTCGCTTTCCAGCCTGCCCTACGCGCTCGCCGAGGCGGAGCAGAATTTCCTGGTGCCGGAGCAGACGCAGGCGCTGATCTGGGGCGACCTGGTGCCGCAGATGATCCTGAGCGCGAAGATCCCGCGCTACTGGCGGGTGACCCCGGCGCAGTTGCACTGGACCGCGCTGCATGTGCGCTACGGGCACGAACTCATTGCCGAAGCAGCGCTGGATCCGGAACTGCGCAAGGAGGTATCGGCAACGCTGGGCCTGCTGGCGGCGCCGGCGCGTACGCGGCAGGTGACGGCGCTGATCGAGCAGGGCGCGGTCAAGGAAGCGCTGGACCGGGTGACGCCGTCGGAGTTCTTCCTGCTGGCGCGCGACATCGGGCCGCGGCGCGCGGCGGAGAGTTCGATCCTGCTGGCGGAGATGAAGCGCATGGCGGCGGATTCGCCGCAGGAACTGAACTACGACGTCATCTCGCGCGAATTCGGCAGCCCCAAACCGACGCTGGCGAATTCCTACGAGCCGGAGATGCTCAACCTGCGCACCTTCCCGACCCTGATGGGGTACTCGAGCCGCATCATGGCCGAAAGCTGGGAATCGAACACGATCTACTGGGCGGCGCTGGCCGATGAAATCGGCGTATCGCCGCCGCAGTTGGACGTGCGGATTCCGGAATGGACGCGCAAGCTGGTGGAGCAGATTTTCGCTTCCCATCTGGAGGACTGGCCGGCGGTGCTGAGGTCGCTGCGCGGAGTCGGCGACGAGGTCAGGGCGCGCGCCCGGACCGCCGCCGCGGAACAGAAGGCTTCTCTGCAGTAACTGGATAGACTCATGAACATCACGCGACGTGGATTTCTCGGAGTGACGGCGGCGGGCGGTTTGCTGCGCGCGCAGGAAGGGCAGCGCCCCATCTTCCGTGTGAAGGTGGACATGGTGGTGCTGAGCTTCCAGGTAACGGACAACAAGGGCCGTTACGTGAACGGGTTGCGGCCGGGGGACTTCCGTATCTACGAGGACGGCATCCCGCAAGCGATCTCGACCTTTGCCGAAGGGGCCAAGGCACCGATGGCGGTGGAGAGCGACGGCAAGCTGCGGCCGCTGCTCGAATCGAAGACCGATGCGCTGCCCGGCATGGAGCGTCCGGACGCGTTCGTGGGCACCAACGTTTTCGTGCTGTTCGACACGAGCAACTTCATGTATAAGGGCTTCGTGTACGCCGAGGACGCGATCGCCGACTTCGTGCGCGGGCTGGACCGGGCGGACAGCGTGGCTGTGTACACGTTCAGCCGCAATCTCTCGCGCGCGGCGTCGCTGACGCGGGACCACTCCGAAGCCATCGCGGGACTGCGCAAGGCGGTGGCGGGCGACGACACGGCGCTGTACAACGCGCTGCTGCTGGCGCTGCGCGACGCGGCCAAGGTCCCGGGGCGCAAGGTAGTGATCGTGTTTTCCAACGGTCCGGACAATGCCAGCATGGTGGCGCCGGACGACGTGCGCGCGGTGGCGGAGGACGAGGGCATTCCGATCTACGTCATCTCCACCACGGAAGTGAACAAGGACCCGATTTCGAGCGGCGTGTTCAAGCGCATCGCGCAGCGCACCGGCGGGAAAGCCTACTGGGCCAAGACCTGGCAAAAACAGGTGGAGGCGTTCGAGGACATCCGCGAGGACCTGGGCAACTCCTACACCGTGACTTACTATCCGAAGCCGAATCCGAACGAGGGATTCCGTAAGATCACGATCGAAGCGACCAACGACCCGGGTAAGAAGTGGCGCATCAAGAGCCGCCCGGGGTACCGTCCGAGCCGGACGCTGTAAGGGCGGAGAGTCAACGATCACGCAGCGCTGCCCGGCAGACGCGCGGGAACGGGGACGCCGCCGGCAAGACGCTGTTGGCACACCTGGCGAGTCAACATGCCGGCTTCGAAATCGACGATCTCCAGCGCATGCTTCATGGCGGCGGCTTCGACCTCGGCGTGGCTTTGTTTTGTCAATTCGTTGATATCGACGATGGCGGGGACGTCTGCGCCGGCAGGATCGTCGAGTTTGCGGGAGCGCAGCGCGCGATTGGTCTGGAGAGTGCGGAGTTCCTGGAGGGCGCGATACCAGGCGCGCTGGGCGCGGGCCTGGTAGCGGGAGAGGCGGTCGGCGGCGGCGGCGTGCTCGGGGGAGGAGAAGTCCTCGGGGCCGCGCGCGGAGAGTTCGGCCTCGATGCGGCGGAAGCGGTGGAGGTTCCAGGCGGCGTGGAGCAGTTCGTGGAAGGTGATGGTTTCGACGGCGCCCTGGGGTTCGAGTTCGGCGAGGAGGGACTGCCGGAGTTCGTGGAACTCCTCGCGTTCGTCATCGCGGACGACGAGGTGCTTGGCGGTGAGGCCGTGGCGGAGGGCGTTTTGGGAGACGCGGGCCTTGCCTTCGGGAGTCACGGGGCCGGTGGAGAGTAGGGCGTTGGCCTGGTTGGCGGCGATCTGCGCGGGGGAAGTCATAGAGTTCCTTTCACGCGGAACGGTATCACGGAGGCGGGGCTGGAGGCGGAGGGTCGTGAAATGGAAGTTGTTGAAGGCGCGGGGGAAATTCTTTTAATTTTCGCGAACCGGCGCTATTCTTTGAGCACGCTGTCGTCGTACCAGGGGCTGTAGAGGCTGCGGTCGCCCTCCTCCATCTGGAAGCCGGCGTGTTCGTTCAGGTTGAGGTGGAAGCGGACGCGGCGTCCCTGGCTGTCGGTGTAGATACGGCCCTCGAGTTCCTTGCCGATGAGGTTTTCCAAATCGCCGAAGAACCGTGCCGGGAAGACGAAGGTCGGGCGGCGCTGGAGTTCCGCCTCGGCGGCGGTGAGGACGTCGTGGGAGCGGCAGTAGCACTTGGCGACCGGCACCATGCGGTCTTCGTCGCCGAGCATGCGGGCTTCGGAGCGGCGGATTTTGAGGAGGCGGCCGCTGCGCAGCTCCACGGAGTCGTAGTCGGGTGGGACGGCATGATGCGAGTTCATCATGATTTGAGATGAGTATAACCGAAATAGGCGGGGTGCATCCCGTTGGCGTGGATTTCGGTGGCAGGGTCAATAACTCGAGCGCTTCGGGCGTGCGAGCGCCGATTCCGGTTTGATCCAAAGGTCGGCCGGAGGCCGACGCTACCATGCCGCGGCGCGGCCGGGCGTTTGGTCAGCCGAAGAGTTCCCGCTCTTCGCAGTGAAGGTCGTTTGAGTTGAAGTAGGCGAGCGCCCACTTGTCGCTTGTGAAGAGGAACATGCCGCCCTGGGCGGCAGCCTGACTCTTCGATTGGGGTTGCTTCCGGAGCGGTTTGGGCTTCGGGGTCCGGGATGTGCTCGCCGCGGTCCTGGGGGTGGATTTTGTGGCGGTCTTCATAATCTATCTCCGATTCAGGCTCCGACTTAGGGTTAGCGTTTGGTCCGGGAAGATGCCGGACGTTTGCGGGGCGCTGACTTCTTCGTCGTGGGCGCGGTCTTCTTCGTGGCCGCGGTCTTCTTCGTGGCTGCGGTCTTCTTCGTGGCCGCGGGCTTTGGGGTGCCCGACTTCTTAGCGGCGAAGCGGTCGAGGAAGTTGTAGTGATCGACGAGGAGCAGGGCCTCCATGGCGAAGGCAGTGGCGACGTCGGCGTCGTGGATCTCGAGGAGGTTGTCCCCGTTCTGCTGTTCACCCCCGGTGGCGAGGTTGGAAGAGCCGCAGTAGACGACGGGATCGGGACCGTTCAGGCCGCAGACGATGAACTTGTCGTGGATCTCATGACCGGGAGGCGAGGGAACCTGGTCGAAGGGCGGCGGCAAGGTTACCGCGGCGGGTTTGCCGGTGACTTCGACGCCCTGTTTGGAGCCGGGCTGATACAGGAAGACACCGCCGGGAGCATCGGAAATGCCGTAGCTGTAGACGTTCTGATTCGCGTGGATTTGCGAGAGGGTGATGTAGACGGGTGTCTGGCTCTGGGTCAACTGCATCACGGCGAAGATGACGCTGCCCCTGGCGGCGGACGCCTCCTGCGTGATCCGGTCCGAGATGCCGGAGAGGATCCTGCCGGCGTCCGCCGCCGAGTGAGGAGAGTAATTGATGCTGAGCCTGGGAGCGGGCGGAGACGGTGGAGCGAAGGCCGCTGTGGCCAGGGACGTTTTGGCGAAGGCGGCAGCGGCGGCCTGGCTGGGGGTTTTGGTCTGGCTCAAAATGGTCCAACTTTCCTGGAAGACCTTGGCGTACTCGGACGCGATGCCGGCATCGTCAAAGATCAGGACGTGGTTGGCGTTGACATAAAGGCCAGTGACGGAGAAGTTGGTGGATCCGGTGAGGACCTGGATGGGCGAGCCGTTCCTGGAAACGATGAAGATCTTGTCGTGCGAGTAACGGGCGAAGCAGCCGCGCACAATCGCGGCGGGAGCCTTGGCCTGCTTCTGGAAGGCGTCGGTGAAGGGATTTTCGAGCGGGATCTTGTTGCCCTGCGGCTTGCTGTGCAGGTCGGCATTGTCGAGGATGATGCGGATGCGGCCTTCGGCGGCGAGTTTGAGGAAGGCGCCGACAATATCGGGTTCGTCGAGGTCGTAGGCGAAGACGTCGAGGGAGAGGCTCGGGTCGGCGAGCACGGCATCGAGGATGGCGAAAACCTGCCGGCGGGCGGTAGACCCCATCCACGTATAGATCTCCGAGTAGGTCACGGCCTGACCGTTGTTCGTGCCGGCCTGTGCCCCGGTGTCGAATTGCAGGGGGCGGTTGGCGGGGACGATGCGGGTACCCGCGCCGAAGTGGCGGACAAAGGCTTCCGACTGCATGTAGCCACGGGTGAATCCGAGCGACAGATTGGCCTTTTTGAACGGGCCGACGGGAACCGTGACGGAGGCGCTGAGGGAGGGATCGAGAGGCTGCATCGACTGGTTGCCGTCGAAGTAGCGCGGCGTGACGGTATAGGTGTAATCGCCTTGCGCGGGGCTGAGACCCTGGTGAGCGGAGCCGGGGACGTGGGTCCAGCGGAATTTCTGTATGGGCGCATTGGCGGTGGATTGGGGCTTCTCGGTCGGGACCTGAGCGTGTTTGGAAGGGTCCTGGAACTGGAGGAGGTTCCAGAGGTAGTAGGAGGGCCCGGCGGGGGGCTTGCACTCGATGCTGAAGCCGGCGAGCTTTTGGGCTTTGGCCTGGCCGGAGAAGTTGAAGGCGAGAAGGGTTTTCGAGTCGCCGATGTAAGCTTTGACGGTGAACGAACCGGTGGTAGCGGTCTTGAAAGCCATAAGCGCTCCTTAGCGACGGTACGTGCGGGAAACAGTATAGCCCTGCCGAGGACGCACGTGTCTCGAAATGCGGCCCCTTCAACAACCCGGCCTGGGTCAAACAGCACACTGGGTGTCAGGCCAGTGTCAGGCGCGCGGACGGCGGTAGAATCTCCCGGGCTTCAGCGGTGGATCGTGATCAATGTACCTGCCTGTGTGCTCTGCCCCGCGAAGGTGGCAGTGATGGCCTGGTCGCCGTCAGGTGCATTGGGCGGGACGACGACGTTGAACTGGAACTCGCCGGGGAGGACCAGGCCCGCAAATTGCACGGTCGCCGCGGCGCCGCCGATCTTGACCGTGGGCAGCGGCGAGAGCACCCCGCCCTGAGTTACCGAACCGGAGACCACGGGAGTGGAGGTCGGGCCGAAGCCGTTGGCGTAGACCACGATGGTTTCGCCGGGCGCGGCGGGCGAGGTGGCGCCCGGGTAGAGGCTCGCTGGTCCGATCAGGGTTCCATTGGCGTGCGTTGCCGCGACGTAGGGGCCACCGTTGAAGACGAAGAAGGAGGGGGAAAGAGGCTGCGCCTGCGCGGTGAAGGCAGCAGCGGTAGCTCCGTTGTTCGTCACGACCACCGGCACGGCGCCCTGCATCGCGTCGGGCGGGGTGAGGATGTTCACCTGGGTGGGGCTGATGTAGTAAACATACGCGGGCTTGCCGTTGACCGTGGCGCCGACGCCGTCCAACTGAGCGGGCATCTGGTTCTTCACGATGTCCGACGCCTGCCAGATGCGGGCGTCATTCGCGGGCGCGAGACCCGAGCCCTTGACTTCGACCCAGGTGTTGGGCGCGATGACGGGGCTCTCGCCTTCGGCGTTGGCCACCTGGGAAATCGCCGGACCGGACTGGAGCGTGATGGTGAACGCGCGCGCGGAGAGTTGCCTTCCGGGAGGCGGTGTGCCCCCGCCTTGACAGCCCCACAGATAGAACACGTAACCGGTGAGCGAGAGACGGCCCGCGGTTTTGCCCAGTGACATGAACGTGGGATACCAGCCCTTGTAGTCGGAGCAGCCGCCGGAGTTATCGAACTCGCTCCAGGAGCCGGCGATTTCGCGCGGGGTGGACCATTTCGTCTGGTCGGAGAGATCGCTGCTGGTGGAGAAGAACCACGCCGCGCCGCGAGCGCCGCCGGCGGATTGTCCCAGTGACGGATCGCCGGACGACACACACACGAATGTCAGCAGGTATTGTTGGGCGTCATCGACGTAGCTGATGGAACTGCCGAATTGAGCCTGCGCGGGAGCCAGGCAGTTTTCGAACGCCCCGGCGGGCAGGACGCTGCTTTCCGCGCCCCCGACTCCCGGCGACGCGAACGCCTGGCCGTCCCATTTCTGGAACGTGAGAGGTGCGCTTCCTCCGTTGAGTTGCGCTCGCGCGATCCTCACGTTGCCCGAATTGGCATAGAGATAGGGCGCGGGATTTCCGGCGACGTCGTCCACGAAGCCCGAGATCTCCTGTTCACCGAACTTGGCGGTGAGCGGTTTCCCTGCCGCCATGAGCGATGCGAGCGAGGTAGGCGGAGTGACGATGGGATATCGTCCAAAGGCGGCAGGCGGCGTAGTCGTGCAGTCGTTGCCCATGCAGACGTTCCTGCCAAGCGCGCCCATGGGCGCGTTGGGGGCCTGGGTCTGATTGAAGCCGGGCAGGGGAACAAAGCTGAAGGTAGGCGTGCCGCGATACGTGGGCCACGTCTTGCCGTAATCGAGCGAGGTGGCGATGGCCTGCGAGATGTAGTCATCGTTGTCGCCCAGGATCGGGCCGCCCGGATTGCCGATGCAGGCGTTGGTTCCCTCGTAGACCATGAGGAGGGCGCCGGGCTTTCCGGTGGGGTCCTTGACCACGGATCCCGGGGCCGCGTAGTGCATGTCGAAGGTCTGGTCCTGGTGGGCGGGGTTGCCGTCGGCTACCGCCGGACAGACGTCGCCCTTGGTTGAGGGATCGAACACCTGCCCGAAGCCGCCCGGGTAGGATCCGTAACCATCGGTACGCGGGAAGTCGAGCGTCCACCGGCCGGTCTTGTCCGGTCCGGCACCGCCGGACAGGACGGCGACACCGATGGCGGCGTGGCCGGCCTCCGGACTAGCGAGGAAGAACAGGTATTCCTGGTTGTTTCCAAGTGTCCCCGGAGCGAAGACGGTTGAGTGCTCGTCGGGTGCGGCCCCCACGCCGAGGCCGCTGTTGTTTACGGAGGAGCCGCCCGGACCGAGCACGATCTGATGGGTGTCGAGGACGCCGGACGGGCAACTTCCCTGCCCTCCGGTTCCGGTTGGGCTGCAAACCGAGATGGACGCAATCGCCGGCGGACGCGCCGCCTGCGCGTGGGCCGCGCGGCCGTTGAGCAGGGCGGCAAGCAACGGCAGAAAAGCGGGAATCAGGTGTCGCACCAGTCCCTCCGATTGGGAGGATTATAGCACCGGCGATCGCCGGCGTTGCTCAGTTCACCAGGTCGCTCATCCTGAAAAAGAACAGGCGGCTCGGTCCGTCCTCGGGCAGCAGGAGCAGTTCGCCGCCGCGGATGGCCATGCCTTCGCGCGTATAGGGCGCGCCGCGATCGGTCTTCCCCATTTTCACGCGCCGCACCAGACGCAGGGAGGGGAACTCCAGCCAGTCGATCGCGCCGGTGTGATCGGGCAACAGGCCGGAGGCAACCAGTCGCTGTCCGTCGAACTTGAGATCCTGGTAGCCGTTGTCCGTGGGGTTGGGGATTTCGCGCAGCAGTTTGCCGCCGCGGTCCCACACGTAGAACGTGCGGCTGTCCCAGTTGCCGCCGATCAGTTCATCGCCCGCCACGGCAAGGCAGCCGATGTGATCCGGCACGGCGAACTGCGATTCCACGGCGAGCGTGCGCTTGCTACGCCGTTGGATGACGCTGGTACTTTCGCGGCGGTATTCGGCGACGGGCAGCCAGATGGAGGACGCGTCGGCCGCGATGCCGCCGGCGTGGAAGCGCACGCCGTCCTGGACTTCGACGGAACGCAGCAGCGTGCCGCCGGGCAGCGAGAATTCGTGCAGGAAGCCTTTGTGGGCGGCGGAATCGACCGAGGTCACCCACAGATGCCCCGCGTCGAGATCGATGCCCTGCACGTGATAGGTGACGCCCTTCAACGCGAGGACGCGCGAAGGTCCGGCGGCGAAAAGCGGTAGCAGCACGGCGGCGAATGCAATCGCGCATCGCCATGGCGCGAGTTGGGGTCTGCGCTTCGGCATCAGGGACAGGATATCCCAGGGTGCGCGCCGGCGCGGCGTGCGGGATCCTGCCCGACGGTTTTGCCCCGACCTATGCCGAGCGGCGGATCGGTACAAAGCGGATCTCTACCCGCTGATTCAGCGCGCCTGCGATCCTGCGCAACATTGCCAGGGAGTGGCCCTCGTAATCGGCATCCTCCAGGCGGCAGATGACCGATGCAGTGGTGCCGATGAGCCTGGCTAGTTGAGTTTGGGTGAGTGCCGCCGCCGTCCTCAGTTCCTGGATTTTGCGTGCGATCTCTTCGTTCGTGCGCGCCTCCTCCAGGTTCTTCATGCGGGCTGGTTTTCCTGCGTAGGTCCGGCGGCGAAGGATCTCGACCGCATCGGCGGTCGGCTTGAGTGTCTTGGTCTTTTTGTGTGGCATGGTCAAGCCTCCTCGTAAGTGTACTTCGTCGGATTCGCCTCAGACCGCTTCTTGCGCTCGACGGCCCGATCGATCTCTTTCGGCGGGACGACCCGCGATTTCACAAGGCCGAGAGAAACGACAGCCGCTATCGCGCCGTGGAAGAAGTACAGGATCCGGTGATGAACCCCGCCCAGGCTGACGCGCAACTCGTAGATGCCGTCGCGGAGGAAGTCCGCCTCGGGCCGCCGCAGTTGGTGTCCCATCTCGCGCAGTCGTTCCAGCCGCAGGTAGCACTTGTCCTGAACCTTCGCCGGCAATTGGTCGAACCACTCGATGAACGGGCATGATCCGTCTTCTTCCCGGTAGAGAGCGACTCGCGTCTTGGGCACTCGGTCCCAGTCTATTCGCAATATTGCGAAATGGCAAGTTTGAACGGCGTCAGAGGGCGCCAGGTTGCCATTCGACGACAGCTTGCCCGACAAGCTGCCAGTTCAGATCTGAGCTGCTGATATATTTATGGCGGAGAGAGAGGGATTCGAGCGCTCGACCACTTTTGAAATGGCGTAACTTACTGATTTTTAAATGCGTGAGATTTGCAGAAGTGTAGCAAAACCGAGACTTCAGCGTGATTTGCACGCAATTCTGCTACAGTTCCGCAATCCCTCGTAAAGCGACGAAAAGAGCGTCTTTTTCGCGTGGAAATCGCTTTACCCGTCTCTTACCCCTTACCGTCTCGTCCCGAACGAATGGCAGCGATAGGATCGCGGGAAATCAGTATTTGGCAGACGGCACTCGATTCAACTCAGCCCAGATCAGGTACGGGCACCTGGCTTTCATCAGTGTCCATTTCCTCGGGCTCCACTTCAGTCTCGCTCTCATCCGAGGCTGTTACGGTACTTGCGGCGGGTTCAAACTCCTCAAACAGCGTCGAAGAAACATCGCCAAGGCACGTGCCCAGTCGGTCCTGTTGGGACTTCCAGACGGTGGCAACAGACGGCAGTTCATCGGGAACTTCGAGTTCCGCGATTCGAGACCATCCACACTTCCTCCCGTAGCTGAATCGCCATTTGTGCAATAGATTGAAAACGGCAGCGAAGCTCAGGTATTCCGCCATGCTTGCCTTCGTCTTCGCCTTGAGGATCGTGCATGAGTCTCCACCATTGCCCTTCGGCAGCACTCTGCCCGCGTGCAACGTCGCAAACCCCAGGCCAGAAATGACGATACAAGGTCCCTCTACGACCCTATCTCCGTCTAGCGGTTTCACGTATTTCACCACGCCGTTGTCGGTCTCTGCGCTCGTGACGAACGGCACGGGGCCGTCCTCGTATTCCTGTGTGTCGTGTGAACGAGCAACGAGATGTGTATAGGCTTCGGAGATCTTCATTCCTGTATGCTCCTGGGTCGTGACCAAAGGGTGTAGATGAAATCGCGAATGGCCCTGCCCGCTTCAATCTCGAAGTGTTCGGAATGCAGCGGCGGTGTTCCCATGTGCGCCTGCGGTATGAGTTCGTCCACGCGAATCGGATGAAACTCGTAAAGGCCTGGTTCGATAGCAGCCTTGATGCCGCCGTTGACCCAAGCTCGGGCTACTTGGGCGAGTGGCTGTAAGCGATCAAGGGGATTCACGCCGTGTTTGGGAATCCTGAAGCCTTTCCACTTGGTGTAGCCATCGTCGTCCAGACGGATCCACAGGACATCGTTTGCGCCATGTGGAACCCCTTTCTTGATGAAGATCCCCACGGATTCAACTGCTACTGGGTAGAAGAGATCATTCGGAAAGAGGACGACGGCGAGAATCTGGTTGCCTTCAATCAACTGCTTCCGCCATTCTGCCGTTTCAGACGAATACATTACGGATGAAGGCAAGACGCTGAACAGCAGTCCGTTGGGCTGCAACTGCGCGAGCGCGTGGTCAACGAACTTGTATTCCGCCTCGTCCGTGTTCTTGAGGGCGAAAGGGGGATTCATCATCACACGGCTGACGCCGCGCAGTTCCTTTTTTCTGAACGTTGGCGAATCCTTGAATTTCAATGCCCTCGCGCCCTGGGAAGAAGCCACCAGCCTCGTATTGAAGCAGGACGAGTTCTGGAGGTTGTGCTTACCGTCTCCGCGAAAGTACATGTTGATAAACGCAAGACTGGCAACTGGGCCGTTGTCCTCACAGCCGTAAATCTTGTCTTTCGCGAAGCGCTTAGCGGCGGCGGGGGTTTCGTTTTCGCGGACGTGATTATAGGCAGCGATCAAGAAACCGCCCGTTCCCACTGCGGGGTCGTAGAGGATATCGTCGCTGCGGCTGTTGAAGATGTTCGCGACGAGCCAACAAATATGCCGCGGCGTCAGCACGATGCCAATATCTTTAGCGGTGTTGCCATACTTCAGAAAATTCTCGAAGAATGGGCCAAGAATGTCGTTCTTCTCTGTGGCGGACAGAATCTCGGCCTCTCGCAAAAGGCCGATCACGTCGTTCAAAGCAGTGGCGTACGAAGCGTTATCCTCAGACGGTGGAACAAGCTTCACCTGCTCCCAGAGATGCATCTTACCCGCACCTTTGAATACTTGCTCTGCGCGCGAGTTGATATCGTTGATAAACACATCGGGCTGGTCATTCTCGTTGAAACGCAAATGCGGTGACTTCGAGAGTGCCAGAAGTATTGCGGCAACGGTCGGCGCGCGACGTTCTTTGGCAACCTTCGCCTTGTGAAGTCGCTTGTTGATCTTTTTTGAAAGCTCGACGCTTCGGGGCTCGCGAGAAGTTACCCAGTAGCGCTCGCTTGAATTGACCCAG
>JAFDVU010000184.1 GCA_018268835.1 Acidobacteriota bacterium | reverse complement strand
CTACTCCCCCTCCTCCTCCGGCGGCTCGAAGCCGTCCAGCAGGTCCGGATCGCGCGCGAATTTCTTGAGCGCGCGCACGATTTCGCCGGTGCGGAACCCGGCCCGCGCCAGCCGCCGGTAGGCGCTGGCCAGCTCGCGCTCGTCCTGGAACAGCCCCTCGCGCGGCGCCGCGCGGTATTTGCGGCGGATCCACTCCTCGATCAGCGCGCTTTCGTCCACGTCCTCGTACACCTGCCGCACCGTGCCCTCGGCCAGCGAAGGCGCCACCCGCCGCTGCCGCAGGTCGCGGATCACGCGCGCGCTGCCAAAGCGGTCGTTGGCCAGCCGCGACGCCGCGAAGCTCTCGGCGAACCGCTGATCGTTCAGATAGCCGCGCTGCTTGAGCTGAGCCAGCACTTCCTCCACGTCCTCCGCCATCGCCGCGCGCCGCGCCAGCCGTTGGCGCAGTTCCCCGGCGGAGAGTGCGCGGCCGCCCAGCAGGCGCAGGGCGTAATCGTGGAGCCCGGCGCGGTCGAGCGGCTTGGGGCGGCGGGGCGTTCGATCTGCCATTCCATTGGGAGTATAACTCCGTCAGGTTCCGGGATCCCCGGAGTATACTGGGAGTGGCTGCGGCCGAAGGAGAAAACATGGATAAGAACGGTCTTTCTAGCTTCTTACTCGGGTTAGGAGTCGGTGTGGCGATCGGCATGCTCTTCGCGCCGAAGTCCGGCGAAGAGACGCGCAAGATCATCAAGGAAAAGGCCGGCGAAAGCGGCGAATTCATCAAGCAGCGCGGCGCCGAAATCAAGGATACGGCCTCTGGCTGGGTGGAGAAAGGCAAGGAAGCGATCAGCCGCCAGAAGGACACCCTCAGCGATGCCGTCGAAGCCGGTAAGCAGGCCTACCACGAGGCCACGAGTTAGTCCCTGGCAGCCGGACGGTCCGCGTTTCCTCTACTCGCATGCAGATCGACGAAAACGTCTTTCGATTGGTGGTATCGGCGGGGGTCGTGCTCGCCAGCCTGGCCTTCGTCGTGCAGGCCGGCGTCATGCTGGCCCTGTACCGGGTCGCCCGTAAGACGCAAGAGGATGCGGACCGATTCCTCGCCCGCATCGAGCCTCTCATCTCCAAGGCGGAACCGGCCATTGCCAAGGCCACCGGAATCATCGAACAGGCCGGGCCCGTGGTCGACCGCATCGGGCCCGCCGTGGACCGCATCGGACCCGCCATCGACGAGGCCCTGCCCCTCATCCGCAAAGCCGGCCCCGTCCTCGATGAAGCCCGCGCCAGCATTGCCGCAACCAACCGCATGATCGACCGCCTCGGCGACGCCACCTCCTCCGCCGACGAACTGATCAATGACATCCGCCCCCAGGTCCAGAACATCTCACGCGAAGCCGCCGAGATCGCGCGCCTGAGCCGCGAGCACGTCGAGCGCCTTGGCGACATCCTCCAGGATGCCGGCGAAAAGGCTCGCACCCGGCTGGACCAGATCGATCACGGCGTGGACACCACCATCGAACAGGTCGGCCACGTGAGCGTCGCCGTCAAACAGGCCGTGATGAAACCCGTCCGCGAAGTCAACGCCGTCGCCGCCGGCATCTCCGCCGCCCTGTCCACCCTGGTCCGCGGCCAGCGCCGCTCCAACGTCGATTCCGCCACTCAAGACGAAGAGATGTTCATCTGAAGGGCGCCCCCGCGTCCCCCTGTCCCCGGTTAGCGGTCGGTCGTGTAACGCTCGGTCAAGTTGCATTCCGTCGGCAAATATGAGAAAGTACCGACATAACGCAACATGGCTAAGACAGCCGCCCAGCGAATACTCTCCCTGGCGTCCCGGCAGCAACTCATCCGGCCGCGCGACGTCGCGGCACTCGGCATCGCCCGCGAGTCTCTGCTCCGCCTCTACTGGCAGGGACTCCTCGTCCGCCTCGCCCGCGGAGTCTATGCCCTCGCCGACGGACCGGTCACTGAGCACCACAGCCTCGCGGTTGCCGCCAAACTGGTCCCGCACGGTGTCGTTTGCCTCCTTTCCGCACTCCGATTCCACGGCCTCACCACGCAGGACCCGCACCAGGTCTGGATCGCGATTGGCGTGAAAGCGCGCAAACCTTCCGTGACATCGCCCTCCCTTCGCATCGCACGATTCTCCGGCCGTGCCCTTGCGGAAGGGATCGAACTCCGGGAGATAGAAGGCGTGGGCGTACAGATCTACTGCCCCGCCAAGACGGTGGCGGATTGCTTCAAATACCGGAACAAGATCGGCATCGACGTCGCGATGGAAGCCCTGCGTAGCGCCCTGCGCACCCGCAAGGCCAAGGTTGACGACATTCATCGATTCGCAAAAACCCTTCGAGTGGCCAAGGTGATGCAGCCGTACCTGGAATCCACGGTATGACCCCCAAAAACGTCCGGAACCTCGCAGCCTCGCATCGGGCCAAACTTCTGGCCCTTTCGCGCAGCCGCGCGGAAGATTTTCAGTTCGTCCTCGGCCGCTGGATCGTGGAACGATTCCTCTACCGGCTGGCCATCTCCGCGCACAAGGGCAGCTTCGTCCTCAAAGGTGCGATGCTTTTCCTGGCGTGGGAAGGACGGCTTCACCGGCCAACCAGGGATCTCGACCTTCTGGGGTTCGGCAGTCCGGACATGGACGATGTGGCGCGCCGAATCCGCGAGGTGTGCTCCGTCCCGGCGAATGACGGGATCGTATTTGCCCTCGACGGCATCGAGGGCCAGCGTATCAAAGAGGGTGCGGAATACCAGGGGGTCCGGGTCTCCGTGCCGGCGAGTCTGGACGGCGCTCGCATATCGATGCAAATCGACGTCGGTTTCGGCGATCTCGTGGATCCCCCTCCCATGGAACTCGAGTTCCCCGTGCTGCTCCCGCTCGAACCGCCGGTGCTCCGCGCCTACCCACCCGAAGCGGTGATCGCGGAGAAGTTCCACGCCATGGCTGTGCTCGGAATTGCCAACAGCCGCATGAAAGACTTCTTCGACATCTGGACCCTGTCCCGCAGTCACCCGTTCGACCTGGCGCAATTGTCGCGTTCGATCCGAGGCACCTTCGAACGCAGACGCAGCGACGTACCGGAGACTCTGCCCATAGCGCTTACCGCCGGCTTCCTGGAGGACCCTACGAAGCAGACTCAATGGGCGGCGTTCGGCAAGCGCCTCGCGCTGCCTGACCTCCCGCCGCTCCGCCAGGTGGGAGAGCAGATCGGGAGCTTCCTCGGACCGGCGCTCAGAGCGCGCATCGGCACCGTTTCCACGCCGCGCACGTGGCTCCCGGGCGGCCCCTGGAGTGACGCCGTCTCTTAGCCCGCCCCCTCTACTGCCCGTCCGGCAGCGCGAACAGGTAGCTGGTCAGCGTCTCCAGGTCCTGCGGCGGCAGCTTGTACGGCGGCATGATCGTCCCCGGCGCCAGCTTCTGCGGATCCTGGAAGTGGCCGATCACCCAGTTGCGGCTCTGCCGCTTCCCCAGCCCGTTCAGCACCGGACCCACCTTCATCCCCATCCCGTTCACCATGTGGCAGGCGCCGCAGTGATTCGCCTGGTACAGCACCGCGCCGCGCGTGGCGAACTCCGGCGCGTTTTCCAGCGCGCTCGCGTTGCGATCGTTCAACTTCAGCAGGAACGCCGCCAGCGAATTCAACTGCGCATCGCTCAACTGAATCGGCGGCATCGACGATCCCGGCCGCAGCGACGACGGACGCTTGAAATGCGCGATCATCCACGCCGCGTCCCGCTTGATCGGCCGCCTGGTCAGGTCCGGACCGATGGCGTTGCCCTGGTCCCCCACCTGGTGGCAGTTCGCGCAGTTCTCCTCGCGGAAGTACGCCACCCCCGCCATTTCTTCCGGTGAAAGCTGCATCCAGTCCGTGGGCGCCGAGTAGTCCACTTCGACCGACGCCGCCTTCGGCGTGGTCGCCACCGCCACCGTCGTCAACCCCGCCCATCCGATTGCAGCCAGTAGCACCACCGCGATCGCGGTCGTGCGCTTGGCCACCCGCACCACCTGTCCGCGGTCGATGAACGGCACCAGGATCAGGGTCAGCACCGCCAAACCCGGCAGCACCACCGCGCCCACCACTTCGAGCGGCCCCTCGAACAGCTTCAGCGTCTGGAACAGAAACAGGAAGTACCATTCCGGACGCGGGATGTACGACGTGTCGGTGGGATCCGCCAACTGCTCCAGCGGCACCCGCGCCGCGATCGCCAGCGTGAACAGGATCGCGAACGCGATGAAGATCGCGATCGTGTCCTTGAACACCTGTCCCGGAAAGAACTTCTTCTTCGGCAGCCCTTCGTCGCTCGGAGCCGGCGCCACCCCGTGCCGCCGCACCAGGTAGACGTGCGCCGCGATCAGGATCATGGTCACCGGCGGCAGCACCAGAACGTGCAGCCCGTAGAAGCGCGCGAACGTCACCACCCCGACCCCGCCGCTCGCCCCCATCAGCGCCTGCGCGTACTTGCCCAGCCCCGGCGCCATGCCGGCGATCTGCGTGGTCACCACCGTGCCCCAGTACGCGCGGTTGTCCCACGGCAGCAGGTATCCGGTGAGCCCGAACGCCAGCGTCACCAGCAGCAGCACCACCCCGGCGATCCACGTGGCCTCGCGCGGCTTCTTGTAGGCGCCCCACAGGAACACCTGCACCATGTGCATCACCACCACCACGATGATCATGCTGGCGCCCCAGTGATGCAGCCCGCGCATCAGCCGCCCCGCCGTCACTTCCGTCAGAATGTATCGCAGGCTGTTGTACGCTTCCCCGGGCGTGGGCGCGTAGTTGAACGCCAGCATGATCCCGGTAAACGCCTGCACCAGGATCAGGAACATGGCCACGCTGCCGAACACCTGGTGCCAGCCGCTCGACGCCGGAATGTCTTCGTACAGGAAGTGCCGCACCGCGCTCTCGATGCCGGTGCGATGATCCAGCCATTCCACCAGACTTTGCAGGCGGGCTTTCATGCTTTGCGCTCCCCGCTGCCGGCCTGCTGCAACTTGCCGAGCAGCAGTCTGGTGCCGTCGATTCTGGTTTGGTACTGGTCCAGCGGACGCGGCGCCGGCCCCGCCGTAACCGCGCCGTCGATTCCGAACAGGCTGGTGTGGCAGGGGCACAGGAATTCCTTCTTGTCCTGCTCCCAGTGGTACGCGCAGCCCAGGTGCGTGCACTGCGGACCGAACGCCGTCACCTGGTTATCGCCCGTCTTCACCACCCAGGCCGTGCTCTTTTCGCTGATGACCTTCCAGCCGTCGATGCGGTTACGCCGGAACGTGAGTTCCACCGGCACACCGGGGGCGAGACGGGTGATGTCGCCCACCTCGATCCAATCGTCCTGTTTGCGTACCTTGCCCGGTATGAACAGGTAAGCCAGCGCGGGTAATCCCAGGGCCGCGGAAATCGCGGCCATCATCCCGTTGATCGCGCCGATCTGAAACCGGCGCCGCGTCGGGCTCTCGCCCGCCTCGCTGTGGAGCGGTTGCACATTGTCCATCGTACGTGGTGGTTCCCTCTGAGTTGTCGCCTAGTTGTATAGGGTTTGCAAAAGGTTACCACACCAGGCGCCCGCCAGTGAAAACCCACCGCCGGGTGCTGTAGATGGAACTATTTCATTTCGGGACTATTCGCGGTCGCGGGCTCGGGACCGTAGTTCTGCCGGATCGTCATGCTCTGGTCGGAGTAGAACGTGCGGCTGCCGCTCGAGTTGTACGCCACCGGGTTGGCGTTAATCGTGTACCCGCTGGCGTTGCCGGTCATCATGAACTTGTACCCCTGCTTTTCGCCGCTGGAGAGATCGCCGCCGATCAGGTCCGCGGCCGCCGGACTGGCGGCTCCGCTGGTGGGCGGCCCCAGTTCCGTGAGCGACGTCGCGTAGCGGCCGTATTGCGAGTAATACTGTACCTGCGCGGTGTGCAGCGTGCGGATCGCGCCGATGGCGGCGGTCTCCATCGAGTACATGCGGGCGCGGCTCAGGCGAGGCAGCGCAATCGTGATGATGATCAGGATGATCGCGATAACGATCAGCAGCTCGATCAGGGAGAAACCGCGGCGGCGCCGTTGGAGATTGAACATACGGGTACCTTCTTATTCTATGACGCGGCGCCGACCGAAAATGTGGAGCCCGCGCGGCCCATAGTATGCTGAACGGATATGGCTGATCAACAACCACCCGAACGCCAACTGGGCTTCGCCACCCGGAGCCTGCACGCCGGCCACACGCCGGACGCCGTCTCCCACGCCCGCGCCGTGCCCATCTACCAGAGCACCTCGTTCACCTTCGACAATTCTGAGCACGCCGCGAACCTCTTCGCCCTGAAGCAGTTCGGCAACATCTACACGCGCATCATGAACCCCACCACGGACGTGTTCGAGCAGCGCGTCGCGGCCCTCGAAGGCGGTGCGGCCGCGCTGGCCACGGCCAGCGGACAGGCGGCTCAGTTCCTCGCCATCACCAGCCTGGCCGGGCCGGGCGATCACCTCGTCGCCTCCAGCACGCTCTACGGCGGCACCTACACGCAATTCGACGTCAGCTTCCGCCGCCTCGGCATCGACGTCACCTTTGTCGAACCCGACGATCCCGAAAACTTCCGCAAGGCCATCAAGCCAAATACCAAGGCGCTGTACGGCGAGACCATCGCCAACCCGCGCATGAACGTGCTCGATATCGAAGCCGTCGCGAAGATCGCGCACGAGGCCAGGGTCCCGCTCATCGTGGACAACACCATGGCCTCGCCCTACCTGTGCCGGCCCATCGAGTGGGGCGCCGATATCGTGCTGCACTCGGCCACCAAGTTCCTGGGCGGACACGGCACCTCCATCGGCGGCATCATCGTCGATAGCGGCAAGTTCCAGTGGAACGAGAAGTTCCCGGCCATCACCGAGCCCAGCCCCGGCTATCACGGCATGAAGTTCGCCGAGGTCTTCGGCCCCCTGGCCTATATCATCAAGGTGCGGGTGGAAGGCCTGCGCGATTTCGGCCCCTGCGTCAGTCCGTTCAACTCCTTCCTCTTCATCCAGGGGATCGAGACGCTGAAGTTCCGCATGGAGGCCCACAGCCGCAACGCCATCGCCGTCGCCGAATGGTTGCAGAAGCACCCCGCCATCGGCTGGGTCCGCTATCCGGGTCTGAAGGACAGCCCCTACCGCCAGCTGGCGAGCAAGTATCTGCCCGCCGGACAGGGATCCATCCTCACCTTCGGCATCAAGGGCGGCAGCGACGCCGGGCGCAAGCTCATCGACAATGTGAAGATTTTCTCCCACCTCGCCAATCTGGGAGACGCCAAGAGCCTGATCATCCACCCGGCATCGACCACACACCAGCAGTTGAGCGACGAGCAGCAACTCGAAGCCGGCGTCACCAAGGGCCTGGTGCGTATCTCGGTAGGCATCGAGGACGTCGAAGATCTGATCTGGGACCTGGATCAGGCCATCGCCGCCTCGCAGAAGTAACCGTTTCGATCCCGCGTGGCGGCCGCCTCAATACCGCCGCCACGCCACCACGTCGAATTCCGGAGCCGCCGACGCCACTTCGCGCGTCTTCAGCAGCACTTCGAACGGCGGCGTCTTTTCCCCTTGCTTCAGTCCGAGTTTCGCGCGCAGACCGCGCACACGCTCTTCGTTGGTGATGAAGTCCGCCCCGCCTTCGCTCGCATACAGGTCCGTGCCGCTCAACAGCAGCGTGGCACCGGACCCCTTCGGATTCGGCAGGTAAGCCACCCGGCAGTAGCCCACCGATCCCCACTGCACGCGATAAGCGGCCTGTTCCCCGGCACGCGGATTCCGGTTGGAGAACCACGCGCGCGGCGGCTTGCCCTCCTCGAATCCGGTCTGGAAATTCAGCCGGTCCTCGAAGACGCTCACCCACGGGTCCGCCCGCCGGCTGCCCAGCAGGATGGTATTCTGCGCGGCGATGTGGCGCAGCGACATGTCGCGCGCGCCCACCACCTCCACCTGCGCGCCCGCCTGCGCCGCCCACAGCGCCAGCCGCTGGGCCGCCTGCGCGTCCACCACGCTGGTCATCGGGCGCTGCAACGCTTTCAGCACCACCTGGCGGATCGCGGCATCCTTGATGCGCGCCATGGCGAAGCTCTCGAAGTCCTTGGTGTCGTACTCGCCCGGCGTGAACTGGTGCCCGATCGCATCCTCGAATTCGATCAGGTTGGCGTCCGCCAGCACCACGTAAGTGGACTGCCCGTTGCCGAACAGGTCCCGCCACAGCACGGCCGCCGCCGGGCCGGACTCCGCCGCCGGCGCTTTATGCCGCAGTTCCCACGTCGCCCCGGCTACGCCGCAGATCGCCAGCAGCAGCGCCGCCGCACGCCAGAATCCGAAACGGCGGCGCGGCTCCCGCATCGGAAGTGGTTCCACCGGGACCGGCGCCGGCGCCAGTTCCACACCCACCTCCGGGTTGAGCGCGTGGAACGAGAGCGTGTAGTTGCCCTTGGGAACCACGATCTCCCAGGCCTCGCTGCGCCCTTCATCCTCGAAATACTGCTGCAGCTTCTTCCTCAGGTGCGAGATCTGCACCCGGACCAGGGTGTCGTGGCTCGTGTCGTACCCCTCGGGGCGGCCGAACACCGCCACTCCGATCTGGTCCTCGCGGATCGGCTCCTCGCTCTCGCTGCGCTCGGAAAGGTAGCGCAAGAGGTCGCGCAACCTTGCGGCGGTTTCGAAGGGACGGCTGGCCAGAATGCGGTCGATCAGCGCGCGGCGCTCCTCGATTTCAGGCAGGCAACCGGTGAAATTCCCCCCGGGGCTCATGGATGGAAGCTTAACATAATACTCGTTTAACCGGCTTTAACACGGCATTTCGCGTGAATTTACTTGCTTGCGGCGCGCTTACAGCAGCACACTCTCATCCAATCGGAATCGGCCCTGCGGGGCTCGTCCGTCATAACGCTTCCAGGAGTCACCACCATGAATGTGTTGCACCGCGGCCTCCGTCTGGCCGCTGTCGCAGTCGCTCTGCTTACTTCCCTGCCGCTATCCGCCCAGACCAGCTTTGGGCGCATCTCCGGCACCGTCACCGACCCCTCCAGTGCCTCCATACCCGGCGCGAAAGTGACCGCCATCAACACCGAAACCGGCGACTCGCGCAGCGTCACCGCCGATCAGAACGGCTTCTTCGTCATCACCAATCTTCCCATCGGCCCCTACCGCGTGGAGGCTACCCAGCCCGGGTTCCAGACCGCGCAGCAGACCGGACTCGCCGTGGTGGCCGACGGCCGCCTCACGGTCAACTTCAGCCTCCAGGTGGGCGATGTCTCCCAGAGCGTGGAGGTGGTGGCCCAGCAGACCACTGAGACGCTGAACACAGTCTCCGGCGAACTCTCGCGCGTCATCGATACGCGCCAGGTCGAGAACCTCGCCCTCAACGGCAACAATTATGTCGAGCTGATGACCCTGGTCCCCGGCGCCGTGGTGACCAACCCCGACACCTTCAGCGTCACCACCAGCCTCTCCGCCACCAACCAGAACATCAACGGCAACCGCAGCGATTCGCAGAACCTCACGGTGGACGGCGCCTTCAACCTGGTGGCCGGCAGCAACGGCAGTCTGATGAACAACGTCAACCCCAACTTCATCCAGGAAGTGAAGGTGCAGACCTCCAACGCCAACGCCGAATACGGACGCACCGCGGGGGTGACCTATAACGTCGTCACCAAGAACGGCACCAACCAGTTCCACGGGTCGGCGTTCGAAACGTTCCGCAACGACCATCTCGATGCGCGAAACTTCTTCAGCGTGCAGAAGACAAAACTGCGCTACAACGATTTTGGCTTCGCCGTGGGCGGCCCCATCAAGAAGGACAAGCTGTTCTTCTTCTTCGGCCAGGAGTGGAAGCGCCTGCGCCAGACCGCCAACCCCTCGCGCGTCACCATGCCCACCACCGCGCTGCTCTCCGGCGATTTCAGCAGCGTGGGTCAACTCTATTACCCCGGCACCAAAACCCCCATCCCAAACAACGACATCCGTTCGATGATCACGCCCAACGGCCAGGCTATCGCCAACGTCTACCTCGGGCAGGAAAAGCTGGCCTCCTACTTCAGCAACACCAACGGAGCCAACAACGCCATCCTGCAGCCGGACAATCCGCTCAACTACCGCCAGGAGTTGACCCGTATCGATTACCGCATCAACGACAAGAACAGCATCTACGGCCGCTGGATCAGCGATCGCAACACCCTAATCGACCCCTACGGCACTTTCTCTGGTTCCAACCTGCCCACCACCCCTACCCAGCGCAACCGCCCCGGTGAAAGCTTCCTGCTCTCCCACACCTGGCTGGCGACGTCGTCGCTGGTGAACGAATTCCGCGTCAACGCCAGTTGGGCGTCGCAGAACATCCCGCCCTACGGCGACACCTGGCTGCGCGGCACCTACGGCTTCACCTTCCCTTACGTCTTCCCCAACGGCACCGGCAACTACCGCAACGGGATCCCCGACGTAAGCGTCGTCGGTTACTCCAACTTCAAGGGGCCCGCCTTCGCGCTGCACTCGCCGTCCACCGACGTCCAGGTGGCGGATTCGATTTCCTGGATTCACAACTCCCACATCGTGCGCGGCGGTGTCTTCGTCATCCGCGACCGCGTGGACCAGAACGGGCGGCCCGCCTACACCGGCAGCATCAGCTTTTCCAACTCGGGCAACAGCAACACCACCGGCAACTCGCTGGCCGACGCCCTGATGGGCAACTTCCGCACCTATCAGGAGTCCAGCGCCGACCCGATGGGGTTCTTCCGCTTCTGGCAGCCGGGCGCGTTCGTCCAGGATAGTTGGAAGGTCAGCCGCAAGGTCAGCATCGAGCTTGGCCTCCGCTTCGAGCGCATGTCCCCGTGGTACACCGACGCCAACAACATGGCCAACTTCGTGCCCTCGCTGTTCAACCCGGCGCAGGCGGTGACCATCGATTCCAAGGGCCGCGTGGTACCCAACTCCGGCAACCGGTATAACGGCCTGATCCGCGCCGGCGACGGCATCCCGAGCAACGAAGCCGGCCGCGTGCCGGGCAGCGACAGCGCGCTGTTCCAGCAGATTCCCGCCGGGGCGCCGCGCGGCTTTTTCAACAGCCAGAACGTATTTTCGCCGCGCATCGGCATCGCCTGGAACGTGGCCCCGAAAACCGTCATCCGCACCGGCTTCGGCATCTTCTACAACCGCCCGCAGGGGAACATGATTTTCTCCCAGGTCAACGTGCCGCCGATCCTGCAGGTCAGCCAGTTTGAAAACGGCAACCTGGGCAACCCGGCGGGCGCCGCGGGCGTGCTGGCTCCCAACGGCAACCTGTCGGCGATCGACCCCAACACGGTCAACAGCTACGCCGAGCAGTACAGCTTCGGCATCCAGCGGGAGTTGCCCAAGAGCATCCTGATGGAGATCTCCTACGTGGGCAACCTCGGCCGCCACCTCCTCCGGCAGCCCAACATCAACCAGATTCCGTTCGCGCTCAACGTGGCCAACGTGGCGCTGCCCACCGCGCAGCAACTTCCCAGCGCGGCGCTGTACCCCTACGCGGGCTTCACCAACATCACGCAGTATCGCAGCGACTCGACTTCCAACTACCACGCGCTGCAGGCGTACGCCGCCCGCCGCATGGGCAACGTGACCTTCACGGTAAGCTACACCTTCTCCAAGGCGCTGGGCGATTCCAGCGCCGAAGGCGACAACCCGGAAGACTATCTCGACCGCCACTACAACTACGGTCCGCTCAGCTTCGACCGCCGCCACGCCTTCGTCGCCACCTACGTCTGGTTCCTGCCCCGCCTGCGCGACAAGAACGTGGTCGCGCGCAACGTGCTCGGCTCCTGGCAACTCAACGGCATCGTCCGCCTGCAAACCGGCCAGTACTACACGCCGACCGCCAATACTTCGATCGGCGGCCGCCGCGCCGACTACCTGGGCGGCCCCATCCTGGCCGCCAGCCCGACCATCAATGGTTGGATCAATACGGCCGCGTTCGGCCCCGCCCCCAGCAACCGCTTCGGCAACGTCGGCCCCGGCATGGTGGAAGCCCCCGGCCTGCAGTCCTACAATCTCTCGCTGGCCAAGAACTTCCGCATCAAGGAGCGCTACAACCTGAAGTTCCAGACCGACTTCTTCAACGCGTTCAACGTGGCCAACTTTACCGGGTTGAACACCAACGCGAGCGACAAGGCGTTCGGCACGCTGACCAGCGCCTATCCGCCGCGCAACATCCAGATGCAGCTCAAGCTGAGTTTCTAGCTTCCGCCCGATTCTCGCGCCCCCGGTGAACCAGGCTGGTCCAAAATTTTGGCCTAAGCTGTTGAAAATTGGTCAAATTTTGAACCAACCTGGTCCACGGCGCGCGGCAAAGTGAGAACTTTTTCCCCGCCCCGGCACTCCTTCACTTAAGCCGTGGCGATCAGGTTCTACGTGTCCCTGCTGCCCCTGCTGCTGGGGCCGTTGTCCACCACGGCACAGGTGCGTCCGGGCGCCTACCGCATCGAAACCGTCGCCGGCAGCCAGCGCAACGGCGATGGCGGACCCGCCGTTCTCGCCGAAATCGGGCGCATCCAGGGCATCGCCACCGATACCTACGGCAACCTGTACCTCTCCGATACCGACCACCACCGCGTGCGTAAGGTCTCGCCCAGCGGCGTCATCACCACCATCGCCGGCACCGGCGTGGCGGGCTATACGGGGGACGGCGGACCCGCCGCGCAGGCGCAGCTCAACCTGCCCTACGGGCTGGCCGTGGATGCCGCGGGCAACCTCTACATCGCCGACCTGGGCAACAACCGGGTACGGCGCGTCTGGCCCGATGGCGCGATCACAACACTAATCCCCACCACGACCCTGGCGACACCGCGCAACCTGGCGCTGGACGCGGCCGGCAACCTCTATATCTCCGAGTTCGACGGCCACCGGGTGCGCCGCGTGGCGCCCGACGGCTCCGTCACCACGGCCGCCGGCACCGGGCACGCGGGACTTTCCGGCGACGGCGGCGCGCCCGACCGCGCGCAACTCGCCTACCCGGCGGGACTGGCGGTGGACCGCGGCGGCGCGCTGCTCATCGCCGACTCGGGCAACAATCGCGTGCGCCGCATCTTCTCGAACGGGACCATCAACACCATTCTGGGCGGGTCCAGCGGTACGGCGCTGGCCACCCCGGTGGCGTTGGCCGTGGACGCGCAGGGCACGATCTACGTGGGCGATACGGCCCCGGTGGTGCGCATGTACACCATCAACGGCCGCTGGAGCGACGCCGCCGGTGGCGCCGCGGCGGGCTACTCGGGCGACGGCGGACCCGCCACCCGCGCCGCGCTCGCCGCGGTGGGCGACCTCGCCGTGGATGCCGTGGCGCGGCTGTACATCGCCGACGGCCTGCGCGCCCGCCGGGTGGACCTCTCCGGCAACATCGCCACGCTCGCCGGCGACGCCTACCTGCTGGCCATCGGCGACGGAGCCTCGGCGCAGGACGCGATCCTGGCGCATCCCTCGGCGGTGGCGCTGGATTCGGCGGGCAGGCTGGCGATCGCCGATAGCGGCACGCAGCGCATCCGCCGGGTCGAGGACGGAAGGATCTCCACACTGGCCGGCAACGGCATCCCCTCGGCCTCCACGTTGAACCAGCCGATGGGAATCGCCGCCGCGACCGACGGCACGGTCTTCGCCGCCGATACCGGCAACGACGCGATTCGCGCCATCGGCGCCGACCGCCGGCAGCGCACCCTGGCCGCCGCGGTGCGCGCACCGCGCGGCGTGTGCCTCAGCCGCACCGGCGTGCTTTACATCGTGGATACCGGCAACGGGCGCGTGCTGCGCTACTCCGGCGCGTCCACCGAGATCGTGGCCACGCAACTGGCCGCGCCCGAAGGCTGCGCGCTCGATTCCGCGGGGAACCTGTACCTGGCCGAAACCGGCGCGCATCGCACCCGCCGGCTGTCGCCCGCCGGGACGTGGACCACGGCCGCGGGCACCGGCGATGCGGGTTCCGATGGCGACGAAGGCCCGGCCACGCAGGCGCGTCTTTCCTTCCCGCGCGGCGTGGCGGTGGACGACGCGGGCGACATCTACATCTCCGATACCGGCGGCAACCGCGTCCGCCTGGTCACCCCCGACGGCGTCATCCACACCATCGCCGGCACGGGAGCGGCGGGCTTCTCCGGCGACGGCGGGGACGCGCTCGCGGCGCGCCTCAACGCGCCCGCTGGCCTGCTTCTGGACGGCGCCGGCAACCTCTACTTCGCCGACAGCCTCAACGACCGCGTCCGCCGCCTGGTGCCGGACGCCGCGGTGGCGCCCGTGGTGGCGCCGGTCTCGGTGATCAACGCGCTTTCCGGCGCCGGCGGAGCGGTGGCGCCCGGCGAACGGGTGCGCGTGCTCGGCCAGGGTTTCGGCGGGCCCACGGCCACGGAAGTCCGGGTCGGCACGAGTTCGGTACCGGTGCTGGCCTCCGCCCCCGGCGATCTCACCGTGCAGATCCCCGACGATCTCGGCGGCGCAGCCTCCACGCGGCTGGAAGTGCGCACCGGGGGACTGGTGGCCGGGGGCTCCGATCTGGGAATCGCCGCGGCCGCGCCAGGCGTGCTGGCCTTCGTCCTCAACCAGGACGGGTCGATCAACGCTCCGGGCCATCGCGCCGCGGCCGGCAGCATGATCGTCCTTTTCACCACCGGGCTGGGGCAGTTGTCGCAGGCGCGGCCCGTGCTGCCCGTCACCGCTACGCTTGCGGGCGTGCCCGCGGAGATCGCTGCCGCCGAAGCCGCCGGGGGCGCGCCGGGCGTGGTCATCGTGGTGGTGCGCATTCCCGGCGGGTTTCTCGCGGGTGGAGACAACGCGCTCGTGCTCAGCGTGGACGGAACCGCGGCGCCGGCGGTCGAGGTCTGGACGCAGTAGCCGGGGCCGGCGGCCCGTGGCAAGAACCGCTCCCTTACGGTCGCGGCTCCGCACCTTGCTGAACCTGCGGAGCGGCCCAGGTTAGTAAGCGGTGCTTTGGCGCTTGCTGAACCCGCAGAGCCGCGCACACTAGTAAGCGGTGTCTTGGCGCTTGCTGAGCCCGCGGAGCCGCG
>JAFDVU010000183.1 GCA_018268835.1 Acidobacteriota bacterium | reverse complement strand
TCAGCGGCACCTTTGACGCCACACCGTTGATCCAGAGTGTAATCAGCGCCAGCAACTACGGCGGATTCCCGGCGCTTGCCCCGGGCACGTGGATGGAGATCTACGGCCAGAATCTCGCCAACGTCATCGGTCAGACCTGGAGCGGCGCGGATTTCAAAGGCAACGCGGCGCCCATCGGACTCGCCGGGACGTCGGTCACCATCGGCGGACAGCCCGCATACATCTACTACGTGAGTCAGGGGCAGATCAACGCCCAGGTGCCATCCAACATCGCTCCCGGACCGCAGCCGGTTGTGGTCACCACACCGGGTGGGACCAGTTCGGCCAGCACGGTCACGGTCAACGTGACGGAGCCCGGACTCCTGTCGCCGGCGGTATTCAAGCTGTCCGCCGGACAGTACGTGACGGCGCTGTTTCCGGACGGAGTTACTTTCGTGCTGCCGCCGGGATCGATCAACGGTGTTACCTCGACGCGGGCCAGGCCCGGAGACACCATCGTTTTGTACGGCGTGGGCTTCGGCACCGTGACGCCGGACAGTCCGGCAGGCCAGATTGTGACGCAATCCAACCGCCTGTCGGCTAACTTTCAGGCCTCGATCGGGGCGACGCCGGCCACCGTGACTTACTCCGGGTTGACCGGGGGATATCTGGGCCTCTACCAGTTCAATGTGGTGGTACCCAATGTCCCCGCTGGCGACGCGGTACCGTTCACATTCACGCTGGGTGGCGCTGCCGGCACGCAAAAGCTGATTATCGCGATCGGAAACTGACTGCCCCGGGCCATCTCCATCGTGGCCGCGGTCAACGCAGCACGAAGTTCACTTCGAATTGCGCCAGCACCGGCACGGGTTGCCCATCCCGGGTGCCGGGCCGAAACCGCCACTTACTCACGGCTTCGATCGCGTTTTGGTCGAGACCGGAATCGAGCGAGTGCAGGATCTGGAAGTTGCGCGCCTTGCCGTCGGTATCGACCCTGGCCTCCAGGAGAACGGTCCCCTGGATTCGCTCCTGTTGCGCGGACTTGGTGTAGCTCGGTTCCGTTTTGTGAAGCAGGCGCGGAGGCAGCACCCGGCCGCCGATGCGGAAGAGCCTCTTGGGCAACTCTACAGGGGACGCGGGGGCGCCCGGGTTTGCCGGGCGGGCCTGTTCGACCTCGCCTGCCGCGGCGGAGATTTCGGTTGCCCCGTCACCAGGGTCGCGTTTCCATAGATCCTCCTCCCGCGGAAGACTGCGATGGGCTTGCCAGAGGAACGTGTACGTTCGGACGGGGCTCAAGGTCCCCGGGGTTTCGATACGATATCGCCAGACCAGGCCCACGGCGTCGCCGATCCAGAGCGTCCGCTTCCCGGCAGGTCGCGGGCCACGCGCGGGGAGGCTTGCCTGCACCACGGTGCACTTAACGGAACGGCCTTCTACCTTGAGAGACTCGCGACCCGTAACCACGGGGGACTCCAGTTCCCCGGCGAGTTCGGCCCACTCGGTGAACGGATAGGCGCACGGCTCGATTCCCGGGTCGGCGGCCTTCCAGTAGCGATGCTCTCTGAGGAGATAAGTCCACTGTACGGCGCCATCGCAAAGCCGCACGAGTGGGTTGGGGCCGCCGATGACTTCCAGGCGCGCCCGGGCAGGGCCGGAGGACGCCGCCGCGTAGGACACGCGGAATGGGACCTGCGTTCCGGTTGCGCCCGACTCAGTCACCAGGACGCCTTCGGCCTCCCATACAGTCGTATCGCTCATCCGCTGCGCGAACCCTCTGACAAGGTTCGGGGCATCCGCGGCCGGGACCGCCCGCGAAACCGGGGCCAAAAGTAACAACGGGAGCGCAAGAGACATGCGCCGCTTCATAGCGGCAAGACTAACATCGTTTCGGCGGCGGAGGCGAGCTTCGATGCCGGCGAGAACTTACACGCGCTGCGGTTGCGCCACTTTCAGGTACGGGCGGAGTTTCTCGATTGCAGCTTCGGGACGGATGCCGTAGCGGGCGCGCAACTCGTCCAGCTTGCCGTGCTCGATGAAGTTGTCGGGCCAGCCGATGCGCACCACCGGCGTGTTCAGCCCGAGATGATTCAACTCCTCCAGCACGGCGCTGCCGAAGCCGCCGCGCAGGACATGGTCCTCCATGGTCAGGATCACGTCCACCTTGGATGCGAAGAACTCGACCATCCCGACATCGATGGGTTTGGCGAAGCGCGCGTTGATGACCGCCGCGGCGACGCCTTCGCCTTCGAGCTTGCGGGCGATCTCTTCGGCCATGGGCACCAGCGAGCCGAGCGCGAAGATGGCCACGCGGTCGTGGTCGCCGTGTTGCAGCACTTCGGCCTTGCCGATGGGGATGGGTCGGGGAACGTCCTTGACGGGCGTGCCCGGACCGAGGCCGCGCGGGTAGCGCACGGCGATGGGGCCGTTCCACTGCGACGCGGTGAAGAGCATGTCGGCCAGTTCGTCTTCGTCCTTCGGCGTCATGTGCACCATGTTGGGGATGGAGCGCAGGTAGCTGATGTCGAAGAGACCGTGGTGGGTGGGACCGTCGTCGGAGGAGAGCCCGCCGCGGTCCATGCAGAAGACCACCGGCAGGTTCTGCAGGCAGACGTCGTGCACGATGGGGTCGAAGGCGCGCTGCAGGAAGGTCGAGTAGATCGCGCAGAACGGCTTGTAGCCCTTGACGGCGAGGCCGGCGGCGAAGAGGACCGCGTGTTCTTCGGCGATGCCGACATCGAAGTAGCGGTCGGGGTGGTGGGGCTGGAAGCGGTCGAGCGCGGTGCCGTTTGGCATAGCCGCGGTGATGGCGACCACCTTCGGGTCGGCGGCGGCCAACTTCACCATGGTGTCGGCGAAGACCTCGGAGTAGGTGCGGCGGCCGAGCGGCTTGGTCTCGCCGGTCTCGGGGTCGTAGGGGCCCAGGCCGTGAAACTTCTTCTGCTTCTGGATCGCCGGCTCGAAGCCGCGGCCCTTCTGCGTGAGCACGTGCAGCAGTACCGGACGGTCCTGCTTCTTCAGAAATTCCAGGGTGTTGATGAGAGTGGGGATGTCGTGCCCGTCGATGGGGCCGAAGTACTTCAGGCCGAGTTCCTCGAAAATCACGCTGGGCCACAACATGCCCTTGGCGACCTCTTCGGCCTTGCGCGCCACGCGCAGCGCGGTGACGCCGCCCAGCTTTTCGACGAACTTCGCGGCGCGGTCGTGGATGTGGTCGAACTGCGGGCTGGTAACGATCTTGTTCAGGTAGGTGGCGATGGCGCCGACGTTCTTATCGATGGACCACTCGTTGTCGTTGAGGATGACGATGAGGCGCTTGGTGTGGTGCGCGATGTTGTTGAGCGCTTCGTAGGTGATGCCGCAGGTGAACGCGGCGTCGCCGGCCACCGCGACCACGTGCTCGCTGCCGCCCATCCTGTCGCGCGCCACGGCCATGCCGAGCGCGGCGGAGAGCGCGGTGCCGGCGTGCCCCGCGCCGTAGCAATCGTGCTCACTTTCGGTGCGCAGCATGAAGCCGTTCAGCCCGCCCGGAGTGCGGATGGTGTGGAAGCGTTCGCGGCGTCCGGTAAGCAGCTTGTGGACGTACGCCTGGTGGCTGACGTCGAAGAGCAGGCTGTCGGCCGGGGTGCGGAAGACGTAGTGCAGCGCGATGGTCAATTCCACCACGCCAAGGTTGGGGCCGAGATGGCCGCCGTTGGCGGAAAGGACGGTGATCAGGCGTTCGCGTATTTCCTCGGCGAGTTGTGTCAGCTCGGAAATCGAGAACTGCTGTAGTTGTTCGGGCGAATCGATGCCGTCGAGTATGCTTGCCATGGCCTGAATGTGAGTGCTAAGCCCGCGGGCTTCAGCCTGCGTAGGGGTTCCCCCTCCCGCCAAACCTCCGGATCGTGAACAGTACAAAGTGACAGAACAGCGTTGTGACCAGCCAGGAGAACGCCAAAACCAGGTAATCGTGCAGTGGCAGCTTCGCCAGTCCGGGATCCCAGAACATCTCCAGCAAGGGGTTATACCCGGGGACGGTGGGTTGATCGGCGAACCACACGAGCAGGCCCGCCAGGGCGGCCAGTACGAGCGGGTTCCGGAAACCGCGCCGCTTGCCCATATCCGTCATTGTTGCACCAGTGTTACCATTTTCGCATTTTCCCGGTTTGGGCGAGTTGGGCTGCGCCGGACCCGGGTTCGAAACGATTCCGGCGATGGTGCTTCGCCGCGCGGCCTGGGAGAATGGGCTGGTGCGAAGAAACGGATTCACGCGGCGCCGCCTGATGGCGCTGGGCGCGGGACTTCCCGTGCTGGCGGCGGGGCAGAGCGTGCGCCGCGCCGACGGGTATGTCGATATTCTGCGTCCGCCCGACCTGGCGGCGGCCTTCCTGGAAAGCGAAAGCCTGGCCCTGGCGCGCGACGGGCGGCGCTGGACCGCGCCCGGAATCGCCGTGGAAACCGAGCCGCGGGCGGAGGCCCTTCCCATACGGATTCACGCGCCGGAGGCGCCGCTCCTGCGCCTCCACCTGCGCTGGAAGGCCAGGGTGCCGGAACGGTGGCGCATCCTCAACGATCAGTGGGAACGCAGCTACGGGGACCTGGAGTGGCGCGGGTTGATCGGCGAGCGCGTGCTGCCGTGGTACTTCCTGGCGTTCGACGGCTCGGCCACGCACGGGTACGGCGTGGCCACCGGGGCGGCGTCGTTCGCCTTCTGGCAGGTTGACCCGGACGGAATCTCGCTGTGGATCGACGTGCGCAACGGCGGCGGCGCGGTGCGGTTGGGCGAACGCACTCTCGAAGCCGCCACCGTGCGGGTGCGCCGCGGACGCGCGGGCGAAACGGCGTTCGCCGCCGCGCGCCAGTTCTGCCGGATGCTGTGCGCCGCGCCGAAGCTGCCCGCCGAACCGGTCTACGGCGGCAACAACTGGTATTACGCTTACGGCCGCAACTGCTCGGCCGCGGACATCGAACGCGATACCGCGCTCATGGCCGAACTCGCGCCGGCGGGTAAGAACCGGCCGTTCATGGTGATCGACGACGGCTGGAGCGTGACCAACACGGCCGGACCCTGGGACCGCGGCAACGAGCGCTTCCCGGACATGGCGGCGCTGGCCGGAGCCATGAAGCGGCAGGGTGTCCGGCCGGGCGTCTGGCTGCGGCCGCTCTACACCACCGCCGCGATCCCGCCGAGCGCGCAACTACAGGCGCGCACCGGCGCTCGCCGCGCCACGCTGGATCCCAGCGTGCCGGAGATGCTGGAAACGGTGCGCCAGGATATCCGGCGCATGACCTCCTGGGGCTACGAACTGGTTAAGCACGACTACACCAGCTTCGACCTCATGGGACGCTGGGGCTCCGGCATGGGCGCGGACCTGACCGACGCCGGATGGCACTTCGCCGACCGCGGCCGGACCACGGCCGAGATCGTGCTGGCGCTGTATCGCGCCATCCGCGAGGCGGCGGGCAGCGCGTCCATCATCGGCTGCAACACCTTCGGCCACCTCGGCGCGGGACTCTTCGAACTGCAGCGTACGGGCGACGATACCAGCGGGCGCGAATTCAACCGCACGCGGCGCATGGGGGTCAACACCCTGGCTTTCCGCGCTCCGCAACACCGCGCGTTCTTCGACCTGGACGCTGATTGCGCGCCGATTACGCCGCAGTTGCCCTGGGACCTGGCCTCGCGCTGGCTGGACCTGGTGGCGCGCAGCGGGACCGCGCTCTTCGTATCGCCGGACCCGAAGGCGTTGAACGTGGAGTCGAGACAGGCCATCCGGCGCGCGTTCGCCGCTGCCGCGGTCCCGCGCGACATCGCCGAACCGCTGGACTGGATGCAGACGACCACCCCCGCGCGCTGGCGAATTCAGGGGCAGACCGTGGAATACGGCTGGTACGGCCCCGAAGGCGCCACGCCGTTTCCGCGGTAGAGGACTATTTCGCCTGATAGCAGAACCCGGCGGCGCCGGCCGGATCCCACACCAGCGATCCGGGCGGGCGCCCGGTGGAAAGGTGGACCGCCTCCTCGGCGACGATGCGCGGCAGCGGGAAGCAGCGCACCGGGATGGGCCCGCGCGTGTGTTCGGCGAAGGCGATGAGTTGCGCGGTAGGTTCGGCGCGTTCGAGGAACTGGGAGCGCTTTTTCGTCCACAGGTAGCCGATGTTGGAGATCAGGATGGCGGCCAGGACGGCGGCGGTCAACCGGCGCCCGGGGATGCGCGCGGCCGCCACTCCCACCAGCAGCGCCAGCCCGGCACTGGCCAGGTAGGTCTGGCGGCTGGGGATGCGGTCGGTGTAGGTGAGGAAGCTGTAGGGGAGCAGGGCGATCCCCATCCAAGCCAGCGCGCGGCCGGCAAGGGTGCGGAGTTGGCGGTCGCGGGCCAGCCAGACCGCGGCCGCGGCCGCCCAGCCCCAGAACCACAACAGGCGCGCCATGCTGCGCGGCCAGGTGTCCCAGAAGGGCGCGCTCAGCGAGAAACTGCCGTCGTGGAAACGGAAGGAATTGGCGCGGCTTTGCAGGACCGAGGCGGCGGCGAGGGCGACCAGGGCGGCGTGCGGCGCCAGTCGCTTCCAGCGCGCGCGTTCGGTCACCAGGAAGAACAGAGGCAGCAGCACTACGGCCGATTCCTTGGAGAGCAGCGCCAAAGCGAACAACACTGCGCTCAGCGCTTCCCGGCGGCGCAGCCAGCACCAGAGCGACGCCAGCCCGAAAAAGCACAGCAGTAACTCGTTGACCGCGCTGAACCACATCACGGCCTCCTGATGTCCTTCGTGGACGGCGAAAAACAGCGCGGCCCAGGGGGCGGCGGGGCGCGTACTCTCCCAGGTGGAGGCGATCGCGAAGACCAGCCATGCGTTGAAGATATGCAGCACCAGGCTGGCGGTGTGATAGACCCAGGGCGCTAGTTCGCCCGCCTGCCAGAGCGCGAACATGGTCCAGTAGCTGGTGGCGCGCAGGCGAAATTGCGGGTCGCCGAGGATGGTGCGCAGGCCTTCGGGGGCGCCCCAGGTGATGGCCTGCGCGATGTTTGGGAAGTCGTCCGCGATCAAAGGAATGTGCAGCGCCGGCGCGTAGGCGGCGACGGCAGCCAGGGCGATCAGGGGCAAAGCGGTCCGCGGGGCCAAACCCCAGTGTACGCCGCGGGACGGCGGGCCGTGCCGCTATTTGGGCAGCCGCCGTTTGGCAGAGGGTTCCGGATCGCGTATTTTGAACCACTTGGCCTCTGGCACCCCTCGTGCAACAGGTAAGCCTGTAGGCCGATGCTCAAGATTACGCTGCACGATACCGCCGGCGAATTTCGCCTGACACTCGAAGGGCGGCTGGCCGGCGCCTGGGTGCGGGAACTGGAATTGTGCTGGCGCACCGCAAGTTCCACCACGTCCGGACGCCAGACCGTGGTGGATCTCTCGGACGTGGATTTCGTGGATCAGGCCGGCCAGGAACTGCTCACGCAAATGCACTCCGCGAAGGTGGAACTGGTGGGCCAAACCCCGTTAATTTGCTCCATGTTGGACGAGGTCTGCCGGTCCGGACACTGTGCTAGGGTGGGAGGTAGAAACGGCACCTCCTGATGTCGCTCCCGGCCGGCGCAAGTCCGGATAGAACCCGCGCGCGTTACCAGACCCTGCTCGAGGTCGCCGAGGCGATCTCCGCCCACCGGCAGCTTTCCACGCTGTTTGATGATCTGGCCCGCCTGTTGCACCCGCTGGTCGCCTTCGACTTCATCGGACTCACCCTGATCGACGAGCGCGAGCGCGTGGTTCGCCTCCACGTCCTTTCGACCGACCGCGAAGTCATCAACACGCGCAAGGACGGCACGCCCTTCGACCAGACCCCCACCATCCAGGCCCTGGCCGAACGGCGTCCCTACTACATGCCTGACGTGAGCGCGGAAAACCGCTACCCCCTGGTGCGCGACATGCTGATCGCCAATGGCATCCGCGCAACGTGCGTGGTGCCGCTGTACACCGCGCAGCGGGACATCGGCGGGCTCCACTTCGGCTCGCAAGAGGCCGAAGGCTACTCGCCCGAGGACATCGAGTTCATGGAGCAGGTGGCGCGCCCGGTCGCTGTGGCGGTGGATAACGCCCTCAACTTCGAAGCCGTGGAGGGGTACCGCGAGCAACTGGCGCGCGAGCGTGACCGCCTGCGCACGCTGCTGGAGATCAACAACGCCCTGGTGCAGTGCCTGGAGACGCGACAGTTGTTCGACGCCATCAGCGGATCGCTGCGGCGCGCGTTCGGCCTGGATTACGCCAGCATCCTGCTCTACGATTCCGACATCGACGCGCTGCGTCTGAAGATGGTCGATTTTCCGGAAGGCATGGGTGTGATCCACGAGGACGCGGTCCTGTCGATCGAAGATACGCTCGCCGGCTACGTGTTCCGCACCCGCGAGGCGCGGCATTTTACGCTCGAAGAGGCGCGCGCGATCTCGCCTTCCACCGCGGACGTGATCGGGCGCGAGGGACTGCGCTCGCTGTGCTGCGTCCCGCTGATTTCGCGCGGCGCCGTGCTGGGCACGCTCAACACGGGTTCGCGGCAGGAAAACTTCTTCTCCGCCGGGGACGTACCCTTCTTCACTCAGGTGGCCGGGCAGGTGGCGATCGCGCTGGACAACGCGCTTTCCTACCAGCGTATCGAGGCACTCAACGAGCGGCTCGAAGAAGAGAAGATCTACCTGGAGGATGAGATCCGCACGGACAACCGCTTCGAGGAGATCGTCGGCAACAGCCGCGCGCTCAAGGCCATCCTCAAGCAGGTGGAGACGGTGGCGCCCACCGATTCCACCGTGCTCATCTACGGCGAAACCGGCACCGGCAAGGAACTGCTGGCGCGCGCCATCCACGACCTGAGCGCGCGCAAGCAGGGCACGTTCGTGAAGCTGAACTGCGCGGCGATTCCCACCGGCCTTCTGGAAAGCGAGATGTTCGGCCACGAAAAGGGCGCCTTCACGGGCGCGATCGCGCAGCGCATCGGACGGTTCGAACTGGCGCATCGCGGCACCATGTTCCTGGACGAAGTGGGCGAGATCCCTCTGGAACTGCAGACCAAGCTGCTGCGCGTGCTGCAGGAGCGCGAGTTCGAGCGGCTGGGCAGTTCGCGCACCATCCGGACGGACGCCCGCCTGGTGGCGGCAACCAATCGCGACCTGGCCCAGATGGTGGAGGAGCGGGAGTTCCGAGCGGACCTTTATTACCGGCTCAACGTCTTCCCCATCACGGTGCCGCCGCTGCGCGATCGCCGCGAGGACATCCCGCTGCTGGTGCGCTACTTCGTGCAGCAGTACGCGCGTCGCATGAACCGCAAGATCACGACGATTCCCGCGGAATCGATGAACGCGCTGGCGCGCTACCACTGGCCGGGGAACATCCGCGAACTGCAGAACTTCATCGAGCGCGCGGTGATTCTCTCGACCGGCGCGACCTTGCAGATTCCCGTGCGCGAGTTGAAGCGCGGCGGAGTGAGCGGCAGTGTGGTCACCCTGGAAACGGCGGAACGGGACGCGATCGTGCGCGCGCTGCGCGACGCCGGCGGCAAGGTGGCCGGTCCGGAAGGCGCCGCGGCGAAACTGGGGATGAAGCGAACTACGCTGCAAGCCAAGATGCGCAAGCTGGGGATCGACGCGAAGTCGGTGTAGCCGGCGCTACGGTCACTTCGCGGCCATGATGTAGAGCACGGGGATGCGGATCGCAGCGGGGACGCCGGCGCACGCGGCGCGGACGCGGTCGCGCTCCTCGGGGGTCATGGCATCCACTGTGGCGCGTCGGCCGGATCCGAGTACGATGCTCCACCAATCGTCCGGGCCGGCGAGCGGCTGCCAGTGGTCCTCGAACTCAACCACCGGGACGGAAATGCCCGCGTTTTCCAAGATGGTGCGGAGACGGCCGGCATCGGCCAGCGGTTCCTCCACGCGTTGGTCCTTGTACAGGTCGGGGCGAATCTCACGGACAGCGTCCCAGAAGATGGTGTTGCCGGGTTCGTACCGGCCGGGAGCCCAGCTAGTGGCTACCAGGCGCCCGCCGCCCCGCAGCAGGCGCCACATCTTATAGAGCGTGCTCCCGAGGTCGGGGAAGAAGGAGATGCCGAAGCCGCACAGGATGGCGTCGAAACTGCCGTTGCGGAAGTAGGCCTGGTCGAAATCGGCGTGGCGGAACTCGATGTTCTCCAGGGATTCGGCGGCGGCGCGGCGGCGCGCCAGCGCGATCATCGCCGGAGCGATATCCAGCCCGATCACCCGCCCCGCGGGGGCGACCGCCCGGGCGGCGGGAATGGCGCTCGCGCCGGTCCCGCAGCACACGTCCAGAACGACCTCGCCGGGACGCAGTTGCGCGCGGGCGGCAATCTGCCCCCCGACGTGGCCCCGGTAGGAGAGAGCGGGGGCGTCGAAGTGGTCCGAGGCGGCGTCGTAAACCGCGGAGATGAGGGACTTGGGAAGCGGCTCCATGCTCGCAGGGTATCAATTCTGGAGGGCGGAGGGAGCTATCAGCAGCAATTAAGACCTGATTATTCCTCTTTGGCACCAGGCGTGCAGGTCTGTTGAGCGACTTCAACTGGAGGGCTATTTCATGGCCAAGGGTTTTGTCGCCATCACCGTGGAGCGATGTAAGGGCTGCGGCTTCTGTGTCGAGTTCTGCCCCACAAAGGTGTTGACGCTGTCTTCTGCTTTTAATTCCAAGGGTTACCACCCCCCCCAGGTTGTCGCGGCCGACAAATGCAGCGGCTGCGACCTGTGCGGGATGTACTGCCCCGACTTCGCCATTTTTGGAGCGCGAAATGCACGCTGACCCCCGCGGAGTACTCACCGGTGTCCATTTTCTCGACGGAGATCACGCATGTTGTGAGGGAACGCTCGCAGCCGGTGCGCGATTTGCCGCAGGATACCCCATTACCCCTTCGACCGAAGTGGTCGAACGATTTGCCTGGCGGATTCCCACCGTCGGCGGTGTCTTCATTCAGATGGAAGACGAACTGGCCGCGTCCATCACCATGCAGGGAGCGGTCTGGGGCGGCGCCAAGGCCTTCACGGTGACGTCCGGCCCCGGCTTCTCTCTCATGATGGAGCACATCGGCTACGCGGCGGTCACCGAGACCCCCTGCGTGTTCGTCAATGTGCAGCGCGGCGGACCTTCCACCGGGTTGCCGACCCTGCCGGCGCAGGCCGACATGATGCAGGCCAAGTGGGGGTCCCACGGCGACTACGGCATCATCGCGCTCTGCCCCAATTCCCCGCAGGAGTGCTTCGATCTGACCATCACGGGCTTCAACCTGGCCGAGGAGTTCCGCGTGCCGGTGATGCTGATGCTGGATGAGTGCGTGGGGCACATGACCGAGAAAGTGGTCATCCCCGAACCGGACCAGATCGAAATCACCCCGCGGCGCTACACGAAGAAGACGCCTGAGGAGTTCCGCCTGTTCGAGCCCCGCGAGGACAAGGTGCCGGACATGGTGAAAGCCGGCGACGGCTACCACTTCCATGTCACCGGACTGACGCACGACGAGCGCGGCTACCCGAGCATGACGGTGGACACGCAGGACAAGATGGTCAACCGGCTGCAGGATAAGCTGAAGCCGTTCACCAACGGCCGGGCGATTTTCGAAGCCGCCGACCTGGAGGATGCCGAGGTTGTGGTGGTGTCCTACGGGATCACGTCGCGCGTGGCGCAACGGGCTATTGAAATGGCGCGCGCCAAGGGCATCAAGGTGGGCAAGTTCCGGCTGATCACGGCCTGGCCGTTCCCGGAACAGCACATCCGCGATATCGCGGCGAAGGTGAAGGCCTTGGTGGTGCCGGAGTTGAACCTGGGCCAGATGGTGCGCGAAGTGGAGCGCAGCGCGGGCGGCGCCGCAAAGGTGATCGGCGTGCCGCACGCCGGCGGAACGGTGCATAATCCGGAAGTCATTCTCAAGGCGATCGAGGAGGCAGTTCGATGAGCGAGTGCTTAGTGGATATTCCGGCGGATGCCATCAATCCCGTCGAACCGTATTTGCGCAGCGAGCGCATCCCGCACATCTGGTGTCCGGGATGCGGTATCGGAACCACGGTGAACTGCTTCGCGCGGGCGCTGGATGAGTCCAAGCTGGATCTGAACAAGGTGGCGATCGTCAGCGGCATCGGGTGCACGGGCCGCGTGGCGGGTTACGCCGCCCTGGACAGCTTCCACACCACGCACGGGCGCGCGATTCCGTTCGCGACCGGCCTCAAACTGGCCAATCCCGAGTTGCAGGTGGTGGTGTATTCGGGAGACGGCGACCTGTTCGCCATCGGCGGCAATCACTTTATCCACGCCGCGCGGCGCAATATGGACCTTAAGGTCATCTGCGTCAACAACTTGACCTATGCGATGACGGGCGGACAGACGGGTCCGGCGACCCCCGACCACGTGATCTCGACCACTTCACCCTACGGCGTCTTCGAACCGGCATTCAACCTGGTGCAACTCGCCGAGGCGGCCGGCGCGGCGTATGTGGCGCGCTGGACCACGTTTCACGTGAAACAACTGGCGCGCAGCATGGAAGAGGTCATGAAGAAGCGCGGCTTCTGTTTCATCGAGATCATTTCCCCGTGTCCTACGCTCTATCAACGCCGCAACAAGATGGGCGACGGGCTGGACACGATGAAGTTCTACAAGCAGGTCAGCAAGATCCGCAACGGTGCTCCCACGAGCGAGTGCGGGCTGACGAAATCGGGCGAAATCGTGGTCGGCAAGTTCGTGGATCGCGACCGACCGGGCTATTTCGAGATGCTCAACGCGCAGATGACGGAGACGTTGGGCGATCGGTACGTGATACCGGAGGCATCTTCATGCGGCGATTGTTGAGCGAGATTCGAATCGCGGGATTCGGCGGCCAGGGTGTGATCCTGGCGGCGAGCGTGATCGGCAAGGCGGTGGCCATCTTCGAAGGCGGCTACTCCACCATGACGCAGAGCTTCGGACCGGAGGCGCGCGGCGGATCGAGCAGCGCGCAGGTGATCCTTTCGAGCGACCCCATTCTGTACCCCTACGTGACCAGCCCCGACATCCTGGTGGTGATGAGTCAGGAGGCGTACACGCGGTTCACGCCGCAGCTCAAGCCGGGCGGCATCCTGATCATGGAGAATGAGCTGGTGCAACCCGGACAGGTGGCCGCGCCGGAAGGCGTGCACGTGTTCGGCGTGCCGGCCACGCGCCTGGCCGAAGAACTGGGCCGCAAGGTCGTACTCAACATCGTGATGGTCGGGTTCTTTGGCGCGGTCACCAACCTGGTGGATCCGGACGCGCTGCGCAAGGCGGTGGAGGATTCCGTGCCGCCGGCGATGCAGAAACTCAACCTCGCGGCCTTCGACAAGGGCTTCCAGTACGGCGCCGAGCTCATTCACCGGATGACCGAACCCGAAACCGAGCTGGTGCCGGCGCAGGAAGGCGACGAGTAGCCCTCCGCGCTACGGCAGTTTCGCGCCTTCAATCCACTTGAGGATCGCCTCGTATTCGGGCGATCCTTTCGGCCAGCGCTGCCCGCCGCCGTGCGCGGTGGTGCGCGCGTTGGTCACGCCCTCGCTCTCCGCCGTGGAAGTGGGCTTGCGCAGCAGCAGGCTGTTCTCCGGGTCGCGGCGGTCCACTACGTTCTTCACCGTCGCCCAGGTGGCGTCGAAGAGCGTGTGGGTGGCGTGGCAATTCACGCAAGCGTAGCCGTCGGCGCCCTTGCGCCGCAGGATCGGTTCCACGTTGGCGCGGAAATAGGCCTCGTCCAGGGGCGCGGAAGGCGCCGGCGCTTCGGCGTGGTGCGCGGCCGCATTCTTCGGCGGCGGCAGATGGAACGCGCGGACGATCCCGGCCGAGTCCGGCCCGGCTTCCAGTTCGCCGGCCAGTTCCACGGTGGTTTCGCTGCGTCCGCCGGCGGCCTTTTCTACCTGTTGATAGGGGGTTTCGCGCACGATCAGCGAGGCGCGCCGGGCGAGTTGACGCATCTCGGGATCGGAAGAGTTCACCAGCGGCGTCAGCGCGCCGGCCAATAGCGCGGCGCTCGACCCGAAGAACTGCACCTGCTCGATATCGTTGCCGATGCGGCTCACGACGATCGATGCCTTCTTCTCCGCGGGATCGAGTTCGTAAACATCGCCGCGGCGCAGCGGGAAATCGGCGAGCGCGGCGAGCAGGCGCTTCTTCTGCGCGTCGGGACCGCGGGTCAACACCTGCGCGAACTTCTGCGCGAGCTGCGCCTCGATGGCGAGCCGTCCCTGGATGGCGCGTTCGCGGTCCTCGGGGCGGCCGAGCAGCGGCACCCAGTTGTTGTATAGGTAGCGGATATTCTCGTCGGCCAGGTTATAGACCGCCCATTCGAGATTGCGCTCCACCCAGGGATGCTGCGGCTTGGCCAGGCCGGCGAGCAGGGTGTCTTCGATCGCGCCACGTGTCTTGGTGTCGGCGTTCCAGAACCACGCCTGCCACAATCCGCGGACCGCCTGCATGCGGATAGCGGGCACGGGATCGGCGGTGAGGCTTTCGAGCGCGGCGACCAGGTCCGGCTGGGTCGCGAGCGTGGCGAAGTGGTGGGCGAAGACGCGGGTCGCACCCCAGCGCAGGCGCGCGTCGGACGATGCGAGCGCGGCGGCAAGCTGCGCGTGTGGCGCCTCCGGATGCGCGCCGTACACCTGGCGCAGCGCCCACGCCGCCGTGCGCTGCACCAGTTTGCTGGGGTCGGCCAGCGCCCTCACGAGCAGCGGTACGGACCGCGGCATGGCCAGGCGTCCGAGCGCTTCGATCGCGCTCTGCCGCACCATGGTCTCCTCCGACGACGCGGCGGTTTCGATTTGCCCAAGCACGGCGTCCGGCGGTGGGTCCCAGATCCCGTCCAGCGCGGTCACCAGGCGGTCCGGCGCCGTGGGCAGCGTTGCCGGCGCGGGCGCGTCCCAACCGTGGGCGCGCCCGATCATGGGGAAGTAGCTGCTCAGCGCGACCACCGCGAATTGCGTCTCGCGGAACGGCGTCTTGAAGTTCTCGAAGGACTGCTTAGGATCCATCCAGCCGCCGAAGGGCTGCTGCCGTCCGAGCAGATAATCGAGCGCCTTCTTCACCCGC
>JAFDVU010000182.1 GCA_018268835.1 Acidobacteriota bacterium | reverse complement strand
AATTCGGAGGCAAGCAGCGGATTTCGATTTTGCGCTGTAGTATACTGGCCGCTTCGTGAACAAAACCAAAACGTCAAGGAGTGGCCATGTTGCCTGAGTATCTCGCGAAAGCCGCGCCCAATCCGCCCGCGAATCGGGCTCCGTGGTTCAAGAACACCGCGCCTGCCTACGCCGGCATCTTCTTGTGGATTGCCTTTTACGATTCGATCGCGCAGGGTACGCTGCAGATCGCATCGCTGGGTGTGTGCCTGGCGGGGCTGGTGGTGGCCGCGCTGCTGTGCTACGCGCTGTATTACAAAGTGCCGGCGATGCTCGGCATGCAGACCGGATATCCGCTGTACGTAGTGGGGAGTTCGACGTTCGGCACGGCCGGCGGATACATCATGCCGGGGCTGCTGATGGGACTTTTGCAGGTCGGCTGGTTTGGGGTAGCGACGTTCTTCGCGACGGACTGCCTGTTGCGCGGTGTGGGAATGGCCTCGGTGCCGGGGACAGTGCCGTTCATCGCGGTGGGGATCGTGTGGGGCGTGGTGCTCTCCTGGGTGGGCGCGAAAGGCATCCAATACGTGGCCCGGGTGGCGACCTACCTCAACTTCGTGCCGGTACTCATGCTGGTGTGGGTGCTCTTCCAGACGGTGGGCAGCGTGGGCAACTACCACGTGGCGCCGGAGCAGGAGAATTCATACCTGGCGTTGACGAAGATCCTGGCGGTGGTGATCGGGTTCTTCGCCACGGCGGGCGCGGCGGGCGCGGATTTCGGGATGAACTCGCGCAACGAGGACGATGTGAAGAAGGGCGGACTGGTGGGCATCGCGCTGGCGGGCGTGATCGCGGCCGGGCTGCCGCTGATTTCGATCGCGGGCGCGCACGGGATGAATCCGAACGCGGGATGGGCATATCGCGATGTGATCGGGGTCGCGGGCGGACCGATCGCGGGCGTCATGTTCATCCTGTTCGCGCTGGCTTCGATTCCGCCGACGTGCTTCTGCGCGTTCATCGCGGGGAACAGTTTTTCGACCATGATTCCGGGCGTGCCGCGGGTGGCCTCGACGATGGCGGGCGCGGCGATCGGGATCATCCTGGCGGTGACCGGCGTGGCGGGCAACCTGGCGAGCGTGTTCGGGATCGTGGGCGCGAGTTTCGGGCCGATCTGCGGCGCGATGGCGGCGGACTTCCTGCTGTCGGGGCGCAAGTGGCCGGGTCCGCGCGAGGGCGTGAACGTGGCCGGGTACGTGGCGTGGGCGGTGGGTTTCGTGGTGGGAATCCTGCCGGTGCTGCCGCTGTCTCCGGACATCAAGCCGTACCTGGAGCCGGCGGCCTTGTACAGCTTCGTGGTGGGATTTGTGCTGTATTACGGGCTGGCGAAGGCGGGTCTGCAACCGAAGACGGTGGCGATGCCGAAGGCGGCGTAGGCTGACGGCAGTAGGGCCGGCGGGGAGGCAGGCCTTACTCGAAGAGGTGGCCCATTTTTTCGCGCTTGGTTTCGAGGTAGGCGCGGCGGGTTTCGAGGACGTCGGCGATAATAGGGACCCGCTCGGCGACCTTCACCCCGGCGCGTTCGACGGCTTCGACCTTCTCCGGGTTGTTGGACATCAGCCGCACCGCGCTCAGGTTGAAGTAGCGAAGGATGGCGCCGGGGACCTGGTAATTGCGCAGGTCACTTTCGAAACCGAGTTGTTCGTTGGCTTCCACGGTATCGGCTCCGTGGTCCTGGAGCTGGTAGGCGCGCAGTTTGTTGAGCAGGCCGATGCCGCGGCCTTCCTTTTGTTCGTAGATGAGCAGTCCGCGGCCCTCGCGGGCGATGGCGTCGAGGGCCATTTCGAGCTGGGCGCGACAATCGCAGCGCAGGCTGTGGAACACGTCTCCGGTGAGGCACTGCGAGTGGATGCGGACAAGGGGGGCGAAGCCGGGAGGGAAGTCGCCCATTTTGAGGACCACGGCTTCCTCGGTGCCGGAGCCGTCGGCGGCCTCGAAACCGTAGATTCGGAAGAGGCCGAATTCAGTAGGAAAATCCGCTTCGGCCACTTTGGACACGTGCGGCGCGGGATGGTCGTTCATGAAACCTTTTAGGGAACCTTAATGCTTTTATTATAATGGCTTCCGGCACCGCATGCTTGAGAGCTACTTTCCGCTGCTGGTCAAACTGGGGGCCATCGCCTCGCTGGCGAGCCTGCTGGCGCGCGCGGGCAGCTTCAAGTCCATGTTGCTGCTGGAGAGCCGCACGCTGCGGCAGCGGGTGTGGCTGTCGATCTGGCTTTCGGTAGCGTTCGGCGCGAGCGTGGCGGTTCGCGTGGTGAGCCGCAGCTATCCGGGGGCGGACCTGGGGCTCGAGGGCGCGCTGCTGGCGGGCATCCTGGGCGGATACGTGACGGGGTTGGCGTCGGGGGTACTGATCGCGATACCGGCGATGCTGGCGGGCGAGCATCTGACGATGCCGCTGCTGGCGGCGGTGGGCGTGCTGGGCGGGGTGCTGCGCGACCTCGCGCCGGCGGCCGAGGAGATCTGGCGCTTCACGCCGTTCTTCGATCTGAATATCTACCGGTTCTTCAAAGAGAGCAGCGATCAGCGGCGGACCGCGTTCCAACTGGAGTTCTTCGCCGGAATCCTGGTGGCGCAATTCCTGAGGCAGATTCTGGGAGAGGGGTTTCCGCGGGAAATCTACTTCCTGCCGGGGAAGAACGCGCCCGGGCTGATTCTGGCGGCGAACTACGCGGCCACGGTATTCGCGGTGGCGATTCCGCTGAAGATCTGGAACAACACGCGCAACGAAAAGAAGCTGGAGGAGCAGGCGCGGCTGCTGGTGGAGGCGCGCCTGGCGGCGCTGACCAGCCAGATCAACCCGCACTTTCTCTTCAACACGCTGAACAGCGTCTCCAGCCTGATCCGCACGGATCCCGAGCAGGCGCGGGTCATGGTGATCCGGCTCTCCAAGGTGCTGCGGCGCCTGCTGCGCAAGCACGAACACTACAGCCCGCTGCGCGACGAACTGAGCTTCATCGACGACTACCTGGCGATCGAGGTCGTGCGCTTCGGGGAGAAGTTGCGCTTCGAGCGCGACGTGGCCGCGGACACGCTGGACATGCTGGTGCCGAGCATGCTGCTGCAGCCGCTGGTGGAAAATTCGATCAAGCACGGGCTGAGCAGCAAGGTGGAGGGCGGTACAATTCGAATTCGTACCTGGCGCGCGGAGGACCGGTTGTGCATCTCCGTGGAGGACGATGGGGTGGGCATCCCCGAGGCCAAGCTGGCCACGCTGTTGGACGGCGGCATCGGGGTGAACAACGTGCACGAGCGGCTGAAGGTGCTGTTCGGGCGCGAATTTCGCATGTGGATCGAGAGCCAGCCGGGTAAGGGCGTGCGGGTTCACATCGAGATGCCGGAGTTGCAGCCGGCGCTGGTCTCCGTCTAGGCCCTTAGCACGGCGGCAATCGCCTCCCGCGGAGCGACCTTGCGGCGGGGAAGCGGAGCGCGGTCATTCCGTGTTCCCAGCGGGTGTCCCTGGCAGGGGCAAGCGCCTCCGGCGGAGCGGTGTTTGGAAGCGAAGGAGAGAGCTTTGAACCGACTGGAAGAAACTGTCAGCTCGTGGCCCGTTGCCGGCGCAACTCTCGCCGGCCGGACGCGCCGCGTCTACGACCGCCTGGCGGCGGTGTACCCGCTATCCACCATGTTCTTTCACTCGCGGGCGCACCGCTGCGCGCTGGGCGCCAGCGGGCTGCGCGACGGAATGAACGTACTGGAGGTAGCGACCGGGAGCGGGGAGATGTTCCGCCGGCTGGTGCGCGCCAATTCCGGAGGGATGACCGTGGGGTTGGATCTGTCGCCGAACATGGCGGCGCGCACGCAGCGCGCGGCGCGGCGCAAGTTTCCGGCGGCGCGCACGCATTGCCAGGCGGTGGACGCGCGCCACATGCCGTTCCGCGCCGAGACCTTCGACGCGATTTTCTGCTGCTACCTGCTGGAACTGCTTTCGGCCGAGGACATTGTGAGCACGCTGTGCGAATTCCGGCGGGTGCTGCGCGACCGGGGGAATCTGACGATGGTGTTGATCGGGCAGAACACGGCGACATTCAACGCGGTGTACAAGGTGCTCGGCAAAGTGGCTCCGGCGTTCTGGGGCCGGCAGGTGGAGCGGAGGGTGCCCGAACTGATCGAGAGCGTGCGGTTCGAGATTCTGCACGATGAAGTTGTGGTGCAGACGTTCTATCCTTCGCGGGTTCTGGTTGCGCGAAAATAGCGGCATATGAGACTGGCGCGCCTACTGGCGATCGCCGCGGCGGGCTGTTGCGGGGCGGCCGCGCAATTCGGGATTCCGCGGGCGCCGGACGTGGTGTTGTCCGGCGAATTCCGCACGCCGCTTCCCGAGGCGCGGGTCCTGGCTGGTCTGGACGCGTATTACCAGGAGCAGGTGGGGCGCAAACTGGACGCGGTACTGCCCGAAATCGCGCCGCACATCCGCTACGAGGCCTGGCACGATATGTGGGTGTACTTCGCCGCCGAGGGCGGGCAACTCACGGTGACCATGAAGCGGCCCACCGAGGCGGCTACCGAGGTGCTGGCCAAGGGCTGGATGCTGCAGATGGCCGGACGGGCGGCGGACGATCCGGAAGTGCGCTTTCAGGAACTGCCGCCGATGAGGTACGCCGAAGGCGACATTTACGGGTCGCGCAGGGAACTGGTCAAGGTGCTGGAGGACCGGGGCGAGTTCCGCCTGGTGCCCACCTGGCAACACGCGGGCCTGATGGTTTCGGTGTCGCGGCTGGCGCGGGTCGTGCTGGCGCCGGCCGGCACCAGGGGCATCCACCATTTCACGGCCGGAGCGGAGACGTTGGAGGCGGCCCGGCGGCTGGCCGCGGATGTCAGCCGGCTGCGCGGCGAGGCGTGTGTCTGCGCGGCGTATTCCGAAGCCGGAGAACTGGAAGCGGACCTGCACCGCCAGGCACTGGATAAGAGCGTGGACATGAACTCGGCCGCGCCGGCTGGGCTGGTGCTGCTGGAGGTGGACCCGAAGCATATCGAGGACAGCCTGCGCCTGGATCCGGCGAACCAGAAGCGGTTGGCGGCCGCCGCGGGATGGTACGGCGTGAAGTACCGGATCGAGGCGCCGTACGCCGCGGTGACGATCCGGTGGTCGGCGCTGGACGGCTACGTGCGCGGCAGCGGAGCGTTCACCGCGCAGCGCGTGCTGGGGACGGCTCCGGCGGCGAACGTGAAGCCGGAGGGGGCGGGAAAGCTGCTGGAGCAGCGCATCCGTCTGCAGGCGCTGAAACCCGGGGCGTACCGGATTGCGATCGAGGGCGAGACCGCCAGCGGCGCGAAGGTGGCGATCGATGAGCGCGACTTCTGGTTCGACGGGCAGTTTTTCGACGAGCTATAGGAACGTCTCTTGCCACGGATAACGATCTCCAAGGAAAACTACCTGAAGGCCATCGCCGAGGCGGAGAGCGAAGGGGAGACGGTCAAGGCGGTGACGGTGGCCCGCTGGCTGCGGGTCTCGGCGCCGGCGGTGACCATGGCTTGCCGGCGGCTACAGCGGGATGGCCTGATCGGCGTGGCCAGCGACGGGCAGATCACCCTCACGGACGCGGGGCGGGAGATCGCCAGCCGGCTCCTGAACCGCCATCACCTGATCGAGCGGATGTTGACGGAGATCTTCGGGCTGGAGTGGTACAAGGTGCACGAGGAGGCCGAGCACCTGGAGCACGCGGTGTCGGCGGATTTCGAACGGAAACTGCTGGAGCGGCTGGGGACGGGCGGGTTGTGCCCGCACGGCAACGGAGTCGGTCTGGATCCGCCGGCGCACCGGCGGGCACGGGGGCTGCGGACGCTGGATGAGGTCGAGGCGGGGGAGCGGGTGAGAGTGGTGAGCGTGTTCGAGCGCAACCGGGAATTGCTCGAGTACCTGGACGAGGCGGGGATCCGCCCCGGGGTGGTGGTGGAGGTGGCGGGCGCCGGGGATGCGATCGTGCTGGGAAGCGGGGCGCCGGTAGAGCGTGAGAAGGCGGCGCGGGTGTGGGTGGAGAGGGCGCGGTAGGCCGGAGGCGAGGCATGCCGCCGGCGGCAGGACCGCCGGCGCTGCCGGGTTATTCGGCCTTGGAGTAGTAGTAGGTGTACTTACTGTAGAGTTCGCTCGCGCGGGCGCCGTTGGCGACGATGCCGAGGACGTTGTTTTCGCACAGCGACTGCATGGCGCGGGTGACGTTGTCGAAGGTGGTGGAACCGATTTTGACCACCAGAATGGTGCCGTCGGCCATGGTGGCAAGCAGGTTCGCGTCGGCGCTGAACAACAGCGGCGGCGTATCGAAGACGGCCCAGTTGAACATGCGCGGCAACTCCTCGAAGAGCAGGCGGGACTGCCGCATGTTGAGCAGTTCGAGGGGATTCTTGACCGCGGTACCGGCCGGTAGCAGGTACAGGTTCATGGATTCGACCTTGCGCAGTGCCTGCGCGAAGCTGCACTGTCCGGTGAGGAAGTCGCTGAGCCCGGGGGCGCGCTCGATCTGAAACAGGCTGTGGACGATGGGGCGGCGGAGATCGAAGTCGCCGAGCAGGACGCTGGATTCGGCGAGGTGGGACTGGGCCAGCGCGAGGTTCACGGCGGAGAAGGTCTTACCCTCGGCGGGAGACGGGCTGGTGACCACGATGGTGTGCAGCGGCTGGAGGGTCTGCAGGTGGTTGAGGCGCGTGCGCAGGGTGCGGAACTCTTCGGCCGGGGTCTCGTGCGAGTTGTTGAGGTCGAGCAGGTGCGATTCGGGAGCCGGGGTGAATGCCACGATCTGCACTTCGCTCAGCATGGCGGGGCTGAGGTTGAGGCGTGTGGCTGTAGACGTGGAGGCGGACACATGCGACAGCCCCATCCCGTTGACGCCGTCGCTATCGAGATGGATCCCCGCGGCAGCCATGATCGGCGGCGGGTCGGCCGGCAGAACCGGCTGTTCCTCGGGCGGCAAAACCCCGCCCATTTCAGCGCGCTTCAAAGCATCGTGTACTCGACTCATCGTATCTCCCGTCGCAAAAGCAGAGCTTGCCCGGCCTGGAGGCCTACGAACCGTGCCCGAAGTAATAGTAGTAGGCCGAGCCGCTCATCGCGATCGAACCAATTATGATGGCGCTGGACCAGGCCAGCCACTGAAGACGCCGCTTGCGCCGGATGAGGAGTGCGTTCTCCAGTAGCGGAACACTGGTCAAAATCGGCAGGTTGGTGTAGGCGCGCACGTCCTTGAGGTTCTTGAGGGCGGTGTTCTTCATCTCCCTGCCGCCGGCGAGAAAGACGCCGACTACCAGACCCAGAAACGTGCCGATAGCCGCGATCTGGAGGCGGTTGGGTTCGGAGGGCGTCGTCGGGTCGCTGGGCGGATCCAGCACTTCGAGGTTCTCGCCGGCCTTGTGCTCTTCCAGGCTCTTGGCGGTATCGGTGAGTTCCTGCTTGCGCTGGGTATCTTCGTAATTCTGCTTGGCCATGTTGTACTCGCTCATCAGCGACGTATACTCCTGCTCAAGCTGCGGACTGCTATCGATGCGCCCGTTGAGGTTGGCGATGGTCGAGTTGAGCAACTGTACCTGCTTGAGCTTTTCGTCCATCTCCAGATTGGTGTTCTGGATGTCGGTCTTGATGATGTTAATGGAGTTCTGAAAATCCTGCGCCATCTTGGCCATCTGCGGATTGGTGCGGCGCTGGATCTGGGGGGTGTTGGCGGCGGCCGCGGTGGCCTGAACCTGCATGTCGCGCTTCTGTTCGTCGTCGAACTGCTTCTGCAGACTGGCCAACTGCGCCTGAATCTTCTTGATCTGCGGGTGGTTGGGAGTGTAGATTTCGCGTGCCGCGGCCAGGTTCGCCTGCGCGTCCATGATGCGCTGGTTGAGTTGATCGAGCTTGGAGTTGCGGACGGATTGCGAATTTCCGCCGACCTGCACCTGCTCATCGATCATGGACTGGTAGTAGTTCATCTGGTTGGTGGCGTTCTGCAACTGCGTCTGGAGCTGCAGTTTCTGCTGCTGCAGGCGGCTGAGGGCCTCGTTGGTATTGCCGAGTTGCATCTGCAGGGATTGCAGCTGCGCCACGTTGGACTGGAACTGCTCGGGCAGCCTTCCCATGTTCCTGGCCTTGAACTCGGCGATCTGGCTTTCGAGGCCGTCGAGTCTTTCCTTGGCCGATTTCAGGTTCTCATTGATGAAGTTGGAGGTGGTGTCGGTCTGCTGGCGCAGGACGGCGTTGTTCTCCTCCATGAACTTGGATACGAGTTCGCGCACCACAGCCTGGGCTTTGAATCGGTCGGTGTAGGAGAAGGAAATGGTGAAGGCGCTGGCCACGCGGCCCTGTCCGTTGGCGGTAGGCACATCCGCCATCTGGATCCGGATGGCTTTGGTGCGCATCTGCTGGATGACGTCTTCGAGGGGCAGCTTCGCGCGCTCCTTGCGGTACAGGTCGAGCGAAGGGCGGGTAATGAGATCGCTGAGGCTACCGCGGCTGAGGATCTGCTGCCGCATCTGCTCCAGGCGCTGCTGCATCTGCATGTTGACCACGCCGGGGACGAGACGGTCGGAGATGGTGGGCGGGGTGATACGCATGACCGCGCTGGAGATGTAGGTGTCGGGCCACATGAAGGCGACCACCACCGAGATCACCAACCCGGCGAACATGGGGCCGATGAGCCACGCGCGGTAGCGCCGCAGCATGTCGATGTAGTCCTCGACATCGGGCGGACGCCGCGAAACGGTCACGAAATTCTGTGGAGCTGCCATAGGAGAAACGGTTGCCTCTACTTGACTACAATGATGTCGCCGGGCCGAACCAGGATGTTCTGCTCAAGCTTTTTGCCGTTGAGCACTTCCTTGTAGTTGAAGAAATTGCGCGTGCCATCTTCGTGAATGATGGTGATTTTCTTCTGGTTGGCGAAATCGCGGAACCCGCCGGCGTTGACCAGCGCCTGGAAGACGCGTGTGGGCACCACCAGGGGATACTCGCCGGGCTTGTTGACCTCGCCGTTTATGGAGTACTTCTTGCTTTTGACGGCCAGCACGCTCACGGTCACGTCGGGATCGTTGACGTAGGTCTTGAGCTTTTCGCTGATGGCGTTGGCGAGGGCTTCGGGACTGAGCCCGGCAGCCTGCACGTCGCCGATGAGGTTGATGGTGATTTTTCCGTCCGGCCGGATCATATGCTGGCTGGAGAACTCGGGACCCTGGAAGACGAAGACGGCGATCTGGTCTTCGGGGCCGAGGATGTATCCGCTGTTGTCCACCGCCGAAGGGGGTACGTTCTTATTGCGGGTCTGGTGCGGGGCTGCCATCTTCACGGGGTCCGCGCCGGTGGGTTGCGTGCCCTGTGCCGGCTTGGCCGCCTCGGGCGGCTGTGCCTCGGGGGCCTTGGTCTCGGCCGGCGCCTGCTGGGCCGGCGGGGCGGCCTGCTGCTGCGCAGCGGCACCGGCGACCACAAAAACCGCCGCCACACTGATTATCAAGGCGTTTCTCATCACAATTGCCTCTGCACGGACTTTATCGGGAGACGCGCTTGGAAATCTTCGATTTCAAAGTGTCCAGCGGCGCTACTCTCTGATCTTACAGTGTACAGCATGGGTGCCGGAAACCAGCATGGTCCTAGAACTGCCAGGAACGCATCTGGATACTGTTCAGTGGTTTACCTAACCGGAGGGATTCCGGGAAGTGCGGGAGGCTGAGGTGGAGCGATACACTTCCGCATAGTGTAGTTCTTCCAGATTCCGGAGGGTAATTCCGACAACGCTTGTAAGTCGTAGAAAAATCGCATAATCTGAAATCAGAATGAAATCCCGGGCGCGGCCCCAAACGTGCTGCGGGAAAGCGGGGGATTGTCTCGCCTCCCGGACACCGGGTGACAGGGTATGTTACAGGAACTCAAGTTCCAATTCTCGACCGCGATCCTCACGATCCTGACCCTGGCCGCTGGTGTGTCTGCGGTAATTAACTTTCAGCAGCAGAATCGATTTCAGCTCCCTGAGGACGGAGTGATCTGGGTGGAGCGTAAGGGCGCGGTGGAGGCGCTGTACGTCAAGCCGAACGGTCCGGGGGCCAACGGCGGCATCCACGTCGGCGACCAGTTGCTGACCATCGACGGGGTGAGGATCGAGAAGGCGACCGACGTCACCAGGGTGCTGGTGCGGATCGGGGCGTGGAGCAAGGCGCAATACGAAGTGCGCAGCCGGGGAGTGGAAGTGACTCCGACGCTGGTGATCTCGGCGCCGCCGATGGACCGCGCGGTGATGTACCAGTATCTGGTCGGGGCGGCGTACCTGCTGATCGGCCTGTTCGTCTACTTCCGGCGGGGCAGCGCGCACATGGCGCGCCACTTCTACATCCTCTGCCTGAGCTCGTTCATTTTTTTTAGTTTCCATTACACCGGGCACCTGGACAGCTTCGACAAGGTGATTTACTTTGGAAACCTGGCGGCGGGGTTGCTCGCGCCGACTGTGTTCCTGCATTTCTGCCTGACCTTTCCGGAGCCGCGGGGGTGGATCGCGCGGCGCACGCGGGAAGCGTTGTTGTACGTGCCGGGCGCGCTGTTTTTCGCGGTGTACATCGGGTTCACCTCGGGAGTGATGTCGATCGCGGTGCCGCTGATCGAGTTGCGCTGGATGCTGGACCGGGTCTGGATGGTGTTCGCCACCGTCCCGTACCTGATCGGCGGCTTCGCGCTGGCGGCCGAGCAGCGGCGCACGGAGGACACGATCACGCGGCAGCAGCTCAAATGGCTGCGCAACGGGGCCTTCTGCGGCATTCTGCCGTTCGCCCTGCTGTACGTGCTGCCCTATGCGCTGGGTGCGGTGCCGAACGCGTACATGAAGATGAGCGTGCTGAGCGTGATGCTGGTCCCGCTGACGCTGGCCTACGCGATCGTGCGGTACCGGCTGATGGACGTGGACATCATCTTCCGGCGCGGGTACGCTTACACGCTGGCGACGCTGTGCGTGCTGGCGGCGTTCTACGGCATTGTCTTCGGGGTGGGGCGCCTGGTCAACCAGAGCTTCAAGGACCTGGGCAACACCGGGCTGATGACCGTGATGCTGACCACGGCGTTTCTATTCCAGCCGATCCGCAACTGGATCCAGGAGCGGCTGGACAAGCGCTTCTATCGCGACCGGTACGATTACCGGCGCACGCTGGTCGAGTTCGCGCGCGAACTGGGGTCGGAGACGGACCTGGACGCGATGCTCCACAGCGTGGGCGAGCGGTTGCTGGAGACGCTGCAGATCAAGCACCTGGTATTCTTCCTGGCCGAGGAGGGCGCCGGCGGAACGGTCTACCGGCTGAAAAAGGCGATGGGCGGCAATCCGCGGCTGAACGCCGCCGCGCTGGAGGAACTGGACCTGAGCTTCCTGGAACGCGCACCGGGCGAGCCGTACCTCTTCTTCGAGCGCACAAGGCACCAGATCGACGCGGTTTCCCGGGCGCTGCCGCTTTCGGTGCGGCGCACGATCGCGGACCTGGACCTGACCTACTACATGCCCTGCAAAGTGCGCGGGCGCACGATCGCGTTTATCGGTCTGAGCCGGACCACGACCGGCGACTACCTCTCCAGCATCGACGTGGAACTGCTGCTCACGCTGGCCGGGTACGTGGGCATCGCGATCGAGAACTCGGGGTTGTACCGCTCGCTGCAGCGCAAGGTGGAAGAGTACGAGAGGCTGAAGGAATTCAGCGAGAACATTGTGGAGTCCATCAACGTGGGGATCCTGGCGGCGGACCTGGAGGACCGCGTGGAGAGTTGGAACTCGCAGATCGAGCAGTTGACCGGGATTTCGCGCGAGCAGGCGGTGGGCAAGCGGCTGGGCGAGTTGTTCCCGGCCGAACTGGGCGAACAGTTCGACCGCGTGCGCGGGGAGACCGGCATCCACCACATCTACAAGTTCGCGCTGGCTCCGAATGGGACGGCAGCGGCGGGCAACGGGAACGGCAACGGCAACGGGACGCACGGGCCGCTGAGCGAAAAGACGCTGAACATCGCAATCGCGCCCCTGGTGAGCAAGGACCTGGAGCAGATCGGGCGGCTGATCATCTTCGACGATGTGACCGACAGGGCGGAACTGGAGCAGCGCCTGGTGCAGGCCGATAAGCTCTCGAGCATCGGGCTGCTGGCGGCGGGCGTGGCGCACGAAGTAAACACGCCGCTGGCGGTGATCAGCACCTACGCGCAGATGCTGGCCAAGCAGGTCGCGGAGGACTCGCAGAAATCGCTGATCCTGGAGAAAATCGCCAAGCAGACCTTCCGAGCGAGCGAGATCGTCAACTCGCTGCTGAACTTCTCGCGCACGTCGACGACCTCGTTCGGTCCCTTGAGCGTGAACCGCGTGATCCAGGAGACGCTCTCGCTCCTGGAGCACCAGTTGGAGAAATCCGGGATCCGGATCCATAGCGACCTGGACGCGGACCTGCCGCAGGTAGTCGGCAACGCGGGCAAACTGCAGCAGGTGTTCCTCAACCTGTTTTTGAACGCGCGCGACGCCATGAATTCGGGGGGCACGCTCGAGGTGCGCACGTGGAGTGACGGGGCGGGGGTGCGCATCGAAGTGGCTGACACCGGGCACGGAATCTCTCCCGAGCATCTGCACCGCATCTACGATCCGTTCTTCACCACCAAGGCGGCGCGTAAGGGTACGGGGCTGGGTCTGTCGGTGACATACGGTATCATCCAAGAGCATGGCGGATCGATCGAAGTTTCCAACCGGCGCGGAGGCGGCGCCTGCTTCCGCGTGGAACTTCCCGCCGCCGTGCCCGGCTCTGCAAGGAAGCCGGTAACGGCCGCCTGAAAATGACTGCTCCCCACGCGAGTCCCGGAAGCCGGGGCAAGGTCCTGGTAATCGACGACGAAATCGATATCCGCGAAGGACTGGAACTGCTGCTGACCACCGAAGGCTACCTGGCCGACACCGCGCACAACGGTGGCCAGGGGCTGGAAAAGCTCTCGGCCAATTCCTACGACCTGGTCCTGCTTGACCTGATGATGCCCGACATCGGGGGCATGGAGGTGCTCGAGGAGTTCCGCAAGCGCGACCGGGAGACGCCGGTGTTCATGATCACGGCCTACGGCAGCGTGGAGGCGGCGGTGAAGGCGCTGAAACTGGGCGCCAACGACTACTTTTCCAAGCCCTGGGACAACGACAAGCTGATCATCGAGATCGACCGGATGATCGAGCGCCGGCGGCTGGAGTGGGAGAACACCCACCTCAAGCGCGCGCTCAAGCAGCGCTACAACTTTCCGAACATCATCGGCAAGAGCGAGCGGATGTTGCGGCTGCTGGACCTGGTGGGCCAGGTGGCGAACAGCCGCTCGACGATCATGATCACCGGTGAGACCGGGACGGGGAAGGAACTAGTCGCCAAGGCGATCCACGCCAACTCGCCGCGCGCCGACCAGATGTTCGTGGCGGTGAACAGCGGGTCGCTGCCGCCGGAACTGTTGGAATCGACGCTGTTCGGGCACGTGAAGGGGGCGTTCACGAGCGCGATCCAGACCAAGAAGGGATACTTCGAGGTCGCCGACAAAGGCACGATCTTCTTCGACGAAATCGGCAACCTGGGGCCGGAGACGCAGATCAAGCTGCTGCGGGTGCTGCAGGAGAAGGAGTTCACGCCGCTGGGCGCGACCGATCCGCAGAAGGTGGATGTGCGCATCCTGGCGGCTACCAACGCGGATCTGGCGCAACTGGTCAAGGACGGCAAGTTTCGCGAGGACCTTTACTACCGGCTGAACGTGATCAACATCAGCCTGCCTTCGCTGCGCGAGCGCAAGGAGGACATCCCGCCGCTGGTGTCGCACTTCTTCAACTTCTACTGCCGGGAGAACGATAAGTTCCTGGACGACTCCGGACGCAGTCGGCTGCAGTTCGCGCCCGACGCCGTACAAATCCTGATGGAGTACAACTGGCCGGGCAACGTGCGCGAACTGGAGAACGTGGTGGAGCGCGCGGTGGTGCTGGCGGTGGAAGAGGTCGTGCCGGTGGACGTGCTGCCGGACACCGTGTTGCAGGCCAGCGGGGTGCGGGTAGCGCGCGCCGAAGGCAGTCCATTGCCGGCGGATGCGTCGCTGTTTGAGATCGTCAACGACTTCGAACGGCGCACGATTCTGGACCGGTTGGAGCGGTGCAGTTGGAGCCAGACCGAGGCCGCCGAGAGCCTGCGCGTGCCCCTCTCCACGCTGAATCAGAAGATCAAGCGGCTGGATATCAAGATCAAGCGCAAGGGCGAGCAGTAGGGGCGGCCCGTGCGCCGATGCGAAATGGCCGGCCCGGGAGGCCTGCGCTACGTCACTGCTTGACGCCGAGCCAGTAGCCGGGGCGGGTCTGGGTCTTCTTCACCTGGGGGGCGTTGCTGATGGCGACCTGGATTTTGTGGAAGCCGCCCTCGTCCTTATTGTTGGGGCGGTAGGTGACCATGTACTGGCTGTGCAGTTCGGCGCCGATCTTCTGAATGGCCTCTTCGAGGCCGCGCTGGCGGAAGAAACTGTACTCGGTGCCGCCGGTGCCCTTGGTGAACGCCTCAACCGGGTTGTCCTTGAAGATGGCCTTCACGTCCTTGAAAACCTCCACCATCATGGGGACAAATTCGGCCCGGTTGCCGCCGCCGTAGCCGTAGGTCTGCTGCACGGTGGTCGGCGTGGCGGGCACGTTGGAGGGCAGGGGATACATGGCCGGCGGCAGGTTGTGCTGGCGGCCGGGATCGGGCTTGGCGGTCAGGGTCGAGAAGAGCCGCGACATGTCCACCGGGTAGAACAGGATGTTGGCGTACTGCAGCGCGAGGAGCGCCTCGCGCAGGCGGGTTTCGCTGGCCACGTCGCGCGTCTCGCCGATGTAGAGGATGATGCGGCGGCGGTGCGGCGGACGGCGGCGCAGCATGCGCGTGGCTTCGGCAATGGCGTCGATCATGCGGCTGGAATTGCTGCCGGCATAGATGTCTTTCACCGCTTTGGTGATTTTGTCGGCGTCGGTGGTCCAGTCCTGGAGCACGCGAATGCGCGAATCGAAGCCGATCACCGCCGCTTCGCCCTGGTCGCCGATGAGCAGGGGCTGGATCAGGGCGCCGATCTTGCGGAGCTGGGGCAGAATGCCTTCCACATGCGCATTGACCTGCAGCACGATCGCCAGCGAGATCGGCAGGTAGGAGACGTCCACCTGGATGTTCTGCTCCTTGTCGTTATCGAACAGGTGGAACTGGTAGGGCTGCAGGCCGTTGACGTACTCGCCGTCCTGGTCGAAGACGAGCACGGGCGCCGTGACCTCTTCAACCGATTCGCGGAAGACCAGCGGCTGCTCGGTGGGAGTGGGGGCCTGCCGTTCCGCCGTGGGCGG
>JAFDVU010000181.1 GCA_018268835.1 Acidobacteriota bacterium | reverse complement strand
CATCGCTCAGCCAGCGGGGCCCACCCGACACCTGGTAGTACTTGACCTGGTAGGCTTCGCGGACCATTTCCCCGAGGGTGACATTGGTGGCCTTCAGCCGTCCGCCGGGAGAGATCACGAAATCGACGGCCCGCTGATCCGGATCCGCCGGTTTCACGGACGCGACCTCGAACGAGGGCGCGGCGGGACTCTGGCCAAGGAGCCCGGCCATGGCCGCGGGGAGCGCGCAGGCCACGAACACCCAGGCGAACTTCACAGTTCCGATTCTACGCCAGCGCCGCCCGCATGTACTCCATGCAGTGCTTCACCTCGTCGCGCGAACTGCGCAGGCCCGCGTACTCATACTCGACGAATGCGCGGATCGGGTAATGCTCGCGCTTCAGCAACTGGAGCACCTCCTTGATCGGAGTATCGCCTTCGCCGAACTGCTCGTTGGTGCCGTCGTTGCGGCGCCGGTCCTTGACGTGGATGTGCGTGATCACCGCGTGGTTTTCGCGGATGTAGGCCACCGCGTCGCAGTTCGCCGCTGTGAAGTGTCCGATGTCCAGGTTCACCCGGTAGTTCTTCGACATGGCCAGCGCCTTGGCGAACGTCTCCGGCGTCGAAAGCTGATTCGGGTCCTTGACCCGGGAGTGTCCGTGCACTGCGACCAGCGTGTCGTGGCGGTTGGCGAACGGGGCCACGCGTTGGGCCATGCTCAGGCTGATCGAGGTCGCGATGATCCCCACTCCGAGCGCCTTTGCCTGGCGGAAGGTGGCATCGATCTCCTCGTCGGTGAAGGAATCGTTGTAGTTCATCGTGTAGGCGAAGATCGAAATCCCGGCCGCGTCGAACCTGGCACGGACGGCCCGGTAGTAGTCGTCGCCGGTCTCGATGCGCCATCGCCGCAGGTCGTCGCGGTTCTGCTTCTGTAGCGCGATCTGTTCCGCGCTACGCTGCGCGCGCGGGGGGCGCGGGACGCCGTAGGGCACCGGCTGCTCGGGCGGCAGCGGCTTGCCCGCGGGCTCGATGTTCGGCGAGAACAGTTCGATCTCGCCGATCCCGCAGTAGCGCAGCGCGGCAATGATGTCGTCCACGTTGTCCTTGCCCGGCGTGCGCGGAAAATCGCGGAAGCTGTACGTGATGGTGCCCAGATGCACTCCGTTCACCACCGAATTCAATCCCGCGGCCGGCAGCCGCCATGCGGGCAGTCCCGCGGCCGCGATTTTGGCAAAGTCCCGTCTCGATAGCATCAGCACCCTCCCGGCGTGACCACGCCGCTTCGTGTAGTCTATCCCAATCGCGGTACACTGGCCGCTATCCGATGCTGTTGCGAACCATGGCGCTCGCGGCCGTCGCGCTCGCCGCCGGCGCCGCCATCTGCCCGAACCCGCCCGTGCCCGCGCTTTCTCCGCGCGCGCCCGCCGACGTCTGCATCCCCGACCCATTCAACGCTCTCACGCTCAACTTTTTCGACGATTACTCCTGGCGCATGTTCACGGCCATGGTCTGGCCCGCCGCCCATAACCAGCGCGGCGGCGCCGATACCGCGCGCGGAATCGGCGGGTCCGGAGCGCGCGTCTTCGAGACCTTCAAGTCGCTCTGGGAAGTCTTCCACGACGATGGCAGCGCCCCCACCGCCGCCTTCAACGCCTACGACCCGCCCTCGGCCAACACCTGCCGCGCCGCGACCCGCTTCGGCGATGTCGTGCTCGCGGCATCCACGCCGTACGGCGACATCGGGCAGGCGGGCATCGGGGAACTCACCGGTCCGCTGGTCGCGCAGAACGGCCGCTATGTCCGCTACCAGACGCTCTACAACCAGGTGGCCTATGACTACATCGTGCGCAACCGCTACTACCTGCGCGACCGCCTGCCGCCGATTCCCAGCCCGCGCCCGGACGTGCCCGTGATGCAGTTTCCGGTGGGTTCGATCGTGGTCAAGGCCGCGTGGCTCGATGTGCGCGGCCTCCCGAAGGCCCTGCTCTCACGGCTCTACAAGCGCCCCGCGACCGTGCGCGACCCCGATACCGGCGCGTGCTCCTCCGCGACGGTCGCTCTGATCGGCCTGCACATCGTACAGAAGACCGCGACCCGGCCGCAGTGGATCTGGAGTTCCTTCGAGCAGGCGGATACCGCCCCGCTCTTCGCCGGCATCGTGGGCGATTACCTGCTCAACGACGGCAGTCCCACGCCGATGCCGGAGGAGAACCCGATCCCGCTCGTGCCGCTGCCGAAGCAGCCCGCAAAGCCCTTCAACGTGGTCCGCAACTCCGCGACTTCGATTCACCCCAACACCCACGCCGCCAACAGCGCCTGGCGCGACCTGCTCAAGGGCACGGTGTGGCGCAACTACCAGCTCATCGTGACGCAGTGGCCGCTGCAGCCGGGGAACCAGGCGCTGCCCGTGCCCGTGGCGAACACGGGCGACATCTACAACACCTTCCCCGGCACCGGTCCGGGCGCGACCTCCGATTCCGCGTTCGCCAACCTCACGATGGAGACCTTCGATCAGCGACGCGTCGAACTCGGCTGTATGAGCTGCCACAATCGCGCGCGGCTGGCCGCGGACTTCCTTTGGAGCGTGCTGGATCACGCCTATCCCGCGAAGATCGCGCCCGCGCCGGCGGCCGTCCGCGCAGCCCGGTAGTGTTGAGTTTTTTAAGGTGACGCTTTAAATCTCTCAATACTCTCGCAATGGTTGGCTTGAGAGTCCGAAGAAATCGCCAAGAGTCAGGCGCTCCGCCGCACCGCGCCGTCCGCGCGCTGCATCCTGGTCAACCGCCGCCCGCGCACCGGCACGGTGACGCGCGCCATCGCGCCAGGAATCGAGGTCCTCGACGAGCACCAGTTCATCGACGCGCTGAACGTGGTATCCCTGAAGAAATCGCGCTCATGAAGGCACTCGTCAAGTTCGCCCCCGGTCCCGGCAACCTCGACATCCTCGAGGTGGACGAACCCGTCTGCGGTCCGCGCGAGGTCAAGGTCGAGATCGCTTTCTGCGGTGTCTGCGGCACGGACCTGCATGTGATGCACGACACCTTCCGCAACTACCCGCCGGTGATCCTCGGCCACGAGTTCTCGGGTACTGTCGTGGAAGCCGGCCGCGAGGTCGCCGGCGTGACGCCGGGCGAACGCGTCACCGTACTCGGCGCCACCGCGGTGAGTTGCGGCACCTGCCGCTACTGCCGCGAGGGGCGTTTCATCTTCTGCCGGGACCGCCGCGGCATGGGGCACGGCGTAAACGGCGCATTCGCGCGCTACGTGGTGGTGCGGCCGGACCAGCTCTACCGCGTGCCCGACCACCTCACGCTGGAGGAAGCCGCCATCAGCGAGCCTTTCGCCGCCGCCGTGCAGGCGGTCACCGAGGTCACCGAAGTGCGCCTCGGCGAAACCGCGCTCGTCTCCGGCCCCGGCCCCATGGGGCTGCTCTGCCTGAAACTGCTTGTCGCCCAAGGCGTCCGCACGATCGTAGCCGGAGCGGCGGGCGACGATCTGCGCCTCGCCGCCGCGAGCCGGTTCGGCGCCTCCCTCACGATCAACACCGCCGAAGAGGACCTGGTCCAGGCCGTCCACGAACTCACCGGAGGAGCCGGCGTGGATGTCGCGCTCGAATGTGCCGGCCATCCGGCGAGCGTACGCGGGTGCCTGGATTCGCTGCGCCCGATGGGCCGCTACACGCAGGTCGCCATCTGCGGGCGCGAGATTCAGTTCCCGATCGACCGCATCTTCTATAAGCAGCTCACCGTCCGCGGCTCCATCTGCTACACCGCCCGCACCTGGGAGCGCATGATCGAGATCTACCGGCAGGGACGCGTCCGCCTGCACGATCTGGTGTCGGTCAAGCTGCCCATCAGCGAGTGGCGCACCGCATTCGACCTCTGCGCGGACCGCAAGGCGCTCAAAGTGCTGATGCACCCCTGAGGGTCCACTCGGCTTCGAACTTCTCGCGCGTGACGAAGGATTTCATGGTGCCCGGCGCCATCGTGGAAAGCGCGGCGTAGAGGTTCGCGCGGGACACCGCTTCCGCCTCCGCGCGGCCCTCCGCGAGGAACACCGCGAGGCTGCCGATGAAGGCGTCGCCCGCGCCCGTGGTATCCACCGGGTTCACGGCGAAGGGCGCCACGACGCGCATGCCGTCCTCGCCGGCCAGCAGCGCGCCGTTCGCTCCCAGCGTCACGATGACGCGCCGCACCCCGCCATCAAGCAGTTTTCGCGCTGCCGCGCGCACGTCGGCCGTTCCCGTCATCGCTTCCGCCTCGGTCTCGTTTGGGATCACGTAATCGGCCGCCGCGATGCGCGCGGGGTCGAGCGCCTGTCCGGGCGCGGGATTGAGGATCGTGCGTACCCCGTGCCGGTGCGCGAAGCCGATGGCGTAGTACACGGTCTCGAGCGGGATTTCCAGTTGCAGCACCAGGTAGTCCGCGCCGCGAATCACTTCGGCGGCGGCGTCCACATCCGCCGGTGTGAGCCGGTCGTTGGCGCCCTTCACCACCCAGATGCGATTCTGCCCGGAAGGCTCCACGAAGATCGGCGCGACGCCGCTCGAAACGCCGGGCGTGACCCGCACGCAGCGCGTGTCGATGCCCTGCGCGCGGAAATTCTCTACCGTCGCCGGTCCGAACAGGTCGTCTCCGACCCGCGCCACCATGGCCACCGCGCCGCCGCACAACCGCGCGGCAACGGCCTGGTTGGCGCCTTTGCCGCCGAACCCGAGGCTGAACTCGCGCCCGAAGATGGTCTCGCCGGGACGGGGAAACCGGTCCGTATAGGTAACCAGGTCGATATTGGCGCTGCCAACCACAACCACTCGCGGCGTATTCGTCATGACTTTTCTGACTGTACATCGCCGCGCGGCTTGAATAAAATGGCCCCCATGCTCCGTCGCAGTTTCCTCCAGGCTTCCGGCGTTACCGCGTTATCCGCCGCGCGCGCCATCGGCGCCAACGACCGGGTCAATCTCGCGCTCATCGGCTGCGGCGGGCGCGGACGCTTCGTCGCGCGCACGCTGCGCGATGCGAACAATGCGGCCTACATCGCCTGCGCCGATGTCTGGGAAGGTAATCGCGAACTCGCCCGCCAGTGGGCGGGAGCGGACGCGAAAGCCTTCGGCGATTTCCGCCGTGTGCTGGAGATGAAAGACGTGGACGCCGTGCACATCGCGACGCCGGACCACTGGCACGCCTCGATCGCGGTGCTCGCCTGCGCCGCCGGCAAGGACGTCTACGTGGAGAAGCCCACCTCGCTCACGGTGCGCGAAGGACGCGCCATGGTGGACGCCGCGCGGCGGCACAACCGCATCGTGCAGGTGGGCACGCAGCATCGCTCCGCGCCCCACTTCCGCAAGATCGCGCAGATGATTCAGGGCGGCGAAATCGGCCCGGTGAAATTCGTGCGCGTGTGGAACTACTCCAACCAGTGGCCCAACGGCATCGGCCACAAGCCCGACGAAGACGCGCCCGCGGGGCTCGACTGGGACATGTACCTCGGTCCTTCGCCCAAGGTGCCTTACAACCGCCTTCGCTTCCTCTCCACGTTCCGCTACTTCTGGGACTACTCGGGCGGCTACATCACCGATTTCGGCAACCACCGGCTCGACACCATGCAGGAGATCATGGGCGCGACCGCGCCGAAGACGATTTCCGCGACCGGCGGCAAGTACCTCCTCACCGACGACCGCGAGACGCCCGACTTCCTCACCGTCACCTACGAATACGACGGCTTCGTGTGCACCTACGAGGGCTGCAACTGGAACGGATACGGCATGGGCGGGCGCACTCCCGGGCAACGCTACTACAACGCCCGCGGACAGTGGGACCAGCCCAACGGGATCGCGTTCTATGGGACCAGGGCCACGGTCTTCGCCGAGCGCATCGGGTGGGAAACGTACCCGGAGCCCAACTCGCCGGTCAAGCGCTTCTTCGAGAATGTGGAGGAGCCGACCCGCGCCCACACGGTCGATTTCATCGATGCCGTGCGCTCGCGCCGCCTGCCCAACGCGGATATCGAAATCGGCCACCGCGGTACCACCGTCGCGCTGCTCGGCAACATCGCGATGAAGGTTGGCAGGAAGCTCCACTGGGACGCGCGGAACGAGACGTTTCACGACGCGCCGGACGCCAACGCCATGCTCACCCGCACGCTGCGCAAACCGTGGGATTTGATCAAACTCTCCGGGAACACAGCATAACCGCGTCTCCGAAATCGCGGCGTTACCATAGGCGCTATGCGCACCGCCCTTTTCTGGCTGCTCGCCGTCCCCTGTCTTGCCCAACCGAAGCTGCTCCTGCATCCGCAGGATTTCGTTCGCATCAACCGGATTGCGGCATCGCAGCCGTGGGCCGCGCGGCTGGTGCGGGGGATTGTGCGCTTCGCCGAGGAGTGGCCGGCGCAGTACGTACGCGAGTACGGCCTCAAGGAGTGGGACATCCCGCGCGAAGGCGGCGGCTGGTCGCACGCATATGTCTGCCCCGATCACGGCGTGCGCCTGCAGCAGCGCGGCGGACGCAATCTGTGTCCCATCGACGGTCGGGACTACCACGGCTACCCGATCGATAACGTGGTGTACTCGCAGCGCGCCGGAGCCAACGCCGACGCCGTGCGCCAACTCGGACTCGCCTACCGGCTCACGGGGAAGTCCGAGTACGCCGGGAAGGCGCGCCGTATCCTGATGGCGTACGCGGATCTCTATCCCACACTGGCGGTGCACGACAACAACAACCGCCCCGATACGCGCACCGGCGCGCGCGTGATGTCGCAGACGCTGAGCGAGGCCAGTTGGATGGTGCCGCTGGCCTTCGGCTACGACCTGGTGCGCGATGCCTTCTCCGCCGAAGATCGCCGCCACATCGAAGACAACCTGCTGCGCGGCGCCGCCACCGTCATCCGGAAGAACAACGCCGGCAAGAGCAACTGGCAGAGCTGGCACAATGCCGCGCTGCTGGAGATCGGGTTGTTGGTGGGAGACGGCGAGTTGACCACGCTCGCGATCGATTCGCCCACAGGCGGCTTCCGCTTCCAGTTGCGCGAATCCATCACGTCCGACGGCCCGTGGTTCGAAGGCTCGTGGGGCTACCACTTCTATGCGCTGCAGCCGCTGCTGCTGACTCGCGAAATGGCTGCGCGCGCGCACCTTGCGGTGCCGGAGGCGGGCGCCCTCAAGCGCATGCTGGACGCGCCGCTGATGTGCGTGTTCCCGGATGGCACGCTACCGAATTTCAACGATAGCGGCTACACCTCGCTCGCCGGCGAGGCGCGCTGGTACGACGTGGGCTACCGCATGTTCGGCGATCCGCGCTACCTGGCGGTCGCCGGGAAGGGCGAGCGCACGCTGGAAGGCCTGCTGTGGGGCGCGGAGTCGCTGGGCAGCGAGGCGCCCGCGGAATTGGGCAGCACGCTGCTGCCCGAAGCCGGCGTCGCGGTGCTGCGCGTGAAGGGCAGCGACCACACGCTGGCCATCAAGTTCGGACCGCACGGCGGCGGGCACGGCCACTACGACAAGCTCAGCTTCATTTCCTACGCCGAAGGAACCCGCATGGCGGCGGATCCGGGAACGCAGGCGTACGCCGCAAAGACCCACGGGACGTGGGACAAGACGACGGTGGCGCACAACACCATCTCGGTGGACGGCAAGGTGCAGGAGGCGGCCACAGGGAAACTGCTCGATTGGGTCCCGCTGCCTGGTGCGACGATGGTGCGGCTGGACGGCGGTCCCGCGTATCCGGGGATCGCGCTCGAACGCACCATCGTGCTGACCGCGGAGTACGCGCTCGACTTCTTCCGCGTGTCCGCCGCGGGCGGCGAACCGCATCGCTACGACTGGCTGTATCACAACTATGGCGCCGTGGCGACGCCGCTGCCGTTGGAGCCGTACTCCGCGCTGCCCAAGGAGAACGGCTACCAGCACCTGACCGGTGCGAGGGGCGCCGCGACGGCGGACGCGTGGAGCGCCGTGTTCACGCAGGATTCCGCGCATCTGAGGCTGCGCATGCTGGGCGAGGCCGGCACCGAAGTGGTCACCGGCGAAGGCCTCGGGCCGGACCTCAGAGTGCCGGTGCCGTTCGTGATGGCGCGGCGCAACTCGCCCGCCACGCGCTTCGTCGCGCTGCTGGAACCTTATCGCGAGAAGCCCGTGGTCAGTGAGTTCACGCCGTCGGTGGTGGCGATGGGGGAGACCCGGGACGAATACACCCTGGTGCCGTTCTCGCTGGTGCGGACGACGCAGGGCCGGCCGGCACGGGCGATCCTCGCCGGGGGCGCGAAGCACAGCTGGCTGGAAAACGGCACAGGCGCGGCAGTGGAAGCCGATTGGTCCGCTGACGGCAAGGCGCTGGATTTATACGGGGAGCCCGGCGCGCTCAGAGTCTACGCGCCGGGCGTGGTCACGGTCCGGAGGAATGGAGTCGCCGTGCCCGTTACCCGCGACGGCGACTACGTGAGGTTGAGGTGAAAGCCGCTTACGGCCCCGCGAGCCCATCGCGCTTCGCGCGAATGCAGGCCCGGGGGCTTGCGCTGCTTAATTAACGCACGATGCCGCCGCGGCCGCCGAGGATGCCGGCGGCGGAGGCAGGAGCGGGCGGGGCGAACTTGGGATCGAGAATGCGGGCGATTTCGTCGCGGCTCGCTTCCAGGTGCGCCTTGGTTTCGTGGTCCGCGGTCTTCGCCAGCGACGCCGTGATGGAGGCGCTGAGCGCGCGCAGTTCCGCGCGATACATCGGCCTCTCGTCGCCGCTGGTGATGGTGCGCGGCATGGTGAAGCCTTCGGGAAGCTGCATCGGCATCGCCGAGGCGCCGGCCGCCGCTGGGGGGTTCAGCTTGTTGTTGATCGCCTGCAGGTAGGAGCGCTGCAACTCGCGGCGGTAGGGATCGATTTTCACCGCCGGCGCGTCCAACTCCTTCCAGAGGCCCTTGCGCACACTGGATACGAATTCGACCGGCGAGTAGGCCAGGTTCCCGTCCAGCGTTTCCTGCTCCAGCAGGCGGGCAAAGCGCGCGCTGTTGAGCAGCGTGTTGAGCACGCCGGTCTGCGCGGAGTGCACGCGGTCGATTGCGCCCACGGGTTCGATGCGCCGCAGGATTTCTTCATCGATCATCCAACTCGGTGTGACGAACGCGTTATCCAGCAGGAACTTCACCGCTTCGCGCTGCTTCTCTCTGGGGATCAGGTTGAATATGCGGCCTTCCTGTCCGACCGCCTTCTCCTGCGAGTTGAATCCGCCCACGATGCCGGCGACGTGGGTCATCTCGGTGCGCCACTGCCCGACCATGCGGCCGTAGACCTCGGCGAGATCGTCGTAGGTGTCGCCTTCCTTCCACGCGGTGGCGGACATCAGCATCTTCTCGACCCGCTGCAGGTTCTTCACGCCGAGCGCGGTAGCCTTCACGGCGTCGGCGTCGCCCACGGCCTCGCTCTCTTCGCCGGGGTCGGCGCCGTTGCTCTTCGCGGTGTTGAAGCGGAGCCACGGCTTATCGTCCTGTTCCTTCGCCCACTTGTCCAGGGTCGGCTCTTCGCCCTCCGGCGTCTTCGCGCCCGGAATCGGCGCGTAGCCCCACTTTGTGGCCCAGATGTCGTAGGGGCCGATGCGCGGGATCAGGTCCTCGGGATCGATGCCGTCTTCGGGCTGCGCCACGTAGTTGAAGCGCGAGTAGTCCATGATGGAGGGCGTGTGCCCCATGGTGTGGACCCACTGCTTGTCGCGGACCTTCTCGAACGGATACATCGAACTGGCTTTCATGTTGTGCTGGAAGCCGAGCGTGTGACCGACCTCGTGCGCCACCACGTACTCCAGCAGGCGGCCCATCAAATCGTCGGGCAGCGGGAGTTTCTTCGCACGCGGATCGAGCGGACCCACCTGCACGAAGTACCAGTCGCGGGCCAGGTTCATGACGTTGTGGTAGAACTGAATGTCCGCGTTGAGGATCTCTCCCGTGCGCGGATCGCTGATGTGCGGACCGCTCGCGTTCTCCGTATCGGACGGCAGCCAGCGGATCACGGAATTGCGCACGTCCTCGGGGCTCCATGTGGGATCCTGTTCCGGCGTGGGCGCTTCCTTGCCGATGATCGCGTTCTTGAAACCGGCGGCTTCGAAGGCCACGTTCCAGTCTTCGATGCCCTTCTTGAGCCAGGGCGCCCATTTCTTCGGCGTGGCCGCGTCGATGTAGTACACGATGGGCTTCACCGGTTCGGAAACGGCGGCGCCAGGATCCTTCTTCTCCAGGCGCCAGCGGGCGATGAAGCGCGTGCGCTCGGTCTTGTACTCGTTGCGCGAGAAATCCTGCGTGCTGGTGGTGAAGTACCCCACGCGTTCGTCGAACAGTCGCGCCATCATCGGCTTCTCGGGCAGCCGCACCATACTGTGATGCAGGACCACGGTCGCGCTGTTGCCGCGCATCTGGCCCATGCCGAAACCGCCGCCGCGTCCGCCGGTAGCCGTCGCGGCCGGACCCTGTGCGCGGGTGTAGGTGACGGTGACCTCGGATTCCACGTTATCCGGAAAGGTGTGGATGTGCTCCACGAACGTGCGCGTGGCGTCCACGCCGGTGGCGCCCAGCCGCTGGCGCGCGCTGAACTCCGGCGTATCGGAGGTGAACAGGCGGGTGACCTCGACCACGGGATCGCCCTCTTTATTAAAGGCCGCCACATTGAAGCTCATGATGATCGAATCGTTGTTGGCGCTCTTTACGGCCAGCGCGATGGGATCGTCGGGGCGCGCCACCATGCCGTAGTTGATGTCCAGCAGCAGTACACGATTGCCCTTCTGCTCCCAGCGCACAACTTTGCTGACGTACTGCCCGCCGCCGTAGCCGGAGCCGAGCGTCGTCTTGGCGATCTGCGAGTTCCACAGAAAATCGCGGCCAAGTTCCTTCTTGGGGATTTCGTAGTAGTAGCGTTCCTTAACCTGGTGGACCATGAACAGGCCCTTGGAGGTCTTCGCGTCCTTGGTGATGACGCGTTCGTAGGGTTGCGGTTCGGCCGCCGCCGCCGCGTTGGCGCCGAAGCCGCCGCGTCCACCACCGGCACCCGCCGGCGGCTGCGCCGGGGGCTCATCCTGCGCGCACACGAGAGCGGCGGCGCATGCACTCATCAAAAGAAGTCGGGCACAACGATTCATACAGCTCCTTCCAACCGTCACCACTGCACGGTGGATCCTATTGAGACAATTCAGCAATAAGACGATCCGAAACCCCTCGGGGTAACGCGCCGGAGCAGCTTTTTTGCGCCCCGCCCGGCCGTGATATCCTGTCGAAACGATGTGGCGAGGGGTAGCGCTGTCTGTTGCGGCTGTGGTGTCCGCTGCGGCGTCCCCGACATATGTGGGCGCGAAAGCCTGCGCGGGCTGCCACCAGGCGGAGTTCGATCGCTGGACGCACTCGCGGCACAGCAAGATGCTGCAGCCGGCGACCCCGGCCAGCGTGAAGGGCGATTTTTCGCGCGGTACCGTGATCCTGCGCAATTCGCCGTATACGCTGAGCCGGCGCGACGGCGTCTTCTACATCACGGAAAGCTATCTCACCGGCAAGCCGCAGGTGCACCGCGTGGATTACACGTTGGGCAACCGGCGAGTGCAGCATTACCTGACCACGCTGCCCGGCGGACGCATCATCGTGCTGCCGCCTTCGTGGGACGTGCTGCGCAAACAGTGGTTCCACAACTTCGATATCGGCGACCCCGACGAGACCTCCGAGGTCATGGTGCAGGTGTGGAACAAGAACTGTTTCTCCTGCCATGTGAGCCAGGAGGAGAAGAACTTCGACGCCGAGCACAACACCTACAAGACCGCGTGGCTGAATTTCGGCACCAATTGCGAGCGCTGCCACGGTCCGGGCAGCCGGCACGTGGCCGACTACAGCGCCGCGGTGAAGCCGGCGGGAAAGGCGCGCGACATCGTGCTGCAGACGCGCCTGGCGCCGGACCGCAACAGCCAGGTGTGCGCGCAGTGCCATTCGTTCCGCGATATCTACGTGGCCGGGTACAAGGCGGGCGATAACTACTACGACTACTTCCTGCCCATCCTGGAAGCCAATCAGCCGGCGGACAAGGACCCCGCCTACTGGCCCGACGGGCGCACGCGGCGCTTCTCCAATGACGCGTTCGGCCTCTGGCAGAGCGAGTGCTATCTGAAGGGCAAGGCGGTATGCGTGAACTGCCACTCCAGCGCCCACGAAACCGAAATCGAGCGCAACCCGCAACTGCGTCCGGACGCCAACGCGCTGTGCGGGCAGTGTCACGCGGAGGTGGTGAAGGACGCGGCGAAACACAGTCACCACCGGGAGACGAGCGCGGGCAATTCTTGCGTGGAGTGCCACATGCCGCGCACGGTGCTGAGCATCAAGGCCGAGATTCGCGACCATTCGATGAGCGTGCCGGTGCCGGAGAACACGGCGCGGCACGGGATACCCAACGCGTGCAACAACTGTCATCGCGACCGCGCCCGGTGGATCCGGCGCGCGGACGCGTTTTCGCTGGCCGCGGCGAACAGGCCCGAGGCCGTGCCGCTGCTGCTGGAGATCCTCAACCAACCCGCCGAAGGGGCGCTGGCGCGCGCCAATGCGGCGAGTTATCTGCCGCGGTTCGCCGCCGGCGATTCGCGCGTGTTCCCGGCGCTGCGCGACGCGATCTCCGACCCCGAACCGCTGGTGCGCGCCATCGCCGCGCTGCGCATCGGCAACGCGGCGGCGAAGCCGGAGTTGGTGCGCGCGCTGGGAGACTCCGTGGCCACGGTGCGGATCGGCGCCGTGGTGGCTCTGGTGGCGATGGGAGTGAAGGAACTGCCGGGAGACGACGGGACGCGGTTCGCCGCGGCCAAGGCGCTATTCGAGGACCGCGCGCGGCACGATATCGACGACGCCGATCAGCAGATCGGCGCCGGGCGCTTCTACTTCCTCACCGGGGACACCGTGAAGGCGATCGCCGCGTTCCAGACCAGCCTGCGCATCGATCCCGAAGCGCCGGCGCGCTACCTGCTGGGCGCGGCGTACGCGGAGAACGGTCAGTGGGCCGAATCGCGGAAGGTGCTGGAGAAGATCCCGGCCGCCGATCCGGAGTATGGCCGCGCGCAGCGGTTGCTGGCGGCGCTGGTCCGGCTCGGGCACTGAGCGTGGCTACGGGAACCAAAACGTACAGCAATCCTGTACAATGAGGCTGGGATCCCATGCCGCGTGAAACGACGTACACCAGTCTTCGCGAAAACCTCGCCACCGTGCTGGATCAGGTCGTTGACCAGCAGGAAACGGTGATTGTCCGGCGGAGAGGAGCCCGCGACGTAGCCTTGATTCCAGCGTCGGAGCTCGCGGGGCTCATAGAGACCGCTCATCTGCTGCGGTCTCCGCGGAACGCCCGCCGTCTGCTCGCGGCGCTGCGCCGGGCGAAGGCAGGGACAGCGAAACCCGGGGAGACAGCCAGGCTGCGGCGAGAGATGCTCGGTGAAGCGGGAGCGTAGGCGGGCCGCGGTCTTTCACCCGGAGTTCCTTGAGGACCTGCGCTTTTGGGTCAAAACCGAGCGGAACGTCGCCGTCAGAGTGCTGGATCTGGTGGATGCTGTCGTGCGGGATCCATTTGAAGGGCCCGGCAAGCCGGAGCCGCTAAAACATGTGCTCGCCGGCTGTTGGTCACGTCGCATTACCCAGGAACACCGTCTGGTGTACCGTGTCACGGACCCGGCAATTGATTTCCTCCAGGCTCGGTACCATTATTGAGGCCGCCCCTACAACATGCGCCTCACCTGGTCGCGGAAGCGCGTGTAGATCCAGCTCACCGCGACCAGCAGCAGGCCGAGCACGAGGAAACTCAGAATGCGCGGCAGCGTGTCGAGATTGCGCAAATCCCAGAAGAAGAGCTTGCCGGTGCAGCCGGCGAGCAGGGCGAGACCGCTGAGCCGCAGGACGCGGTCGCGCAGCGGGAAGCCGGCGGCGAGCAGGGCCACGCCCTCCACACCCCAGGCGATGGTGAGCACGCTGCCCGATACCTCCTGGTAAATGAGCGCGCCCAACAACGCCGCGGCGAGCAGCGAATCGTACATTCGGGCGCGCGAACCGAGCGGGCGGCGCAGCATGGCGGCTTCGAGGACCGCAATCGCGGGTAGCAGGGCGGCCACCGGGTGGGGCGCGGCGAGATCCGTGAACACCGCGCGGAGCAGCACCGCGGCGGCGGCGAGCATGGCCTGAGCGCGCAGACTGCGGCTCTCGAATTCGGCAAGCGCGAACGCGACCACGGCCCACGCGCCGGCGACCGCGACGCGCGGCAGCGCCGCGTCCAGCCCGGCCATGACCAGCACCGTCGCGGGGAAGGTCGCGAGATCCCGCACCAGGCCGCGCTCTTCGCGGCGGGCGCGCCAGGCGAGGGCGTAGAGCAGGGCGGCATCGGCCAGGGCGAAGCGGGTGCTGCAATCGAACCAAAGGGCGCGGGCGGCGCCGAGCGCGGCCAGCAGGTAGGCGAGGCGGCGGAAGTCGGCGGGCTGATCGAGCAGTCCGGCTTCGAACACACCCACGGCCAGCGCCAGCCAGGCAACTCCGAGCCAGTCGCCCGGGACCAGACGCCACGCCAGCGCGGCGAGTTCCGCGCAGGTGACCGCGGCGGCGGCGATGCGCAGGGCTTCGCGCTCCCATTCGCCGAAACGGTCCGGAGCGCTGCGCACCGCGCATTGCACCAGGCCGTAGGCCACCACGGCGGCGACGGCCAGCGAGCCCGCGGGCAGCGGCGCGTAGATGGCGGTTGCGGCGGCGCCGAGCACGGCGAGGCCGTATCCCTGGAAGCGGAAATCGCGCTGCCGGCGCCACCAGCCAATCGCGAACGGGGCGGCGGCCATCAGGCTCCAGGTGCGTCCGCGCCACTCGGGCGGGGCCAGGTAGCCGCCGGTGAGCGCGGCCAGCGCGGCGGCGGCGTATCCGTAATAGACGTCCGCCGGACGCAGCGCGCGGTTCAGGTAGAAGGCGGCCGCGGTGGCGATCGCCACCGGTTCCCAGGCGTGCGGCGCGGCGTTGGGCACGAGTTCCAGCACGAGGTACAGCAGTTCCAGGACGAAGAGCGCGCCAGAGATGATCCGCAGGTACGCGGAACGGAAACGCACGCCGGCCAGGTAGTAGATTTCGGCCAGCGCGAGCAGCGCGTACGCCATCCACTGGTGTTCCAGTTTGAGCAGGATGGCGGCCGCGGCCAGCGCGGCGTTAAAGGTGACGGCCGGGCGCCAGCGTCCGGCGCGCGCGCGCAGGATGGTGCCGCCCAGGTAGAGCGCGGCGCTGCCGGCGGCGAACTCCCACATCGCGTCCGGCGCGGCGTGGCTCCACTTCACGCCCGAAAGCAGCAGGAAACCGATGCCGTTGAGGGGCAGCAGCCAGGCATCGGCGCGGATCAGGTCGAAGCCCTCGAAGAGCAGCCAGTAGACCAGGAACAGGGC
>JAFDVU010000180.1 GCA_018268835.1 Acidobacteriota bacterium | reverse complement strand
CGCGCTGACGCGCCGGGGAGTCCGGTTCCATCCAAAGGTCGGCCGGAGGCCGACGGTACCCGTTAGAACGCCAGCCGCAGCGCCATCTGGATGGATCGCGGCAGGTTCGGCTGGGTCGTGATTTTGCCGAACGCCGAACTCGTCACAGTCAGGTTCGGCGGGTCGAAGGACGGCCGGTTGAAGGCGTTGAAGGCCTCGAAGCGGAATTGCAGCTTGACCTTTTCGGTAATGGCGGTGTCCTTGATCATCGAGAGGTCCACGTTATCGGCGCCGTCTTGCCGCAGGCTCCCGTAGCGCGTACCGAATGTGGCGATGTTGCTGGCCAGTTGCTGCGAGCTGATGGTGTTGAAATGCGTGGTGTCGAAAATCGGCTTGTCGAGATTGCTGGGGTGCGGGTTGGAATTGATCGATCCGCCGTAGAAGATGATGTTGCTGCCGAACGTAAGCGGAGCGCCGATCTGGTTGGTGTAGATGCTATTGAGCACCCACCCGCCCACAATCTTATTCATGACGCGGTTGTGCGTATCCAGCCACTTACCCCGGCCGAAGGGCAACTCGTAACTGCCGCTGAGCACGAAGCGCAGCGGACGGTCGTCGGAGGCAACGCGTTTCTCCGGCGCCAGATCCGTGGGGTTCTTGTAGTTGTCCTCGGCGATCAGCTTGGAGTACGTGAAGTTGGCCAGCACGGAGAGCCCGTGGGCGTAGCGCTTCTCCACGCGGACATCCATGCTGTGGAAGTAGGAACTCGCGGCGTTGGTGGCGGTCAGCGTGATGCCGGTGAACTGCGGGTACGGCGTAAGCAGCGACTGCCGCGAGATAGTCGAGCCGTTGAGACTGGGGCTGGTGGGGATGAGTCCCGCGAAGGGGTTGGGAACCAGCGCGGAAAGGTAGTCGATGGTGGCCTGGTCGCGGGTCATCGACGTGCTCAGATAGTTGGCCGGCACCGCGTCCATGTTACGGTTCAGGCTGTTGAGGTGCACCGCATGGTTGCCGATGTAAGCTACCTCAAGCACCATCTGGCCGGGCAATTCGCGCTGCACGCCAATCTGCCAGCGGACCGAATACGGATTCACGGGCGTGGGGTTGTAGTAGCTGAAACTCCGCCCCAGGTTAGTGGCGATGCCGAGCGAAGATCCGGTCGGTTGCAGGAAGCCGCTGGGGAACGGATCGGACAGGGTGGCCGCCGGCGTGAGGTAGCTGTTGTTGGTCACGATCATGCTGGTCGCCTGGCTGAAGCCGTCCAGGTAGTAGCTGGGGTTGTTGATCGGGAACATGAACACGCCGCCGCCACCGCGGATTACGGTCTTGGCGTTGGCAGTCCAGGCGACGCCGAGCCGCGGGCTGAACATGCGCGATTGCGGGCTGTAAATCGCCCGGCTCGATGCGCTTGCGAACGTCGGCCCGCCGAGCACCTTGAACTGGCTGGCCGTGAGGACATCGGGTTTCAGGGCATAAGCTGCCTGCGCCGCGGCCGCGATCGGACTCGGCGTGGTGCTGTCGAAGCCGTTCAGGGAACGGTTGAAGCGTTCGTAGTTCGGGAAGTCGCGTTCCCAGCGCAGCCCGAGGTTCAGGGTCAGGTTGTTGCGCACCCGCCAGTCGTCCTGGATGAAGACCGCCAGATATTTCGCGGTATTGGTGCGCAGCGCGTTGATGTCGAACGAACCGGCAGTGGGCATGCCGAGGAGGAAGGCGGCCAGGTCCTGGCCCACCGGGGCCGCGGTCGAATTGTCGAGCGGGCCGCGGGTCCAGTTGGTGGAGAAGGTATAAACCCCCTGGGAACTGCCGTAGCTTTGATTGCTGTCGCGGGCTTCGCGTGCATCGGCGCCCATTTTCAGACTATGGTTGCCGACGATCTTGACCACGTCGCCGAAAATCTGAAAGATGTTGAACGGCCGGTTGGAGTCGGTGTCGCTGGTGATCTGCTGATAGTCCGAGCCGGCGGTGGTGGAGGCAAAGCGGATCAGCGGCAGGACCAGTTTCGGTGCATTGGCCGAAATGTAGGCCGGGAATCCAAGTGTAGTGGCGTTGACCCCATCGCCGTAACTGACGGTGGCTTCGCGGAAGCGGCTGAAGTTGAGGCGGAAGTTTGCCACGGTGGAGGCGTTGAACGTGTGCACGTCGTCGAGTGTGCTGCCCCAGTTGATGCGCAGCAGGTCGCGGCCGGCGGCGGCGTTGTTGAACAGGTTGTTGCGGTCCTCGATGCGGTCGTTGTGGCGGAAATTCCAGAACATCCGGTTCCTGCTGCCGATGTTGAAATCCAGGCGGCCCATCTCGGAGTTGTAGGTATCCTTGCGCACGGCGGGCGCCAGGTAGTTCAGGGTGCCGTCACGGCCGCCGGGCTGGTTGGGCAGCGGATAAAACTGGAAGTAGTTCTTGGCGATGGCGTTGATGCGGCTGGTGGGAACGATGTTGCCGGCGAACGGCGTGCGCGAGATGCGCGAGCCGGACTGCACGCCGGTCAAAGGATCGTAGATCTGGTAATTGGCACCGACCTGAAGCAGTTGCGAGAGATCGCCGGTGCGCTGCGCCGCGGTCGGCACCATCAGGGTCTGGGGCTCGGGGAAACTATCGTTGATCTCTTCCATGGCGAAGAACCAGAACACCTTGTTCTTGCCGTTGAAGACCTTGGGGATCCACAGCGGGCCGCCGGCAGTGCCGCCCCATTGGTTGTAGCGACCGACAGGCTTTGTCTGTCCGGCCTTGTTGGTGAAGAAATTGGTGGCTTGCAGCGCCGACACCTGGTTGAACTCGTACAGGCTTCCGTGCAGGTTGTTGCTGCCGCCGCGCATGATCACGTTGGCGGTGCCGCCGCCGGTGTGTCCGTAGGCCGCGTCGGCCTCGAACGCGTGCACGCGAACTTCCTGCACCGCGTCCACCGGCGGGTTATAGGACACGCGCAGGTCCCAGGTGGTATCGGGCGCGCCGTCCACCAGCAGTTCGTTACTTTGCGAGGGAGCGCCGCCCATGGAGAACCCGGACGGACCCGCGTTATCGAAGGGGCGGTTGAACTTGGGGTCGCTGTTGGGGACGACGCCCATGGCCAACTGCGCCAGCACCAGGGGAGTGCGGCCGTTCATGGGCATGTTTTCGACCTGGGCGGAGTTGATGACCTGGCCGGCGGTGGCGCTGGTGGTGTCCAGCAGCGGCGCTTCCGCGGTCACGGTGACGGTTTCGTTGATCTGGCCGAGTTGCAGTTGGATGTCCACGCCGACGCGTTCGCCGGCGGAGACGGTGAGTCCGTCCTGCACGTAGCGTTTGAAGCCGGGAGCCTCGACTTCGAGTTTGTAGGATCCTGGAGCCAGGAACGGAATGGTATACAGTCCATCAACCCCGGTGTTGGTGTTGGAGCGAGCTCCAGTGGACACTTGGGTCGCGACGATCTTCGCGTTGGGAATGGCCGCGGACTGCGTGTCCGTGACCCGGCCGGTGATAGTGCCTCGGAATTCCTGGGAGAAGGATGGGGAAGCCGCGGCCAACAGGAACATGGCGGCCGCAAAACCTGTGCGACATAGCATGATTCGACTAACTCCTCGCAGCGTAGACTGAGACTTCGCTACAGTATAGACCGTACGCGCGAGGAAAACTAGCCCAAAAGAGCTATAAAACTCCGATACCCGCGGGCCAGGCACGACCACGCGGCCTTGCCTGGCCGTTGAATCGGGTTACCGGCGGTGCTACCAGGTCATGCGCAGCGCCATCTGGATGTGGCGTTCCAGGTTGTAAACCCCGCTGATGGTCCCGAACGCCGACGAGGTCGGGCTCAGGTTCGGACCACTGAACACCGGGTGATTGAAGGTGTTGAAGAACTCGCAGCGATATTGCAGGTTCACGCTCTCTCTGATGCGCGTGTTCTTGATGATCGAGGAGTCTACATTGTTGGTCGGCGGCAGCCGCAGGTCTCCGAAGCGCGTGGGGAAGTTGCGAATGTGGTTGGATACCTGCAGTTTGCTGTCGCGGATGAAGCGAGTCGTGTCGAACGTGTGATCCACGTTGCTGGGATTCCAGTTCAGCGGCCCGCCGACGTAAATCACGTCGCCCCAACTGCCCGCCGGACCGCCGCTCTCGTACGAGTAGATGGCGTTGAAGTTCCACCCGCCGATGATGCGGTCGATGACTGCGCCGGCGAGGCCGCTGGGCGAACCGAGAATCGCCTTGCCGCGGCCGAACGGCAGTTCGTAGGTGATGGCGGTGACGAAGCGATGCGGCCGGTCGATATCGGCCGGCCGTTTTTCCAGTGGACCGAACGAATTGAGGTAATTGTCGCGTGCGATGGTGCGGCTGAACTGGTAGTTGCTGAGCATCTGGAAACCGTGAGAGAAGCGTTTCTCGAAGCGGACCTGAAGCGCGTGGAAATAGCTGCTGGCTCCGTCGCCGTTGCTCAACGAAACGCCCGTGAACTGCGGGAACGGTTGCACCAGTTGGGAGAAGCTGATGGTCTTCCCGTTGAGGTTGGTGCCGGGCAGCAGGCCCACGAACGGATTGGCCACGGGAGACGAGTTGCGGTCGATCACCGCCTGCATCGCGTCGTTGCGGATCGGTTCCGAACTCAGGTATTGCGCGGGCGTATAGTTCAGCGATTGGCCGAGCGGCAGATGCACGGCATGGTTGCCGGTGTAGCCGATTTCGAATACCGCACCATTGCCGATGGCGTGCTGGATATCCAGGTCCCAGCGGATGGAATAGGGGTTGAGCGGGTAGGGGTTGAAGAACGTGATGCTTTGGCCGGCGAATGTATTGACTCCGAGGCTTGCCCCAGTGGGCTGCTGGATTCCGGCCGGGAAGGGATTGTCCAGGGTCACGGCCGGCCGCAGGTTGGCGGTGGTGCTCGCTCCGAGAACAGTGCTGCTGGCGCTGAATCCGGGTTGGTTGATGCCCTGGGTGCCGATGGAGGAGACGAACACGCCGAAACCGCCGCGAATGACGAATCCTCGGCCGCCCGGCGTCCAGGCAAAGCCGAAGCGCGGGCTGAAGTAGCCGGTCTTGGGGTTGTACACGGCGTTGCCGTTCGCACCTTCGAAGAGGAGACCGCCCCTGGGGTTAAAGGCGCTCACGGCGGGTCCGCCGGCAACCGGATTCGCGGCATAGGCCGCCTGGGCCGCGGCGGTGATGGCGAGCGCCGCGGTAGGGTTGAATCCGCTCACGCTACGGTTGAAGCGTTCGGTGGTGCCGAGGTCCCCTTCATATCGCAGGCCGAGGTTGAAGGTGAGGTTGCTGCGCGGGCGGTAGTCGTCCTGCAGGAACACCGCCCAATACTTCGCCTGGTTGGTGCGGAAGGCGTTGATGGCGAGATTGCCGCCGGTGGGATAGCCGAGCATGTAGCTGGCCAGATCCTGGCCCATCGGAGAGGACGGGGAATTGTCCAGCGGTCCGCGTGTGTAGTCTTCGCGGAAGGTATAGGATCCGGAGGAATTGCCGTAACTGGCGGAACTCTCCCGGGACTCACGGATGTCGAAGCCCGTCTTCAGAGAGTGGCGCCCTTGAATCTTGGTCAGGCTGGTAAAGATCTGGAAGATGTCGTAGGGAGTGCGATCGCCGCCGTCGGTGCCGAAATCGCTGTAGCGGTCGAGGTCGATGACGGGCAGTACCAGGCGCTGCGAAGCTGCCGCGAGGTAGGACGGGAAGCCGAGTTTGGTGAAGTCGTACCCCGCGCTGGGCTTGTCGTTGGCCTCGGTGAAGCGGGTCCAGTTGAGGCGCGTGTTCAGCACGACCGTGGGCGAGAACGTATAGACGTCGTCCAGCATGGTGCCCCAGTTGATGCGGTTGAGCAGGTTGCCGGTGGCAATGTTGTGGTACGCGTTGCCGCGGTCCTCCACGCGGTAGTTGTGGCGGAAGTTGTAGAACAGCTTGTGCTTGTCGCTGATGTTGTAATCGAAGCGGCCGAGTTCGCCGTCGAAGACGTCGCGGCGCACGCTGTCGGCGAGGTAGTTGTTGGCGCCGTCGATCGTGCCGGCCTGGTTGGGCTGCGGGATGAAGTTGCCGAGCAGATTCTTAGCGATCGGGCTGAGCCGGGCCGTTGGAATCACGTTGCCCGGGAAGGGAGTCCGGGCGACGCGGCTGCCGTTCTGCACTCCGGTCAGGGGGTCGTAGACGGCATAGTTGGCGCCGGCGTTGAGCAACTGCGAGAAGTCGCCCGCGCGTTCCGCCGCGGTGGGCACGGTGTTGGTGAGCGGCTCGGGGAAAGCGTCGTGGATGCCCTCGTAACTGAAGAACCAGAAGAGCTTGTTCTTGCCGTTCACCACCTTCGGGAGAATGATCGGCCCGCTGGCGCTCATACCCCATTGGTTGTAGATGAGCTGCGATTTCTTCTGTCCGGCCCGGTTGGTGAACCACGGGGTCGCGGCGAGTTTCGAAACCTGGTTGAAATCGTAAGCGCTGCCGTGGAAGCTGTTGGTGCCGCCCTTCATCACCACGTTGACCGTGCCGCCCCCGGTGTGGCCGTAGGCCGCATCGGTCTGGAAGGTCTCGACCTTCACCTCCTGCACCGCGTCGGGAGGCGGGTTGTAGGCCACGCGCAGGTTGCGGGTGGTGTCGGGCGAGCCGTCGATGAGCAGTTCGTTGCTCTGGTTCGGAGCGCCTCCCATTGAGAATCCGCTTGGCCCGGCGTTATCGAAGGGGCGGGAGAACTTGGGATCCGAGTTGGGCGTCACGCCATAGGCGAGCTGTGCCAAAACCAGCGGCGCGCGGCCGTTAATCGGCATGTTTTCGATCTGCCGGGTGTTGATGACCTGTCCGGTGCTGGCGGTGGCGGTTTCGATCATCGAGGCTTCGGCGGAAACCGTCACCGACTGATCGACGGTTCCGATCTCGAGCGTCACGTCGATCTGTTCGCGCTCGTTCGTGGTGATACGGACCTGACTGTTGACGTAATGTTTGAAGCCGGGAGCCTCGATGGAAACCGAGTACGGTCCGGGAGGGAGAAAGGGCACGACGTAGGTGCCGTCGGCGTTGCTGACGGTAGTGAACTTGGCGCCGGTCTCCGTTTCCGTGGCGGCGATTTTGGCGCCCGCAATCGCGGCCTGCTGTGGATCGAGAATGCGGCCGCTGAGACTGCCACGAAACTGCTGGGGAAACAAAGGCACGGCCGCTAGTGTAACCGCAGCGACCCCGATGACGATGCGACGTAGCATGGACTAACTCCTCGTTACAACCAATTCAGACTCAAGAGTCTGGTTGAGACTAGCTTGGAGCAAGGATAGATCGCATCACACAGGAAAACTAGTCAAAAAGAGCCGTATTTACAAATAGCAGCGAGTGTGATAAGAGCAGCCCGGCCGCGGTTACGCGTCGCGGAACTCGCCGAAGACGGCGCGCAACCGGTCGGAGATCTCGCCCACCGTGGCATACACTCCGGCGGCGGCGAGGATTGGCGGCATGAGGTTCCCCCCGCCGCGCGCGGCACGTTCGAGGTCCCCGAGAGCCGCCTCCACTGCGGACGCGCTGCGCGCGGCGCGCACCTCGCGCAAGCGCTCGACCTGCGCGCGTTCGAGCGCTGGATCGATACGGAAGGTGGGGATGTCGCGCTCGCCCTCCTGCTGGAACCGGTTGACCCCGACTACCACGCGTTCGCCGCTCTCCACGGCGCGCTGATAGCGATAGGCCGAGTTCTGGATGCGCTGCTGAATCCATCCGCTCTCGATGGAGGGGAGCGTGCCGCCCGCCTGCTCGATCTCGGCGAGGATGCCGGCGACGCCGCTCTCGATGGAATCGGTTAGCGCCTCGATGTGCCCGCTGCCGCCGGCGGGATCGGCGGTGCTTGCGGCGCCGGTCTCGTAAGCGATGATCTGCTGGGTGCGCAGCGCGATGCGCGCGGACTCCTCCGTGGGCAGTCCGAGGGCTTCGTCCCGCGAATTGGTGTGCAGGCTCTGCGCGCCGCCGAGCACTGCGGCCATGGCTTCAAGAGCTGTCCGCACGATGTTCACATCCGGCTGCCGCGCGGTGAGCGTGCTACCGGCGGTTTGCACGTGGAAGCGCAGGGCCAGGGAGCGCGGGTCGCGCGCGCCGAAACGTTCGCGCATCAGCCTGGCGTAGATGCGGCGGGCGGCGCGGAACTTCGCGATCTCCTCGAGAAAATCGCCGTGCGCATTGAAGAAGAACGAAAGGCGTGGCGCGAAGGAGTCCACCGCAAGGCCGGCGGCGATCGCCGCCTCGATGTAGGCGATGGCGTCGGCGAAGGTGAAGGCGAGTTCCTCGACCGCGGTGGAACCTGCTTCGCGGATGTGGTAGCCGGAGATCGAGATGGTGTTCCACTCGGGCATCTCCGCTCCCGCCCAGGAGAAGATATCGGTGATGATGCGCATGGCGGCGCGCGGCGGGTAAATGTACGTACCGCGCGCGATGTATTCTTTGAGGATGTCGTTCTGGATGGTGCCCGAAAGCTTGCGGCGGTCCGCGCCCTGGCGTTCGGCGACCAGCGCGTAGCAGGCCAGCAGAATCGCCGCCGTGGAGTTGATGGTCATCGAGGTGGAAACGCTTTCGAGCGGAATGCCCTCGAAGAGACGCTCCATATCGGCGAGCGAAGAAATGGCGACGCCGACGCGGCCCACCTCGCCGGCGGCCATGGGGTGGTCGCTGTCCAACCCGAGCTGGGTAGGGAGGTCGAAGGCCACGGAGAGCCCGGTCGTACCCTGCGCCAGGAGGTAGCGGTAGCGGCGGTTGCTTTCCTCCGCGGTGCCGAAGCCGGCGTACTGCCGCATGGTCCACAGGCGGCGTCGGTACATTTCCGGATAAATCCCGCGGGTAAACGGGTACTCGCCCGGGCGCTCCGGCGGACGGCTCATGAGCGGGAAATTCGGCGGGCGCGCAGGAAACTGGAGACGCCGAAATAGAGCATCAGCAAGGTCAGGAACGTGGTGCCCAGGAAGCGCCACAGATCGCCCGTGGTCTGCTTGGGATCGGTGCCCATGGCCATATAGGCGCGCACGGCGCCGGAGCCGAACAACACGGCCAGGCAGAAGAAAAGAAAGCCGATAACTTCATTCCAGAGGGTTCGGGCCGGTTTCAGAACGGCGGGCACGACGTGGTGGAAGAACTCGCGCCCGGCCTTCACCGTCAACAGCTTCTTCACTCCCACATGCTAGCACCCGGACGGGGTGCCGGTCCGGGGCTAAGGCTCCGCGGCGATGCAGCCGATTGTTACAAAGGGGAGCGCTTGTGAACCCGGATGCGCTCCACTACAATCGGAACGGGTGGATGCGACCAGTACATGCAACGCCGGGGTGCTCCGGCGCATCTGGGATTATAGGGGAGTTCTGTGGACGAACCATTGAAAAACCTCATGCAGGAACTGGGAAACGCGATCAACGATTCCCTTTCCGAGTCGGACCGGATCGCCGAAGCGATCGGTGAGATCAAACGCGCCGGATACGACGTATTCCTGGTGCTGGAAGCGACGATCGGATTCAACCGCCGCGATGAAAGCGCCGAGGAGGAAGACGACGAGCAGGTGGAGTCCACCGAGGAACCCAAACGCACGTTCGAGGCCACGAGCAAAATCAAGTTCACCAGCCAGGATCACCGCTTTCTGCGCGCTTTGAAGATCGCGGTGGACGAAGATCCCAAGTAGCGCGGGCCGTCGGCCCCGCGCACATGAAGCCGCCGCCAGTTTTACGCACGATCGGTGCGCTTACCAGATACTCTCGTACACCCGCCAGGTCTCTTTGACCGCTTTTTCCCAGGTGAACAGTGCCGCCCGCGCCGTGCCGCGTCCGGAGAGGTCCGCGCGGAGGGTTTCGTCGCCGGCAAGGCGCTGAAGCGCGGCGGCGAGCGCGCCGGCATTCACCGGATCCACGAGCAGAGCCGCATCGCCGGCGACTTCGGGAAGGGCGGAGCGGTCGGAGGTGACCACCGGGACGCCGGCCGCCATGGCTTCCAGCACGGGCATGCCGAAGCCCTCGTCGAGCGAGGGAAAGGCGAAGATGCGGGCGCGGGCATACCAGGCTGCGAGGTCCGCGGGCGAGACGTAGCCGGGGACGACGATGCGCTCGCGCGCGGGGCTGGCGGCGATACGCGCGTGGATTTCCGCGGCGCCATAGCCATCGCTGCCGGCCAGCACCAGGCGCCAGCCGGAGGGCAGGGTTTCGAACGCCTCCACCAGGCGAGCGATATTTTTGCGCCTCTGGATCGCACCCACATTGAGGATCACGTTTTCGCGCGGCAGCGGGGGCAGCGGCAGGCGGCGGACGCCGTGGTGCACGACCGCGACCTTGGCGCGCTCGACTCCGAGCAGGTCCACCACCTGGTCGCGCGTGAAGGCGCTGACCGCGATGACGGCGTCGGCGCGGCGGGCGGCGTCCCGCGCCTGGGCGGCGAAGCGCTCGCGAAAGTCCGCGGTGGAGTATTCGCAGGTGAGCACGAACAGGTCGTGGAAGGTGGCCACGGAGCGCGCCGGGAGGACGCCGGGCAGCCGCTGGTTGAGTCCGTGGAAGAGGCGCGCGCGGCGCGGGCCGAAGGGGCCGGCGAGCAGGCGGCGGCGCGCATTGGGCGGCAAGCCTTCGCCGCGGGAGCGAAGGTAGCGGTGGGAGCGGTACCAGAAGTCGAAGCGGACTTCGGGGTGGGCGCGGGCGAGTCCAAAGAGGATTTCGCGGGAGTATAGGCCGACTCCGCTCAACACTTCTCCGATGCTGTAGGTGGCGTCCAGGGCGACGGGCTGCATTTACGGGCGGAGAGCGCTCACTCCAACCCGTATTGTTTCATCTTCCGGTAGAGGGTGGTGCGCCCGATGCCGAGAATGCGCGCCGCCCGGCCCCGCTCCCCGCCGGTAGAGGAGAGGGCGCGCTCGATGGTGACGCGTTCGCTGTCCGGAAGCGAAATGATGGGAGACGGCGCGGGCATCGCGACCGAAGGGATGTAGTCGGAGGAGGCGGGCTGCCGCAGGGCCTCGGAAAGCTGGCCCAGGGCGCCGGCGGAGTGCTGATACTGAAGCGCGGTCGGCAGGTCCGCCATTTGCAGAGCCCCCTCGGAGTGCATGGCGCTGAGGCGCTCGATGCAGTGGCGCAGTTCGCGCACGTTTCCCGGCCAGTCGTAGGACTGAAACAGGGCCAGGATCTCCTCGCCGATCTCGAGTTCGGGGAGGCCGGCGCGGCGGCATTGCTCCAGGAAGTGAGCCACCAGCTCGGGGATGTCGTCCTTACGCTGGCGCAGCGCGGGAATGCGCATGGCGAAGACGTTGAGGCGGTAGTAGAGGTCGAGGCGGAAGCGGCCGGCGGCGACTGCGGCGCTGAGATCGCGGTGGGTGGCGGCGATGACCCGGATATCGACCTTGCGCCATTCGACCGCGCCCACGGGCCGGAACTCGCTTTCCTGGATGAGGCGGAGGAGTTTGACCTGCAGTTCCAGGGGCAGATCGCCGATCTCGTCGAAGAACGCGGTGCCTCCATCGGCCAGTTCGATCAGGCCTTTTTTGTCGGAGGTGGCGCTGGTAAAGGCGCCCCTGACGTGGCCGAAAAGGTCGCTCTCCATCAGCGAGCCGACCAGGGACCCGCAATCGATGGTGACGAAAGGCCCCTTGGGATTGGCCGCGTGGATGGCCCGCGCGACCACCTCCTTACCGGTGCCGCTTTCGCCTAAGAGAAGTACCGGCAGGCGGTTACGCGACGCCTTGTCGATCAGACGACGTAGGGTTGCGGTCAGCGGGGACTGGCCGACCAGGGAATGGACCGCCTGGGGGGGCCGGGGCATAAGAAGAATCGCTAATTAGAATCAATACGTACGACGAAGCAGGCGATTTTCTCATCGGAATTCTGCCGGATTTTCACGGCCAGGGTGCCGGCGGCTTCCGGAGTGGGCTCGGAGCCGACCAGGACGCGCCAAAGCGGCGGGCTGCCCGGACGCTGGACGACGCGGGCCGTACCGTAGGACTGCTGCATTTCGTCGCGCAGGCGCAGGGCATTGTCGCGGTTCTGGAAGGCGCCCACCTGGACTCCGAAGGCGGCCGGGGTTACGCTGGCCGGGGCGCGGATCACTTCGATGCGGACGCGCGCGGTGCCGGGGCCGAGCATGCCGATCTGGCGCGCGGCGGCGCGTGAGAGGTCGATGATGCGGCCTTCGACAAAGGGGCCGCGGTCGGTGATACGGACCTCGGCTTCCTTCTGAGTATCGAGGTCGTAGACCCGGACCCAGGTTTCGAAGGGCAGGGTGCGGTGGGCGGCGGTCATCTGCTCCTGGTCGTAGGTTTCGCCGTTGGCGGCGGCGCGGCCGTGGTAGGGGTAGCCGTACCAGCTTGCCAGGCCGGTTTCGGTGTAGCCGATGGCGACGGGCCTGGGGGGCGGGGGGACACGCGCGTGCTTGCGGTGCGTGCATCCGGAGAGCACGGCGAGCGCGACGATCGGTACCAGGGTACGGGGGCGCGTCAAACCTCGATTATGGCACCGGTCGCGGTAGAGCAGGGCTATAAAGTCTTTGGCTGCAACCGCCGATATGGTTGGTATGGAGCAAGAGAGGCGTTCGGAGACGCGCATGCTCTGCGCGGATATGGTGGAGATCCGGTGGAAGGACCGTTCGGGCAGACAACACAAGGCGACGGCTCTGCTGGAGGACATCTCGACGTCGGGAGCCTGCCTGCAACTGGAAACGCCGATCCCGCTGGGAGCAGAAATCGCCTGGGACGCAACCGAACAGTTTTTTGCCGGCTACGTACGGTATTGCGTGTACCGCGAAATCGGGTACTTCGTGGGAGTGGAGTTCAGCCGGTCGTCGCGCTGGTCGCAACTCACCTATAAGCCCCGCCACCTGCTGGATCTGGAAAAGCTGGTGGCGGCAGTGAAGAAGAAGGCCGGGTCGAAGGGCGCGGTCAGCGCTGCGAACAGGCTGCGCGGATAAAGTCGCGGTTCATGCGGGCGATGACCTCAAGTTTGATTTCCTTGGGGCAGACGGCCTCGCATTCGCCGATGTTGGTGCAACTTCCGAAGCCTTCGGCCGTGGCCTGAGCCACCATGGCGATGGCGCGGCTGGCGCGCTCGGGCTGCCCTTGCGGGAGCAGGCCGAGGTGGGAGATCTTGGCGCCGGTAAAGAGGGCGGCGGCGGCATTGGGACACATGGCGACACAGGCGCCGCAACCGATGCAGGCGGCGGCATCCATGGAGCGGTCGGCGTTGTCCTTGGAAATGAGCACGGCGTTGCCGTCTGGTGCGCTGCCGGTGGAAGCGGAGATGAAGCCGCCGGCGGCGATGATGCGGTCGAAAGCGCTGCGGTCGACCACCAGATCTTTGACAATCGGGAAAGCCTTGGCGCGCCAGGGCTCGACGTATAGCTCGTCGCCGTCCTTGAAGTGGCGCATATGGAGCTGGCAGAGGGTGGTGGCCGGCAGCGGGCCGTGGGCGACGCCGTTGACCATGGCGCCGCACATGCCGCAGATGCCTTCGCGGCAATCGTGGTCGAAGGCTACGGGTTCTTCCCCTTTCGCGATCAGGTCCTCGTTCAACACGTCGAGCATCTCGAGGAACGACATCTCGTGGTTGACGTTGGGGACCTCGTACCGCACCATCTTGCCCGGCGCTTGGGCGTTCTGCTGCCGCCAGATGTGGAGAGTGATTCGCATTACTTGTAGCTCCGTTGCGTCGGATGCACGTATTCGAAGTTGAGGGGCTCTTTGTGCAGGGCGGGCGGAGTGCCCACGCCTTTGAACTCCCAGGCGGCGGCGTGCGAGTAGTGCTCGTCGTCGCGCGCCGCTTCGCCGTCGGGCGTCTGGTATTCCTCGCGGAAGTGGCCTCCGCAGCTTTCGTTGCGCTCCAGCGCATCCAGGCACATCAGTTCGGCCAGTTCGAAGAAATCGGCCACGCGCCCGGCCTTTTCGAGCGATTGGTTGAGTTCCTCGCCCCCGCCGAGCACCTTCACATCGCGCCAATACTGCTCGCGCAGTTTGGGGATCAGGGCCAGGGCTTCCTTGAGGCCGCCGGCATTGCGCGCCATGCCGCAGTGGTCCCACATGATCTTGCCCAGTTCCCGGTGGTACGAATCCACGCTGCGGGTGCCCTTGGCGGAGAGCAGTTTCTTGATGGTGCCGTTCACGCCGGCTTCGGCATCGCGTACGGCGGCGTGACTGCTATCGATCTTTTCGAATTTGTTGGAGGCCAGGTAGTCGCCGATGGTGTTGGGCAGGACGAAGTAGCCGTCGCCCAGACCCTGCATGAGCGCGCTGGCGCCAAGGCGGTTGGCCCCATGGTCGCTGAAGTTGGCTTCGCCGATCACGTACAACCCGGGGATGGTGGACATCAGGTTGTAGTCCACCCAAAGGCCGCCCATGGTGTAGTGGATGGCCGGGTAGATGCGCATCGGGACCTTGTAGGGGTCCTCGCCGGTGATGCGCTCGTACATATCGAACAGGTTGCCGTAGCGCTCCTTGATGGTGTGGGCGCCCAGACGCTGAATGGCGTCGCGGAAGTCGAGGTAGACGGCGAGCTTGGTTTCGCCCACGCCGCGGCCTTCGTCGCAGACGCTCTTGGCGTTGCGGCTGGCCACGTCGCGGGGCACGAGGTTGCCGAAGCTCGGGTACTTGCGCTCCAGGTAGTAATCGCGCTCGGCTTCGGGGATGGATTCGGGCGCGCGCTTGTCGCCGGCCTGCCTGGGAACCCACACGCGGCCGTCGTTGCGCAGCGATTCGCTCATCAGAGTGAGCTTGCTTTGATAGTCGCCGGAGACCGGGATGCAGGTGGGGTGGATCTGGGTGAAGCAGGGGTTGGCGAAGAGCGCGCCGCGCTTGTGCGCGCGCCAGATGGCGGTGGCGTTGGATCCCTTGGCGTTGGTGGAGAGGTAGAAGACGTTGCCGTAGCCGCCGGTGCCGAGCACGACCGCGTCGCCCAGGTGGGTTTCGATCTTCCCGGTCTTCAGGTCGCGGGTGACGATGCCGCGGGCGCGCCCGTCGATGACGACCAGGTCGAGCATCTCGGTGCGCGGGTGCATGCGGACCTGGCCGGCGCCGATCTGCCGCTCCAGCGCCTGATAGGCGCCGAGGAGCAACTGCTGGCCCGTCTGCCCGCGGGCGTAAAAAGTCCGCGAGACCTGGGCGCCGCCGAAACTGCGGTTGTCCAGGTAGCCGGAGTATTCGCGCGCGAAGGGCACGCCCTGGGAGACGCACTGGTCGATGATGTTGACCGAGACCTGAGCCAGGCGGTAGACGTTGGATTCGCGGGCGCGGAAATCGCCGCCCTTGACCGTGTCGTAGAACAGGCGGTAGATACTGTCACCGTCGTTATGGTAGTTCTTGGCGGCGTTGATGCCGCCCTGCGCGGCGATGGAGTGCGCGCGGCGCGGCGAATCCTGAAAGCAGAAGCATTCGACGTTGTAGCCCAACTCGCCGAGGCTCGCCGCGGCGCTGCCGCCGGCCAGTCCCGTGCCCACCACCAGGATGGTGTACTTCCGCTTGTTGGCCGGATTCACCAGCTTGAGATGGAAGCGATGCCGCTCCCATCGCGTCTCGATCGGTCCGTCCGGAGATTTCGAAATCAGTTCCATGAGCGCGTCTCTCTCACTTGGTAATCAGGCCGGCCATCACGGCGAGCGGGATGGAGCAATTGCCGATGGCGATCAA
>JAFDVU010000017.1 GCA_018268835.1 Acidobacteriota bacterium | reverse complement strand
CGATCGTCCCGATATTTACGTGCGGCTTGCTGCGGTCGAATTTTTCCTTTGCCATCTGCCGTCAATCTCCTTCGAATTCCTACTTCGTCACTTTTCCCTGAACCCTGGCGACGATCTCTTCCGAAATCGTCTTGGGCACTTCCTCGTACCGCGAGAAGTGCATGGTGAAGCTGCCGCGGCCCTGCGTACGGGAACGCAGTTCCGTGGCGTAACCGAACATATCGCTGAGCGGCACGCTGGCCCGGATCATGTGAGTGGAACCCTGGATCTCGGTACCTTCGAGTTGGCCGCGGCGTGAAATCAGGTCGCCGTTGACGCTGCCCATGTACTCGTCGGGAACCACGACTTCCACCGCCATGACCGGCTCAAGCAGCACGCTCTTGCCCTTGCGGCACGCTTCCTTCACGCAGATCGAGGAGCAGATCTTGAAGGCCATTTCCGAGGAGTCCACTTCGTGGTAGGCGCCGTCGAACACCGCCACCTTGACGTCCACCATCGGGTAGCCCGCCAGGATGCCGCCTTCGAGCGCTTCCACCACGCCCTTCTCCACCGCCGGGATGAATTCCTTGGGAATGTTGCCGCCGCGGATCTCGTTGACGAATTCGTAGCCCTTGCCCGGGTTCGGCTCGACGCGCAGCTTGCAGCGCGCGTACTGGCCGCTGCCGCCGGTCTGCTTCTTGTGCGTGTAATCGAACTCGGCCACGTTGCGGATGGTCTCGCGATACGCCACCTGCGGCTTGCCCACGTTGGCGGCCACGCTGAACTCGCGCATCATGCGGTCGACGATGATCTCCAGGTGCAGTTCACCCATGCCGGATAGAATCGTCTGCCCGGTTTCCGGATCGGTGTTGACCCGGAACGTGGGATCTTCCTGCGCCAGTTTCGCGATCGCCATCCCCATCTTTTCCTGATCGGCCTTGGTCTTGGGTTCGACCGCCAACTGAATCACCGGCGTCGGGAAGTCGATCTTCTCGAGCGTGATCGGGAAGTCTTCGGCGCAGATCGTATCGCCGGTGGAGACCGTCTTCAGCCCCACCGCCGCGCAGATGTCGCCCGCCAGGATTTCCTGGATGTCCTCGCGCTTGTTGGCGTGCATGCGCATCAGGCGTCCGACGCGCTCCCGGCGGCCTTTGGCCACGTTGTACACGCTCTCGCCGGCGCTCATCCTGCCGGAGTACACCCGGAAGAACGCCAACTGGCCCGAGTACGGGTCGGTCATGATCTTGAAGACCAGCGCGGAGAAAGGCTCGTCGTCGCTCGCCTTGCGCTCCAATTCCTGATCGGGATGGTCGGGGTGGGTGCCCTGTACCGGCGGCACGTCGAGCGGCGAGGGAAGGTAATCCACCACCGCGTCCATCATGGTCTGCACGCCCTTGTTCTTGAACGCCGACCCGCAGATCACCGGGAAGATCTTCATGGCGATGGTCGCCTTGCGGATCCCGGCGCGAATCTCATCGTTGGTGAGCGCTTCGCCGTGAACGAACTTTTCGAACAGAGCGTCGTCGAATTCGCTGACCGCCTCGATCATCTGCTCGCGGTAGGACTGCGCTTTTTCCTTGAGGTCCTCGGGGATCTCGACCACGTCGAACTTGGCGCCCAGCGTTTCGTCGCGCCAGATCACCGCCTTCATTTCCACGAGGTCCACGACACCCTTGAACTGATCTTCCGCGCCGACCGGAATCTGAATCGGCACCGGGCGCGCCTTCAGGCGGTCCACGATGGTATCCACGGCGCGGTAATAATCCGCGCCCACGCGGTCCATCTTGTTGATGAAGCAGATACGCGGAACGTGGTACTTATCGGCCTGCCGCCACACCGTTTCCGATTGGGGCTGCACACCGGCGACGGCATCGAACACCGCCACCGCGCCATCGAGTACGCGCAGCGAACGCTCGACTTCGGCGGTGAAGTCCACGTGCCCGGGCGTATCGATGATGTTGATTTGCATGTCGCGCCAGGAGCAGGTCGTCGCGGCCGACGTGATCGTGATGCCGCGCTCCTGTTCCTGTTCCATCCAGTCCATGGTGGCGGTGCCCTCATGGACTTCGCCGATCTTGTGGGACCGGCCGGTGTAGTACAAAATCCGCTCAGTTGTGGTGGTCTTACCGGCATCGATATGGGCGGCGATGCCGATGTTTCTCATCCTCTCAAGCGGGATCGTTCTAGGCATGCAGTAAAGTGTGGCTCCCCTCTTGCTCGTTTCCCGTTACCACCGGTAATGAGCAAAGGCCTTGTTAGCCTCCGCCATGCGGTGGACGTCGTCTCGTTTCTTAATGGCGCCGCCGCGCAAATTGGCGGCATCGTTCAATTCGTTCGCGAGTTTATCCGCCATGCCCTTCTCGGCACGGCCGCGCGCGTTGGTGATGATCCAGCGCATCGCCAGCGAGGTGCGGCGGGTCTGCGGCACCTCGATCGGCACCTGGTAGTTGGCGCCGCCCACGCGCCGCGTCTTCACTTCGAGCAGCGGCTTGGCGTTTTCCACGGCCTTTTTGAAGATCTTCAGCGGATCGTCCTGGCTTCGCTCCTGGATCTTGTTCATGGCATCGTAGAAGATGCTCTGGGCGGTGTTCTTCTTGCCCTCCCACATCATCGAGTTCACGAACTTCTCGACCAGAGTGGAGTTGTAAACCGGATCCGGCGATACTTCACGAACAACGGCTCTTCTTCTGCGTGGCATACGATACCTTTACGACTTCGGCCTCTTGGCCCCGTACTTGGAACGTCCCTGCTTGCGATTGGCGACGCCGGCAGTATCCAGCGCGCCGCGCACCACGTGATAGCGCACGCCCGGCAGATCCTTCACACGGCCCCCGCGGATCAGCACGATCGAGTGCTCCTGCAGGTTGTGTCCCACACCCGGAATGTACGTGGTTACTTCGGTCCCGTTGGTCAGTCGCACGCGCGCCACTTTACGCAGCGCCGAGTTCGGCTTCTTCGGGGTCGAGGTGTACACGCGGGTACAGACTCCGCGCTTCTGCGGGCAACTGTCGAGCGCGGGGCTCGAAGTCTTCCAACGTGGCGGTTTCCGCCCTAAACGCACTAGTTGATTAAACGTCGGCACGAATTTCCTCTTCGCGAAGATTTTCCAAAAATAGGGTGGGCAAAACGCACCCACTACCAAGGTCGACTAGCGAGGATTACCTCAATTTAGACAGGCCCATGCCGGAAACGGGGTGACCGAACCAGCCTCGGGGCCTTGCCGCGGACGGACCCGCCATACAGACGGGTGGTAGCACACGGGCAGTCTCCTTCTCGCGAACCACTCCATACTAACCCAAGTGTGGTGTGAGGTGCAAGTGGGAGGTTCTGTTTCCGCCTGCAATCCGGTGGCCGGGCGGCGGTTTTCGCCTTATTTACCCTCCGCCCGCTCCTCGGAAAGCTGCTTCCGGTACGCCGCCTCCGCCTCCGCCACCGCTCGCCGGTATCCCACCGGGTCCACAAACCGCTCCGGGTCGTACGCCATTCCCGGCCGGAACTTCTCGTGCAGCCCGTACTGCGAGGCATGGGAGGCGAGGAACACGTCGCACTCCAGCTTCTTCTGCCGCTCGAACGTCAGCGCGTAGTCCTCCGCAATCCGCGGATACTTGGCGTTATTCAGCAACTTCACCCCCGGATTGATGGTCGCGATGTTCGCAATCAGCACCCGGTAGTCCTTCCCGCCGTCCCGCGCCACCAGAGAGTAGGACGCGCTCCCTCGGGTATGCCCCGGATGCAGGTGCACGGTCACCTTCACCCCGCCGAGGTCGAGCACTTCCCCGTCGTTCAACCGGCGGTCCACCTTCACCGGCGGATAGTTGAACGCCGGCCCGAAGTGAAAATCGCTCTTCCCGCCGTCCTCGAGCAGGGTTGCGTCGGGCGCCGTGGCCCACATCTGTGCCCCGGTCATCCGCTTGACCTCCGCCATCGCCTCGACGTGGTCGTAGTGCGCCTGCGTGGTCAGCAACCACTTTACGTCGCGTAGGTCGAACCCCAGTTCCGCCATGCTGCGCCGGATCATCTCTGCGCTGCCGGCCAGCCCCGTATTGATCAGCGCGTCCCCCTTGGGCGTCACGATCAGAAAGGACGCCAGGTCGCATCCCCCGACGTAGTACACATTGCCCACGATGCGGTGCGCCGGGAACGGCCGCTTCCACTCCGGCCGGTCCTCCCGCCCCGCCGCGCTCGCCATCGCCGCCACCACGCACGCCCACACCACCACCCTCGTCCGAGTTTTCCGCATGTTAAATAGGATCGCCCAATTTGTGGCAGCATGAGAAAGCCGCCATGCTGCTGGTTTCCATCCCCGATGACGCTCCGGCTGTGCTGGCCGCCTCGGCAGCCTTCGAAACGCTGCGCGCCTCGGCCGAGTTCGCGTACCACGACACGCTCCCCGGGGACGAGGATACCCTGATCGCCCGCATCGGCGCGGCTGCGGCGGTGCTCAACATCCGCTCTTCCACCCGCTTCACTGACCGCGTCTTCGCCGGGTGCCCCGGCTTGCGCCTGCTCAGTATCTGGGGTACCGGCACGGACCATGTGGATCTCGCCGCCGCGGCGCGCCACCACGTCGCGGTGGCCAACACCCCTGGGGTCAGCGCGCCATCGATCGCGGAACACGCGCTCGCGCTGGCGTTCGCCGTCGCCCGCCGCATTCCCGAGATGGACGCGGCGACGCGCGCTGGAGGGTGGCCGCGCGGACGCTTCATCCAACTCGCCGGCCGCACCTGCGGGATCATCGGGTACGGCGCCATCGGCAGCGCGTTCGCGGGACTCGCCCGCGGCATCGGGATGCGCGTCCTGGTTTGGACTCCGCACCCGGAGCGCCACCCGGGCGTCGCGTTCGTCCCGCTCGATCGACTCTATGCGGAAGCCGACATCGTCAGTCTCCACTTGCGCGTCTCACCCGAAACCCGTCACTTCCTCGACGCCGCGGCGCTCGCCCGCCTCAAACCCACGGCTATCCTGATTAACACCGCCCGCGGCACCTTAATCGACGAAGACGCGCTCACTAACGCGCTCCGCGCCGGGCGCCTCGCCGGGGCCGGACTCGACGTCTTCACCACCGAGCCCCTACCCGCGCGCGCCGCCATCCTCGAGGCTCCCAACGTGGTCGTGAGCCCGCACTGCGCCGGCATCACGCCAGAGGCCCTCGCAGCCGGGCTCGCCATGGCGGTCGAAAACATCCGCGCCTTCTTCGATGGACGTCCCGAACACCTGGTCGAAGCCTGAAGGGTCTACTCCGTCCATTGCCTCGGCCGGCGTCGCTACCGCTGCTCCAGCGCCCAGTCCCACGCCGCCCGCGCGATCCGGGCGATCGCCGCTTCGCGCGCCTCAGTGCCGGCCGGCGAATCCGCCACGAATACCGCTATCGCCAGGTGCCGCCCGTCCGGCAGCGTGACGATTCCCACATCGTTGGTCGCGGGCGTCAGCCCGTGTGACGTGTTCGATGTGCCGGTCTTGTGCGCCACCGGCGCGCCCTGCGGCAGCAGCCCGCGGATGCGCTTTGGGCCCGTGCCCGTGACCGTCATCCACTCAAGCAGCCGCGCTCGGCTCGCCGCGCTCAACCCGCGCCCCTGCCAGAAGAGCCGCAGCAGCGCCACCACTTCCTCCGGCTGCGCCCAGTTGCGGTACTGCACGGGCTCGCTGAGCGACATCTCGCGCTCGGTGGTCACCACCCGCACCCCGCGCACACCCAGTTCCTCCAGATACGCGGTCACGCGCGCCGGACCACCCACCAGCCGCAGCAGCACATCGCTCGCCGTGCCGTCGCTCTCCGTGACGGCGTAACGCAGCACCTCGGCGAGCGTCATCGCCGTACCGCCCGGATGGCTGTCGCGAATCGGACTGTGTAGCGTTGAAGGCACCATCTCGGCGGCATCGATCCGCACCGGTTGGTCGAGCGCGAGCTTGCCGCGATCCACATCGCGCAGCACGGCCATCGCGATCGGAAACTTGTAGACGCTCTGCATCGGGAAGCGGCCGCGTCCGTGCCACGCGGCGTGCTCGCCGGTCTCGATCAGCAGAACCGCCGCGCCGATCCGGCCCGGCGTCTGCCCGGCGACCGCGGCCATGCGCTCGCCAAGCCCCGCTGCGCCCGACGCGGCGAGCAGCACCAGCACCGGAACCATCGCCGCCTAACTCGCCTTCGCGAGCGCGTCCTTGAGCGCTTCCAGAATCAGCGCCACATTCTCCGCGGTCGAACTGTAGCCCATGGTGCCGATGCGCAGGATCTTGCCCGCCAGGGGACCGAAACCGCCCGCCGTCTCCATGCTGTACTTCTCCAGCAGGTACCCGCGCACCCTGGCGTCGTCCACGCCCGCCGGCAGGCACGGCGTGTTCAGCGTCCACAGCCGGTGCCCTTCCGGCACCAGCATCTTCATCCCCAGCGCCTCGACGCCGGCCACGAACGCCTCATGGTTCTTCCGGTGCCGCTCCCAGCGCGCCTCCAGCCCCTCTTCGGCGACAATCGCCAGGCCCTCGCGCAACGCGTACAGCATGGTCGCCGACGCCGTGTGGTGATACTTCCTGCCCGTGTAGTACGCGTCGAGCAGTTCCAGATCCACGTAGAAGCAATCCACCGGCGTCTTGCGCTGCTTGCGCCGCTCGAGAGCGCGCGCTCCCACGGTGATCGGCGCCAATCCCGGAGGACATCCCAGCCCCTTCTGCGAGCAACTGTAGGCAATGTCGATGCCGTTCTCATCCACCAGCACCGGCATGCCGCCCAGCGAGGTAACGCAATCGGCGATCACCAGCGCGTCCACTTCCCCGGCCGCGTCGCAGATCGGTTTCGCCTGGTTGAACATTCCGGTCGAGGTCTCGGCCTGCACGAACCCGACCACCTGCGGCCGTTCCCGCCTGATGAACTCGCGGACCTCGTCGTAATCGTAGGGCGTGCCCCAGTCCCGGGCCAGGCGGACCACCGTGCCGCCGTGCCGCCGCGCCATCTCGCCGATGCGGTCCGCGAAGAACCCGTTGGTCAGCAGCGCGACCTTCGTGCCCGGCTCGACGAAGTTGGCGATCGCCGCCTCCATGCCCGACGTGCCGGTGCCGGAGACCGCCATATTGAACGTGTTCGCGGTGGAGAACACGTACCCGAGCAGCGTGCGGACCTCCTCGGCGGTCTGGAAGAAGAAAGGATCCAGGTGGCCTACCAGCGGCTGCGTCATGGCCTGGTAGACCCGCGGGGCGACCATACTCGGTCCGGGTCCGAAGAGAAGGCGCGCGGGCGCCTGGATAGGAGGATAGCTTTGCGGCATCAGGACCAGTGTAACGCCGCTGCCCTACTTCTTCCCTTTAGCCGCCTTGTACTGTTCGCGGATTTCCTGCATCTGGCGCGCGTGGCTCTCCACGTGGTTGGCGCAGGTCTCCACGATCTTTTGAAGCGTCAGCGGACCGCGCTCGGCGTGCATCCCCTGCCGTTCGAACGCCTCCGCCGGCAGGTCCTTGATCAGTTCGTAGTTCTCCGCGCGCAGCCGCCGCAGCGTTTCCAGGCTGTGTTTGGGTTTGCGCCTGGCGTAATCCAGATTGCGCGCCCAGGCGTCCTGATCGAACGGCGTCAGCGGCGGATTCTCCTGCGCGGCCACGAGGCGAATCCGGACCCCCATCACCAGTTCGGTATCGGCCAGATGCGCGATGATCTGCCGCACGCTCCATTTGCCGGGCGCGGTGACGAAATCTTCCTCTTCGCCGTACACGCCGGTGAGGACCACGGCCAGCAACTCCGGTCCGCGGCGAAATCGTTCGAGAAGAGAGGCAATGTCAGACATGGCTTAGTAGTAATCGGCGCAGCTCAGATAGTACCCGCACGTTTCGCAAAGCAACTTGCATTTGCGCTCCGTCAGGCGGGTGGAACATACCGGACAGTACAGCATCGGCTCGTCCTCATTTTTCCGCGTTGCGGGCGGCTCCGGTTGCGGCTGGTCCACAGATAGGTCGATTATACCGTGCGGGGACGATCATGCCCGCAAGCGCGCGCGCAGGTACCTGCCGGTGTGGGAGGTTTTGCAGGCGGCCACTTCCTCCGGGGTGCCGGTGACTACGATTTCGCCGCCCGCGTGGCCCCCCTCCGGCCCGAGATCGATCACATAGTCGGCTGCCTTGATGACATCGAGGTGATGCTCGATCACGATCACGGTGTGGCCGGCATCCACCAGCCGTGCAAGACACTCCAGCAGTCGCTCGACATCGGCCAGGTGCAGGCCGGTCGTGGGCTCATCGAGAATGTACAGCGTGTGCCGGGATTTCTGTAGCTTCGAGAGTTCAGCCGCGATCTTGATGCGCTGCGCCTCGCCGCCGGAGAGTGTGGTTGCGGATTGGCCCAGCGTGAGATAGCCGAGCCCGAGGTCGTTCAGCACCGCGATCTTCTTACTGATCGCGGGCTCGGACGCGAAGAAAGCGGCTCCTTCCTCCACCGGCATGTTGAGGACATCGGTAATTGTCTTGCCGCGTACCGTCACTTCCAGCGTCTCGGCGCTGAAGCGGGCGCCTTTGCAGACCGCGCACGTCACTTCGACATCGGGCATGAAGTAGAGTTGCGTGGTGATGACGCCCTCGCCCTGGCACTCCTCGCAACGGCCGCCTTTCACGTTGAAGCTGAACCGGCCCGGCGTGTACCCGCGCTCGACCGAAACCGGTGCACCGGCGAAAAGTTCGCGAATCGTATCGTAGAAACCGATGTAGGTCGCCGGATTCGAGCGGCTGTTCCGGCCGATAGGCGATTGATCGATGTTCACGACCTTGTGGACATCCTCGGCTCCCTCAATCGCTTCGTGATTGCCGGGCAGCGTGCGGGTGTCCACGAGCCGCTTCCACAGCGCCTTGAAGAGTACCTCGTTGATTAGCGAGCTCTTGCCGGAGCCGGACGCACCCGTCACGGCGATCATCCTTCCCAGCGGAAACTCGACATCGATGGACTTCAGATTATTCTCCCGGGCGCCGCGGACGGTCAGGACCCTGCCCCCTCCTCTGCGGCGCCGCGACGGCGTTTCGATCCTTCTCCTTCCGGAGAGGTACTGCCCGGTTGGCGAGGCCTTGCATTTCAGGATGTCGGCGAGCGTGCCTTGCGCCACCACGGAGCCGCCGTGAACACCGGGCCCGGGCCCCATCTCCACGATGTGGTCGGCTGCCCGAATCGTGTCCTCGTCGTGCTCCACTACGATGACCGTGTTGCCTATGTCGCGCAGGCTTTCGAGAGTGGCGATCATCTTGGCGTTGTCCTTGGGGTGCAAACCAATGCTGGGTTCGTCCAACACGTAGAGCATGCCCATAAGGCCCGATCCGATTTGCGTGGAGAGGCGGATGCGCTGTGATTCACCGCCGGATAGGGTGCCCGAGCGCCGGTTGAGGTTCAGGTAATCGAGGCCGATGCCCAGCAGCAATTCCACGCGCCGGCGGATGTCGTAGATGACTTGCCGCCCCGCCTGCGCTCCGCGCCCGCCCGGCTTCAGGCGGTCGAGAAACGAGTACAGCTCATCGAAATTGAGCGCACCCACCTCGTGGATGCTCTTTCCCGCGATGGTGAACAACAGGCGTGTGGAGCGCAGGCGCGCGCCGCCGCAATCGGGGCACGTCCGCTCGACCATCACGCGATCGAGCCACTCTTCCATGCCGGAGTTCGCTTCGCCCCGCTGGCGATAACGCCGGTACTGCCGTTCGATCCGGCGCGCGATTCCTCCGAAGCCGACCTCGTGCCTGTCCCAGTCTTCGCGCTTCACTTTCGATTCGGGCGGCGCGGTAGTGCGCAGTTTCCGGCCCTCCAGACCGAAGAGGATCGAGTGGCGCACGGTCTCCGGCAGTTTTTCCCAGGGCGCGTCCAGGGAGAATTTCAGCACCGTGGAGAGGGTGTACATGATGCGCCCATCCCAGGTGTCCGGATTGTACCGGTACGCTTCCTTGACAAAGCAGCCGCCGCGAATGCTGCGTGCCGGGTCGGGAACCAGCAACTCCGGATGGGTGATCTTGTGGACGCCCAGTCCGCCGCAGGTGCAGCAGGCGCTCTCCGGATTGTTGAACATGAAGTACTCGGGCTCGATGCCGCCATACACGAAATGGTGAGTGGGGCTACAGAGTCCTTTGTAGAAGCCCTCCACGTCGCGTTTCGAGGCTCCCTTCACAACCTGAATCCGCATCAGACGGTCGCCGACGAGCAGGGTCGCCGCAATCGCGGCCTTGATGGCCTTTTCGTGTCTGGGACCGACCATCACCCGATCGACCACGGCGTCCATGTCGGTCACGTCCGCCGCTTCGAGGGAAAGCTCTTCCGAGAGATCGACGCGTTGGCCGTCGATCACCATCAGGCGGCAACCCTTTTTTCGGACCTCGGTAAAGACGAAGTCCAGTTCCTCGCCGTACACCTTGAAGACCGGTGCGCGGAACTCGACCTCCGCGCCTTCCGGGAGTGCGAGGATCGCCTCGAGAATCTGGTTCGGCGTCCGGCTGGGGACGTGCTCGCCGGTCCGAGGGCAGTGCGGTTCGGCGATGGTGGCAAAGAGGAGGTTGAGGTAGCTCGCGATGTCGGTCATCGTGCCGACTGTAGATCGCGGATTACTGCCGGTTGTCTTCTGCTCGATGGAAATGACGGGCGAGAGACCGTAAACGAAATCCACATCGGGCTTGGCCACCTGCGCAACAAAACGCTTGGCGTACGTGGAGAGGGATTCCATGTATCGGCGCTGTCCCTCGGCGTAGACGGTGTCGAACGCCAGGCTCGATTTACCGGAGCCCGAGAGACCGGTGACCACGATCAGGCGGTCCCGGGGGAGTTCCAGCGAGACGTTCTTCAGGTTGTGCACGCGGGCGCCCTGCACCGCAATCGTGGTGCGGGCCGCAGGCCGGGCAGAAGCACGGCTCGCGCTACCAGGCATCGGCCACCTTCGCTCCAAGGAAGAAAGCCAGTTCGTTTACGGTTACGTTGCTCCGTTTGGTCAGCCGGACGGGGAGCGGCGCTTTCCCGATCAGCCCTTGATCGGAGAGGTATTCACAGGCAAGGGTCACTCCTTCTATACCGAAATTGCGGCGAAAATGATCCTCGATCTCAGTGGCCGAACGAGCTTCGCCTACCTCGGTCAGGTGCTCGAAAACCGGCGCGAACAGGGCCGGTGCGCGCTGGCTCAGGTACTCTTCGATGGCAGAGAGCGCGGCTTCGATTCGCGGCCTGGTGACCCCGGACTTCAGAAGGTCCGAGTAGACGACCTTGAAGACCGGCGGATTCAGTTTCAGGGCCTGCGGCAGCACTTCGCGGTCCGCCAGCAGTCCGGCCCGGAGCACTTCGATCCTGGCCAGCGCGTTGGCGGCGTAGAGAATCCACAGCGCGGTGTAGTCGAGATCGCCGCGTGTGATCATCCACTTCCGTGCTTTGTATAAGCAGGGGAGGGCGTGACTCGCCGCGGTCAGAAGCTGTAGTTGGGTGTCGCGTTCACCCAGTGCCGTCAAGCCCCGGCAGAGCGCGGCGATGGTCTCGTCGTGGGTGTAGAGGAGGCGTCCTTTGGCCAGCAGCGAATGGATGAACGAGTTGCGCAGTGAACCTTCCGCGGCCTTGCGAAACTCGGCCCGCGTCATGAGGTTGGCATGGACATTGATGCCGTCGGCATAAAGGGAAATGCCGTTGCGATCCGCCTTTTTGTCGTCGATCGTCACCAGCACGAGGTCGATATCGGACTTGGACCAGACCGCATCGTGCGAAAGGCTGCCACACAGAAGCGCGGCGAGGATGGAGCGGTCGCGCTTCACGTCTTCGACCAGCGCGGCGAGCGCGGTGTTGAAGCGATCCTGGACGGGAGCCACGGTCCCCTGCTGCGGTACTTTTGCCATGCCACCCTGTTTTGGCGATTATATCGCTAGCGTCCGGTACAGGTTTGTCGTTCCATGACCGTAGCTGCTTTTCGATGCCGAAGATCCGGGCCGGCACACCGATGACGGCGTCCAGCCCCGTGGCCGCCGCAGACGCCGGGACCCGATCGGATCCCGCTAATCCGGCCAGTACCCCTGCCGCGTCCGGATCACCGCCCCCTCGGCTCCCTCCACCGATATCCGTATCGGGCGCCACACCGACCCCGCATCCTCCGGCAGTTTCCACGCCAGCATGTAGGTGTGCTGCAGATTCCGGCTGATCTCGGCGAAAATCTCGTCCATCTTTTCCGGCTTGTACAGCCGGAACGGAATTCCACCCGTGTCCGCCGCCAGTTCCTCCAGCACCTTGATCAGCCTGGCCTGCTTCAACGCCTGCCCTTGCGCGATCACATACAGCGGCACGCCATCCCGGCGCGCCCGCCGCGACGCGGACTCCGCGGAAAGCGCGCTCGCGTTGTCGTCCCCGTCCGTGAACACCACCAGCGCCTTCTTGCCCTTGCGCTGCTCCAGGTCGTGCGACACCTTCGACACCGAGTCGAACAGAGCCGTGGCCCCACCCGAGGTCGCCCGCATCACCGCCTGCTTGGCCGCCTTGCAGTCCGTCGTGAAGCCCTGCTTCTCCCGCAGATTGGTATTGAAGGTGTACACCGCGACCGACCCACCCTCCGGCATGTCGTCGATGAATCGCATCACCGACGCCTTGAGCGCCGGCAGCACGTCCTGCATGCTCCCGGTGACGTCCAACAGCAGCGCGCACGACAGCGGATCGTTCACGCCTTCGAAATCCAGCAGCTTCGCCTCCCGTCCCGCATCCAGCACGCGGAACCGCTCGCGCGAAAGGTTGGGAATCGGATTGCCCCGCCGGTCGAATACGCTCGCGAACGCCTGTACCACCCGCGTCTCCACGCGGAATGTCGGCACCTGCGGTTGTCCCGCTGCCATCGCCGCCGCCAGCAGCGCAATTACGCTCGCCCGGATCATTTGGTTCCCACCGCTTCCCGCAGACGACTCCCGTCGAAACCCGCGTAGGCATCCATCACCGACGCCCAATCCCGGAAATCGCTCATCTGCACATCGCCAAGTACGCTCCGCGCCGCGCTCTCCGCCAGCGCCGGCATCCCCTGCGCCTCAATACCCTGGCAGGCGAACAGGAACCCCAGATACAGCTTGAATTCGGCCACTCGCTCGGCCAGGTACTCGGGGAAAGGGTCCGCCACGGTGTCCTCGTAAGGAGGCAACTCGCTCAGCGCCGGAACCGGGTACCGCCTCAACGTCGGCAGCGCCGGACCTAGCGCTTCCGCGCCCTCCGCCATCTCCGCCCCGGCCACGTACTCGCCAATCGCGGGCGTGGCCTTCCCGGTGTGAGGCGCCGCCTCGCGCATCCGCGCCGCCAGAAAATACCGGTCGGAGAGACTCAGCGTGCCCCAAACGGAGTCCCAGTCGTGATGCTTCAGCCCGGCCAGCAGGCGGGCGCGCCGGTTCAGGGATAGCAGCCCGTAAGTGGAGACCGCCACCGCGTTGTACAGGGCCGCGTCGTCCGCGCTGTTTACCAGCCAGTCCTCCGCCGCGTGAATCCGTACCGCGACGGCGCGCAGGGTCCGCGTCGAAAGCAGCGCCCAGTTGGTGGTGCGGACACTGCCGAGCAGTGCCGCGGCGACGGCGTTCGAGTTCGCATCCAGGTTGCGCAGGCTCCCCGCGCCAACTCCCCCGGCGATCGCCGCGACCCCGTCGAAGCCGCCCATCGCCATGCTGCCCGCGCCCTCGCTCGAAACCTGCAGGCGGCCTCCGGGGAAATAATCCAACCGCCCCGGCGTTACTTCCACGAACTCGTGCTTGCGCAAAAACAGCGCGTCCTCGCTCACCAGCAGGTCGTCGGCACGCAAGTTGGCCGCGTAAACCTGCCCCGCCAGCGCAACCACCGTGCGGAACGACAATGCCTCCCAGTACTCGGCGGCCGCCTTGCCGATGTCCGCGGGGAGTTTCTTGCGCGCGGCTTCCTTCTGCAACCGGAGGTTGAGAGCGGCGAACCGCGCCGGCTGGCTGGAGGCCAGCAGGGAGGCTTGCGCCGCGCGCAGCTTCAACCCGCGCGGGACCTCGACGTCGCCCATGCCCTTGCAGGCTCCGATCACCGCCGCCGCGGCCGCGCGCGCATCCCCTTTGCCGGACGCGAGTGCCAACAGCGCCCCGTGGAGCCGCAGCAACTCGTCCAGCCGCGGAACGTTCTGCACCTGCAGGATGCGATCGTAACTCCGCCGCAGGTCTTCGCCCGGATGGTACGTGGCGTCTCCGAAGGTGAAGCTGCTGTCGGCCGGCACCGTCACCAGGATCTCGCGCAGCGAGGGCGCGCTCGCGTCCGCGCCCACCGCCTTCAGATACGCCGCCAGCCCGTCCAGCGCGGCCCGCGCCCGATCGCCGTTGGTCTGTGCCTGGTTCATCGCGGAAACAAAATCGCCCGCGAGCGATGCCGCCCGGGCCGGTTCCAGCCGGCGCCCGTTCTCCGCCGCGGTCAGCAGGTACAACACCGAATGAAACAGCCCTGCGGCCACGTTCGCCTGCTTCCATTCGAGCCCGCGCATCTTCTCCACGAATGTGAAGATCTCCCGATACTGTTTCGCCTCCAGCCCGCTCAGCCGCGCAAAGTAACCGTACAGGCTCGCGGCCGAAGAGAATTTCTCGGCCAGCATCAACGCCGATTCCTCGTCCAGCCCCTCGCGGTGGTGCGCGTCCACTCTCATCACCGCCAGCAGATTCTGCCACGCGCCGAAACGGATGCGGTCGTCTTTGTACTCGTTGCGGATCAGCCGGAGCAGGATCTCGTCTTCCACCTCGGGAGTCGTGACCCGCGATAGCTTGCGCAGACGCCGCCCCGTGCTCGCGACCGAACCCGATTTGCCCTTCGCCACCATCCACACCTCCGGCGCACCCGGAAACTCCAGGTGGCCTTCGGCATCGATCGGCAGTTCCCGGAACAGATCTTCGATCGAACTCGATCCCATCTGCCGCGAGGTCTTCTGTTCCACCTGAGCCGAATCGCGGAACACCTCGTAAAATGCCGCCGTGCGTTTTGCGCTGGCCGTGAAGAAGCGCTGCCTTCGCATGTCGAGCTGCGAGAGCAGGAAATAAAAGCGCAGCAGCCGCCCATCGTCTTTATCCAGCAACTCGCGCAGGAATCGCCGCGGATCGGTCGGCTGCGCCCGCACCAGCGACGCCCACACCGCGGCGGCGGCGCTTCCCCCCGGCACTTCCACCCGTCCCGCCGAAATTTCCAGGCATGACGAATACAGCCCGAGCAGCGTGGCGTACTTCTCCGCCAGCGGCTTGATCCCCACCGACTGCACCAGCAGGGCGGCCGACGTCCGCTCCATGTTGGACAGCGCGGCGTACAGTTCCGCCATGGCCGGCCTGTGAACCAGCGCCTCCGCAAAGCCGCCCGGGTAGTGTTCGCCCTTGTAGAACTGCTCCTGCCACGTCTTCTCCGGCGGGAAGATCTCCACCGGCTCATCGTCGATCTCCAGCACGAACTCGCCGCCGCTCTGCACTTGCTCCTGCATCGCCACCAGGTCGATGGCCAGCGCCGACGCCAGGTCCTGATGCCGGGCCCGCTTGCCCTTGACCGCGGGCTCCACCACCGCCTTGCCCGACTCGCGCCGCACCCGCCACCCGAGCATCGCCAATACCCGCTCCGTGAGCTTCGAAGTAGCCTTGTTCTCCAGCGAGAGCCGCACCGTGGTCTTTCCCGCGGCTCGCTTGCCCATGGCCTCCAAATCGGCCAGCAGGTGGAAATATTCCGTCTGCCGGTTGCGGTACGCATCCACCGCCGCGCCCTTCCTCCGCCCCGGCGCGTTGACATTCAGCGTACGGCTGTAGTCCGCCAGAAAGGCATCGGCTGAACTCTCCTCCGGGCCGTGGGCCATGAACAGCGCCGCGCGGTATCCACCGGGCAGCACGATGGTTGCCTCATCCGCCGCAGGCACATCCGCCGCGCAGCCGCTGGTCTTCAGCAGTTGCGCGAACCACCGGCAGGTTGCCGCATCGCTCTCCCGGATCGACACCCGCAGGCCGCGTTCGGCCGCCGCGCGCCAGCCGTCGCCGGAGTTGCCGCCGCTGCCCAGCGCCTCCACCAGCGCCCGGTAATACGTGGGCGCGTCATCTCCATAACGGTCTTCCAGGTCCGCCGCGCGCCGCAACAATTCCGCGTCCTTCATCCGCGGAAACGTGGACTTCAACGCCCGGCGGGCATCCTCGATGCGGCCCAGCGTCACCAGCGCATCGGCCTGCACGCCGGCGATGCGGGCCGATTGAGGCGCCGCTTCCACCCCGCGCTCCGCCGCCGCCAGCGCCTTGTCCCAATTCCGCGAGGCCGCGTACAGGCGCGCCAGCGAATAGTGCGCCAGTTCATTCGCCGGTTCCACCTCTATCGCGCGCACCCACAGCGTCGCGGCGTCCGCAGGCATTTCCAGCCGCTCCGCGTAACCGGCGAACCGGATCACCAGCGGCGCATCGGCGGGCAGCAGCGGCATCCCCGAGGCCAGGTGCCGTTTTGCGGCGGCGGTGTCGCCGGCTTCCAGGTAAGAGTCCATGATGAGCGTGCGTCGCGGCCACAGGTCGGGTTGGCGTTTGAGCGCCTCTTCCAAAGCCTGCGCCATCTCCGTCTTACGGCCCCGTCTCTGTTCGGCATCGGCGAGTTTGAGCCACAACTCCACGCGATCCACTTCGCGCGTCACTGCCTCCCGGTAGTCCTGCGCCGCGCTCGCGAAATCCCGCTTCGCCGCGCGGATATCTCCCAGAATGGCAGCCGACTGCGGCGGATCGGCGCTCTCCTTCCGCGCGCGTAGCAGACACCGCTCGGCGTTCTCCCCGTCCCTCGATTTCCAGTAGGCGAGCCCCAGCCGCGCCCAGTTGGCCCCGTTTCCCGGGTCCAGCTCCACCAGCCGGTTACCGTAGCGGATGATGGCGGCCGTATCGTGCGCGCGATCCGCTGCGTCAGCGGCCAGTTTGAGGGTGTCGAGATCGCTTGGGTTGATCGCCAGCAGTGCCGCGACTTCATTCGCGCCGCCCGCGCTCTTCGCCGCCGCGGCGCGCCGTGCCAGGAAGTCCGCATACGCCGGCACGCCGGGTAGGCTCGCGCCGGGAGCGCCGTAGATCCACGGCACACTGCGCGTTTCAGCACCTCCCACCTGCATTTTCAGGGGCAGCACGCGGAAACCGTCGCGCGGTCCCCACTCAGGCAGCCTGGCTTCGAACCACGCGGCATCCGCCGGAACCGCCAGTTGGTCCGGCCCCTCCACCGAGATGCCGCCCCCGGCGGCGCGCAACGTTTCGGCCCATGCCGGAACTTCCGCGCTCATCGGGTCAGCGTGAAACAGAAGGATGTGACCCGCGCCGATCGCGCGCAGCAGCAGCGCGTAAGCATAGTCGCGCGCCTGCGGCGCAGCCGCGGGTTCCGCGCCCAGGTAGATGACCTGTTTCCAGGACTCCGAGGAGAGCGTGCGCAGCCCCTGCAAAAAGGCATCGAACACCGCCGGCGTGGCGTCCGGTCCGGCTGCCGCCGCCATGCTTCTGACCGCGGCAGTCAACTGAACCCGCGTCGCGGCATGCGCTCTACGGGTTTCGCCGGATGGCATCAGCGCCACCAATTGCAGACCGCCCTTACTTCCCGCGGTCAGCAACTTACTCAACGAATTAGTGAGGCCTTTCGAATCCAGCGCCGGGGAGTCGATCAGCACCGTAACCCCAGGCTCGAGCACGGCGGGTTGAACTTCCCCGGGCCTGCTCCCGGACGGCGTTTCGAAGCGCACCTCGGGTGTGGAACCCGCCGTCCCGGGTACCAACAGTGACTGCGCCAGCGCGACGGGGGCGAGCCATGGCAAAAGAAGAACCACGGAAAGCGACCGGCTCATTTGGTACTTCTCAGAGCACCAGCCACCCCGGACACAAAGGGGTGATATGTACCTTATCGCCCGATGATACACGAATTCATGCCGGTTGGCACTCGCGCCCTCACCGAAGCCCCTCGACCAGGCTCAGGTCGCTGTGCGAGCGGTCCACCCTGACGCAATACAGGTAGCGCTCATCCGGCGTGAGCGACCACATCGTCGTGCCGATGGGCGGGAGCGGTCCCGGGAAGCGCGCCTTCCGTACCGCCGTTCCGCTACCCTCGGGCAACAGGTAAATCGCCGCGCCCCCGGGATGCTCCCTGTCGGCGCCCAAATAATAAATCCCCCTACGGCCTGCCACCCACGCTCCCCAGTAACCCGAAAGCAGATCGTTCAGAACCTCCGTGACCTTCCCGCCCGCAAGTTCATACCGCCAGATCACCGTGCCGGTGCGCTCGCCCGTGAAGTAGAGGTAACGCCCATCCGGAGAAAGCAGCTTCTGATGAACCGCACCGAATTCGAGCAAGGGCCGGACATGGCCTCCATCCGAGTCCATCTGTTGGATGCCCCGGTCATTGAAATAAATGGCCCGGCCGTCGGCGCTGAACATGGGATGCGCACCTGTGCCGCCGAGCAACCGCGCCGGCCCTCCATCGCGGTCCACTCGGTACATCCGGCGGTCGGCAGCGTCGTTGAAGACCAGGCTGCGGCTGTCCGGCGACCATCTTCCGGCGACGGGCCGGAGCGGTTCACGCGTGATCTGACTGGCATGCCCGCCATCGATGTCGCTCACCCAAAGTTGCCCGTCGTCGGACCGGTCGGAGCGGTAACACAAGCGACTGCCGTCCGGGCTGACTTGCGGCAGCGAGTCTTCCGCCGTCGAAGACACGACCCTCGACCAGCCGTCGCCATCCTTGCCGTTTCGCGTCAGATCCAGTCTCCAGATATTCAAATCGTCCAGCACGTCGGAGTAGACCAGTTTCGAGCCCGAGCGGGATGCCGACAACTGGACCGGGTTGGCGCTGGAGATACCCGTGGGCACGGCCGCCGCACCGTTTAGCCCCACTCGCCACACGCGAAATTCCCCAGTACGATTCGAGGCGAAATAGATCTGGCTCCCGTCCGGCGACCAGTCGTGGCCGCTGATCGTCTGTCCGTCATGGGTCCACCACCTCAGTTGGCGGTCCTTGAGATCCACAGTCACCAATTCCATCTTGAAACGGTCGGTCATTCGGACGAACGAGACCCGCGAGCCGTCGGGCGAAAAGCGCGGATCCACATCGCCGATGATCTCGCTTGGCTGGGTCAGCCGGGTCCTGATCCCGGAGCGGACATCGATCAGGAAGATGCCGAAAGATTCCGTCGGATCGAGCTTGTCGTCTACCGCCAGGGTCGTTCCGTCCGGCGACCAATCCAGATGACGGCAGTCCAGACCGTACCGGCTTTGATACAGAGCCGCGATGGCGTGTGACTCCCCACCCCGTTCCGGATGGACCACCACCCGGATCGCGCTGGTCTCATACCGCAGGTAGGCCAATTCGCGGCCGCCGGGCGACCACGCCGGGCTGCTGTGTTCGAATTCGCCCCTGCTGACCGGGCGCGGTTCGTCGTCTTCGGGACCTTTGACGAAAACACCCGGCTCGTGCCGGCCCTCCTGATCCCACACGAACGCCACCTTCGAACCGTCCCGGGACAGAGCCGGCTGATATGCGCTTCCGGGCAGCCGGGTGAGCGCGAGTTTTTCCACGGTCGCCACTCGCCCGGTCCGTTCCGGCGATTTCCAAGGGTGGAATGCAAGCGCGGCGGAGCCGATCGCCAGTGCCCCCAGGCCCGCAGTCAGCCAGATCCACCGGTACCGGGACGAAGGCGCCGTGGAAACCGGAGCCGGTACGAACGTTGCGCGCTCCTCCCGCTCGACCTCCACCGGCAGCACCCACTGGTAGCCCCGTCCGGGCAGGGTCACCAGGCAGCGCTCGCCCTCGTGCCCGTTGCTCAGCAGACGGCGCAGCATGGAAACGTGCTGGTTCAGGTTCGCTTCCGTTGCCATCTGCCCGGGCCAGAGCCTGGACGCAAGTTCTTCGCGGGTCACGGCCCGATTGCCGCGTTCGAGCAGCAGAAGCAGAGCCTCGAAGACTTTCGGGGTAGCGGGCAGTAGTTCACCGTCGCGATGTAACGTCCTGGACGTGGCGTCCAATACGAACGGGCCCGAGCGGTAAACGTGTCCTGCCATCAGCAACTTCGAAGCATTTTATACCGTTTTATACAGTTTTAGACCAGTTTTCTGGACATCCCCGGGAACTGGGCGTATGAATTGCCATGTAAGTCTTCGACCTCCGTCGCTGAGAGGGCTACCCATGTGCAGAATGTCTCCGATCGTGTTTTCCTTGTTGTTCGCCGGCAGTCTCGTCACCGCGGCGCTGGCACAGCAACCCACCGCCGAAATCACCGGACTCCTGACCGACTCGTCCGGAGCCGTCGTGCCCGGCGCCGACATCCGGCTTGTCAATACCAGTACCGGTCTCCATTGGGAGGCACAGTCCAACGAGAGCGGTAACTACGACTTCTCCAACCTCCCGCCCGGCGGGCCCTACCGGATCGCGGTCAGCCGCCAGGGCTTCGGCACCGTGACCCGCACCAACATCAACCTCGTGATCAGCCAGGTGGCCCGAATCGACTTCAGCCTGAAGGTTGGCAGCACCACTGAGAGTGTGGAGGTCACGGCATCCGCACCCATGCTGGAGAGTTCCACTGCGAGCGTCGGCCAGTTGATCGAAACCCGCGCCGTTTCCGATCTCCCCTTGAACGGACGCAACTATCTGCAACTCGCCAAGCTGTCCACCGGAGTCCTGGAAGCCAAACCGGGCGACCGCAATGTGGCCGGCGGCTCCTTCATCGCCAACGGCGTTCGGGCACAGCTCAACAACTTCCTGCTCGATGGCGTGGACAACAACTCCAAAGTGGTCGATCAGCAGAACAGTTCCCCGGTGGTGGTGCAGCCGTCGGTGGACGCGGTCCAGGAATTCAAGGTCGAGACGAACAATTACTCGGCCGAGTACGGATACTCGGCCGGCGCGGTGGTCAACGCGAGCATCAAGGGCGGCACGAATCGGTTGCACGGAGATGCGTTCGAATTCGTCCGCAACGATCTCTTCGACGCCCGCAACTACTTCGCCAGCCCCACCGCGGCCAAGCCGGAGCTGCGGCGCAACCAGTTCGGCGGGACCCTGGGCGGACCCATCGTGAAGAACAAGGCTTTCCTATTCGGTAGCTGGGAACAAACCCTCGAACGCGACGGCATCACCTACGTCACCACGGTCCCCACCGCCGCCATGCGCACCGGGGACTTCGCCGGCCAACCCGCCCTGTTCGATCCTTCCTCCACTGTCAGCCTCGGCGGCGGCGTTTATTCCCGCACGGCGTTTCCCGCCAACCGGCTCCCGGCCGCACGCTTCGATCCGGCCGCCGCCAAGCTCCTTGCCCTGGTCCCGGCCGCGACCACCGGCGCATCCTTTAATAACTACGTCACCAGCCCGGTGCAGGCGCAGACGACCAACCGCTTCGACTTCCGCCACGACCTGCAACTCTCCCAAAGCGACAACTTTTTTGCGCGCTACAGCTACTTCACCAACGACTACAATCACCCCGGACCGTTCGCTCCACCGCTCGTCGGCAGCACCACGTTTCAACAGTCCATCAAATCGACCGTCGGCAATGGCGCCGCGCTCGGCGAAACCCACACCTTCAGCGCCCGCATGGTGAATGAATTCCGCGCCGGCTACAACCGCATCCAGGACGCTCTCCAGCCCTTCGTCAACGATTACATCGACAACCAGTACGGCCTCGGAGGCATTCCCGCCCAGCCCGGCGTGGCCGGCCTGCCCAGCATGTCCATCTCCGGCTTCACCACAATCGGCGAAGCAACCTTCCTGCCCAACAGCAAGATCTCCGAGGCCCTCACCTTCGAAGACCACATCTCGCTCGTGCTCGGCAACCACAATCTCAAATTCGGCGGCACTTTCCGAAATGTCCGCAGTTGGTTTTCGATTTCCTCGAGCGCGCGTGGAACCTACAGCTTCAATGGAGCCTTCTCGCAGGATCCGCAGAATCGCTCCAAGACCGGTTCCGGCATGGCCGATTTCATGCTGGGCATTCCCTCCAGCAGCGGCATCAGCAACTTCCTCGCGGGCGATATCCGCTACAAGTACAGCGGCGCCTTTGTCCAGGACGACTGGAAGCTCTCGCCCAAACTCACCATCAACGCCGGACTGCGCTGGGAGCTCTGGACCCAGCCCGTCGAACGCCACGACCAGCAGGCGAACTTCTTTCCCGCCGACGGCAAGCTCGCCTTTGCCAACAACAACGTGCCCGCCGGCGTCCCCGCAGCCTACGTGGAGAACGTACCTGCCGGACTCGACAGCCGCTCCCTCATGCAAATCGCCTGGCATAACTTCGCTCCCCGCCTCGGCTTCGCCTACCAGGCGACACCGTCTTTGGTGATCCGCGGCGGCGCCGGTATGTTCTTTGCCGACGACCCCTTCATCGGCGCTTCCGGACGCCTGCCGGCCAACCCTCCCTACGCCATCAGCAATTCCTACCCCACCGACAACATTACGCCCGCCCTTTTCCTCTCCAGCGGCTTCCCCGCCAATTCGGTCACCGCCCTGAACTTCAATTCCGTGAACCTGGTCGCCTTCTCGCCCGACATGCAGAACGGAAAGGTCTATCACTGGAGCTTCGGCGCGCAGAAACAACTCGGACAATACGTGCTCGAAGGCAACTACGTGGGTACGCGTGCCACCGGCATGCCGCTCGGCTACAACCTCAACCAGCCCTACGCCGGTCCCGGATCGGTCGCTTCGCGCCGCCCCTACCCGGGCTTCAACAACATCAACGCCCAGTTGCCCATGGGAGTCTCGCGCTACAACGCACTCGAGCTGCGGGCCGAACGCCGCTACTCCAGCGGATTCTCCCTGCTGGCGTCATACACCTACAGCCGGTCTCTCGATAACGGAGGGGAGCAGTTGATCGGCGATCTCTCGCTGCGCAACGTGGACAACGTGAACTGGGAATACTCGCTCAGCGCGGGCGACATGCGCCACCGCTTCGTGGCGAGCGCGCTGTATGACCTCCCGTTCGGCCACGGACGCCATTTCGATATCCACAACCGTGCGTTGAACGCCGTCGCCGGCGGATGGCAGGCTAACGCGATTCTTACCGCCCACACCGGGCAGCCCTTCACGCCGTCGTTGGGAGTCAGCAGCGCCAATACCGGCGCCGCCCGCCCCAACCGTCTCGCCGACGGCAACCTTCCCTCCGGCCAGCGAAGCATCCAGAACTGGTTCGATAAGAGCGCGTTCGTCAGCCCGGCGCAATATTTATACGGCAACGCCGGACGCAACATTCTGTTCGCTCCCGGAGCCACCAACGTGGATTTCAGCCTCTTCAAACGCTTCTCCCTCAGCAGTCTCAAAGAGGGGAGCGAACTACAATTTCGCGCCGAATCGTTCAACTTCCTGAATCACCCGCAATTCGGCCAGCCGAACAGCCGCGTGGACATCGCCCAGGGAGGCAGCATCACCAGCCTCTCCAACTCCATGCGCGAAATGCAACTCGGCTTGAAATTCCTGTTCTGATCCCGCACACCGCCGACTCGAAGAGACCATCACTATGAACCATTCCTCCAACCCGCGCCACGGTGTTTCCCGCAGGTCCTTGCTCCAGTCCGCCTCCGCCGCGCTCGCGCCCCTCGCCGCCGGCGCGCCGGACGCCGCCGCGCAGTCCGCTGCCGCGCGGCCGAATATCGTCATGATCATCTCCGACCAGTTCCGTTGGGATTGCGTCGGAGCCATGGGGCTCAATCCCATGAACCTGACTCCGAACATCGACGCCATGGCCAATCGCGGCGTCCTGTTCCGGAACGCCATCTCGAGCCAATCGGTGTGTGCTCCCGCGCGCGGCAGCATCTTCACCGGTCAATACTCCAGCCGGCACGGCGTCTGGCGCAATGGTATCGGCCTGAAACCCGACGCGACCACGCTGGCTTCGTCGCTCCGGCAAGCGGGCTATTCAGCCAACTACATCGGAAAGTGGCACCTGGCGGGCAACGCCGGCAACCCGGCCGAACGCGGCGCCAACGGACCCGTGCGCCCCGAGAATCGCGGTGGCTTTCTCGACCTGTGGCAGGCATCCAACGTCCTGGAATTCACTTCTCAACCCTACGAGGGTGACCTTTACGACAACGACGGCAAGCCGCTCCACTTCTCCGGCGTCTACCGCAGCGATTTCATGACCTCGCTGGCCCAGCGCTTCCTGCGCTCGGCCAAGTCGCCGTTCTTCCTGACCCTGTCTTACCTGGAGGTTCACCACCAGAACGACAAGGACGCTTTCATTCCGCCCAAGGAGTACGCCGGGCGGTACAAGAATCCCTTCATCCCGCAGGACCTACGGCCCCTTCCCGGATCCTGGCCCAGTCAGCTATCGGACTACTTCGCGTGCGTCGCGAAGATGGACGAGACCGTCGGAACCATTCGCGAGACCCTCGCCGAAACCGGTCTCGACCGCAACACCATCGTGATGTTCGTGAGCGATCACGCCTGCCACTTCAAGACCCGCAACAGCGAGTACAAGCGCAGCCCGCACGAGAGCTCCATCCACATCCCGCTGGTGATCGAAGGGCCGGGATTCAACCGCTCGATCCAGATCCCCGAACTGGTCAGCCAGGTGGATCTGGCTCCCTCACTGCTCGCCGCCGCCGGCCTGCCCATCCCCGGAACCATGCAGGGACACAGCTTCCTGCCCCTGCTCGACCGCAAGACCGAGGGATGGCGCAACGAGGCCTACTTCGAAATGAACGAGTTCATGACCTTCCGGGGTGTGCGAACGCCGCAGTACACGCTGGCCGCCGCCGTCCCGAAAACCCAGGCATGGAAGCCCATCCCCGGCAGCGACCGCTACGTGGAGCACATGCTCTACGACCTCCACGCCGACCCCTACCAGCACGTCAACCTGGCTGGCAACGTGCAGTACCAGGCCGTCTCCGACCACCTCCGCCAGCGGCTTGCCGAACGCATCTTCGAAGCCGGCGGGACGCGCGCGGCCATCGAGCCCGCATACTTCCCTTACCCGTAGCTACCTGGCCACGACCTCGAACGGGACCGCCGGCAGCGTGCCCAGCGGCTGCTTCCTCCGCTGGACCTGCTTGGCGTTCACCTGGCGCTCCACGTAAGCTTCCAGGATCAGGTTCCCTTTCAACCCCGGCTTCACCTTGGCGTCCGCGCGCAGCGTGACCGCGACCCCGTCGCGCCCGGGCACCACCTTCTCCACAGTGATCCCCTCCGGAGGATCGTTCAGGCTGAACTGGACCTGCTCGATCATGCGGCGCGCCGGCACCGGCACCTGAATCTGCGTCTCCCCGCCCACGGCCAGCCGCACCGCCGTTTTCTCCGGGAACGGTTTCCACGGCACCGGAGGCTGCGGACCGAGCACCCGCACCAGCAGGTCGCCCGCCGGCACCAGGTGGTGGTAGTAGAACGCCTGCATCATGTCCTCGGCCGCCTCCGCGGTGCGCCGCACTTCCCTGCCCTGCACCGTGGCCCGGCCTTCGATGGCCACGCGGTGCGGACTCTCCAGCCGCCCCACCGGCGCCGCGAGCGTCACGCGCACGCTGTTCTGTCCCGCCGGGATGATCCCGCCGGCAATCCCGAACCCAGCCGGCGCGTCCTTCAACTTGAGCGCGATCTCGCCCGCGAACCCGTCGCGGCGGATCGCATACACCGTAACCGGCACCGAGCCGCCGCTGCGCGCGGTCAGGCTCGCCGGCGTCACCCGCAGTTCGTAGTCCGGACGCGGATGACTGATGCGCAGCCGGTAGCCGTATTCCGGCCCGCCCTGATGCTGGGCATCGGCAATCTCCACGTAGTAAGTGCCGTTGGCGGGCAGCTTGTAGTTGATGTGCGAATCCGCGTGGTGGGTCTGTAGCGGGCTGCCCGAATCGTCGAAATCGTCGTTGATTGCGAGTTGTTTGCCGGCCTTATCGAACACCCGCAACACCGAATCCATCGGCGAATCCAGCCTCCGCGCCATCACGTCGGCCACGATCTCCTCGTTCGCCCGCCCGTCGAAGCGGAACCAATCCGTATCGCCGGCCCGGTCGATGCGCCCGTTGACGATCACCGGCAGCTTAACCTTCTGCGCCGACTGCCGCTGATTGTTGCCCTCCTTTTCCGTCGCCTCCGGCAAATCGTCCACCGCGAACGGCAGCGCGTTCGACCCCGAAACGCTCAGCAGTTCGATGCCGCTCTTGCCCTTCGTGACCGGATTCAGCTTCGTGACCGGCAGGTTCCACCCGCGCACCTGGACCGCGCCCTTCGCGCCGCCGCGCGTACCCAGCGGATAGATGCTGGTGAGGAACGGCACCTCTCCCACGGTCAGCCGGTAAACGAAGTCCTCGCGCCCGCGGTAGATCGAATCGTGGATCTCCACCGTGTACGTTCCGCCGGCGGGGATGTCGCACTCGATCACCGGGTCCGGATGGAAGCGGTAGTGGTCCGCCTGCGCGATTTCGCGGCCGGAGGGATCGCGCAGCGTGAGCGCAGCCTGAAACCAGCCTGGAACGGCGTCGGAGATGTACGGGACCAATTGGCGCACCGCCGCCTGGATCACGATGTGCTGCCCCTTCGCCGCCTGGAAACGGTAGCGATCCACGGCGCCGGGCATGATCTGGCCGTTGGCCACCACCGGCAGCGTGAGATCCACCGGCGGAGTGGGTGAGGTGCTGAGCTTGAGCGCGCGCTGCGCCGCCGGGCGCACCACCAGTCCCGGCGCCGACCACGGCTCCGCCGCCGGACGCACCGCCTCCGGCAACGTGCCCACGATGAAGACCACCGGATTGGTCGTGCCGGCGGGCGTGGCTACCCGCAATTCGCGCGCGCCCGGCGCGGCGTTGGACGCGATCTCCACGCGCAGCGCGACGTTTTCGGCAATCGAAGGATTCTGCGGGCGCGGGATGAAGCGGAGCAGCTTCTGCCGGATCTCCTCCAGGCGCGCGCGCTCCTCCGGGGTGAGCGAACCGGGCTTCTCGGTGCGCTTCTTGTTGAGCGCCTGCATTTCGTCGCGCAGCGTGTTGGCTTCGTTGAAGGTCATCGGCCGGCGGTACTCCACCACCGAGACGGTTACACCGTCGCCCGTGATGTAGGCATTGTTCGCATTGATCAGGTTCTGTCCGCCCAGCGTGATCTCCAGCGTCTCGCCCTGCCGCCCGCCGGCGGGATACACGTAGCCGGCGTGCGGTACGGGCGGCTGCGCGGACGCGGCCAGCGCCGCCACCAGCGGAAGCAGCGCCGGTCTCACAGAATCTCCTTCAACCGGCCGGCCATTTTGACGCCTTCGCCCGCCAACGGGATGACGCGCGTGTCGAGCCCGGTAGGATGCGGCAACCTGGCTTCGGTATCGATCCCGAGCAGTTCGTACATGCTGGCCAACAGGTCGGCCGGGTACACAGGGCGGTCCTTCACCTCTTCGCCGCGCTCGTCGCTGGCGCCCACCACGTGCCCGCCCTTGAATCCGCCGCCCGCCACCAGCGCGCTGAAGACCGCGCCCCAATGGTTGCGCCCGCCGTTCCACGGCGCTTCCCACATCACCTTCGGACTGCGCCCGAACTCGCCGTTCCACCACACGATCGTGCTCGAAAGCAGCCCGCGGTCGGAGAGGTCCTGGATCAGCGACGACATGCCCTTGTCCATCTCCGGCAGGCGGCGGCGCATGGTCTGGAAGTTCTGCTTGTGGGTGTCCCAATCGCCGCGGTAGTTGATGGTGATGTAGGGCACGCCGCGCTCCACCAGCCGACGCGCCACCAGGCAGGATTGCCCGAACGTGGTGCGCCCGTAGCGGTCGCGCACGTCGTCCTTTTCCTGCGAGAGATCGAAAACCTTGCCCGCGTCGCCGAGGATCAGCTCGTAGGCCTGCTCTTCGGTATCGTTGAACGCCTTGACCGACTTGTCGCCGGCGAGGATGCGGCCCAGCGTGTCCATCTGGCGCAGGTACGCGCGCCGCTCCTTCTGCCGCTGCTCGGTGACGCCCGGGGCCACCACGCCTTCCACCGCGAACTTCGCCTGCGCCGGATCGCCGCCGGTGGCGAAGGGCTTGTATTTCGACTCGAGGAAGCCGGCTTCGGAGAAACGGCCCTGCGGTTCGGTAAGTACGATGTAGGGCGGGATCAAGCCCTTGTACCCGGCGCCGTATCCTTTGAAGAGGCTCACCACGGCGCCCGCGCTCGGGTAGACGTCGCGCCCGCCGGAGTTGCGCCCGGTCTGCACCGTGTAGGACGCGGTCTCGTGCGCGTAGACCCCGTGGGTCATGCTGCGGATCAGCGAATATTTGTCGGCCTGTTTGGCCAGCAGCGGCAGCAACTCGCAGATGCGGATGCCGCTGACGTTGGTCTCGATTGGCTTATCCAGCGGCCCGCAGTAATCGCTGCCCGCCTCGGGTTTCGGATCGAAGGTATCCAGGTGCGCCGGTCCGCCCCACATCCAGATCTGGATCACGCTCTTCGCCTTGCCCGCGGCGGGCGCGGCCACGGCCGGCAGTTTGCCGCCGAGCATCAGGCCCGCGGAAACGAACATGGCTCCCCGCAACGCGTCGCGGCGCGTGAGGGGCAGCATCCGAAAATCGAACTTTCCGTTCTCGCTCACGATCGGCTCCTTCCGGCTCAGTGCCGGTAGAGAAACTCCGTGCTGTTGATCAAAGCCCAGGCCAGGTCCACCGCGGCGGCGGCTCCCTTGGCAGTGGCGGTACGCGAGTGTTCCGTCACGGTGCGCAACTCCTCGGGGCTCGGATAGCGCGAAAGAATCGTCAGGTACAACTGGTTGACCAGTTCCCGCGGATTGCGGGCGTTGGCGCGGATGAGCGCCTGCATGGCCGGTCCCTGCCCGATCTTGTTCAGCACGTGGCTGGAGTTGAGCATGTGCAGGCGCTGGTCGTCGCTGATGCGGTTGTTACGCTCGGCTTCGAGCCCGGTATCGCGCGCCGGGCGGCCGAACAGCTCCAGGAAACTGCTGGTGATGCTGCCGTCGGGCAGCGCAATGGCGCGCTGGTCGTCCGGCATCCAGGTGTAGGGCTCGGGAATGGCGCTGGAGTAGTTTTCGCCTGTCCCGGTGATCTGGTTGAGCGCGTCGATCAGCACCTCGGCATCGAGGCGGCGCAGCGGGTAACAGGCGAAGTGCGCGGCCGCATCGGGATTCGAATCGCGCGGCACCGGCGAAAGCTGGTAGGTGCTCGAATTGAGGATCAGGCGATAGAGCCGGCGCACATCGAACTTCGCTCCGGAAAGTTCCTGCGAGAGATACGCCAGCAGTTCGGGATTCTCCGGCGGGTTATCGTCGCGGATATCGTCCGGCTCTTCCACGATGCCGCGGCCGAGCAGCCACGCCCACACGCGGTTGGCTTCGGCGCGGGCGAACCACGGGTTCTTGGGCTCGATCAGCCACGCGGCGAACGCCTCGCGCGGATCAGCTTCGGGCGCGATGCGCGCCGCCGTGCCGTCGGGCAACGTCGCGGCCAGGGGAGTGGTCGCCGGCGCGAGTTGCACGATCTCCTCTTTCCACTCGCCGGTCGCCTTGTATTGGACGCGCGAGAAGAACTGCGCCATATCGGCCAGCCGCTGCTTCGGCCATTTATCGGCGCGCGCGCCCATGAACGCCAGCGCCACCGCCTGCGCGATGGCTTGCGGTTGGCGGTTCTGCATCGCGCGGTGGAAGTTCACCGGCGGCTGTCGGAAGTTGCTGCCGCTGTCGGTGAGCAGATGGCGCGCGAACTCGTCGTAGGGCAGGTTTTCGCGGATGGCGTTGCGCAGCCAGTGGTAGTATGCCTGGGCGGCGTTGGGCCAGAGGTTGATGGGAAACTCGGCCTTGACGCGCAACAGGTCGCTCCAGCGCATGGCCTGGTAATCGGCGAATTCCGGACGCTCCAAGAGCCGGTCGATGAGGACCGCGCGCTTGTCCGCGGAGGCGTCGGCGAGGAATTCGGAGGCTTCGCCGGCGGTGGGCAGGGTGCCGGTGGTGTCCAAGTAGACGCGGCGCAGGAAGACCGCGTCGGAGGAGAGGCCCGCCGGCTGGATGCCAAGTTGCTTCAGGTGGGAGAAGACCAGTTCGTCGATGTGGTTGCGGGGCGCGGGCGCGCCGGGGGTCTCGAACACCGATGGGCTGCCCGCGGCCGTCGCCGTGGCGGCCAGCAGCACCCAGGAGAACAGCAGTTTCCACATAATCAGGCCCGTACTTCTTCTTTTAACCCGACTTTTGGGAAAAAGTCGTAAACTATTGTCGGGAATCGTCTATGCCGTGCCGCGCCTGGATCGTCTTCGCACTCTGCCTGGCTGCCGGGGCGCAGAATCGGCCCCGTGTCCCGACCTTCCCGCCCGACCTGATCGCGCACGACAGTCCCATCCGCGACCTGGCCAAGCTGGACACGAGCCACGTGCGGGTGGAGGAAGAGAACGAGCGCGTGCGAGTCCTGCGCATCACCCTGGGTCCGGGCGAATCGCTGCCCATGCACGACGCGCGCAACGGCGTGCTGGTCTGCGTCACCGCGTGCCGGCTGACCGTAACCAACCCGGTCGGCTACACCTTCGAGATCACGCTCGGCGCCGGGCGGACCCGATGGATGGAAGCCAAGCGCCACCGCATCACCAACAACGGAGCCGCGGCGGAAATGATCTATATCGAGGCCAAGCAGCCTGCGCGGTGAAGCGTCGCTACTGGCCGAGTTCCTTCAGCAGCGTGTCGGCGTGCTGCACATCGCGCAGCAGCCACAGGAAGAAGCGGATGTCCACGCTGATGTTACGGGCGATTTCCGGGTTGTAGCCGAAGTCGTTGGCCACGTTCTCCCACACCCGGTCGAAGTTGAGTCCGACCAGTTCGCCCCTGCCGTTGACCACCGGACTGCCCGAATTGCCGCCGGTTGTGTCGGCGTCGGAGAGAAAATCGAGCGTCACCGCCCTGGCATCCACGCGGCGCGCGGCTTCCAGGATCATGGGCGGGACGGCGAAGGGATCGGCGCCGGTGTTCTTCTCGATCATGCCGGCGAGAGTGGTAAACGGCAGGTACTGGACGCCGTCGCGCGGCACGTAGCCCTTGACGTGGGCGAGACTGACGCGCAGGGTGGAGTTGGCATCGGGCGCGACGGGCTTGCCCGCGTGCGCGATTACGACGCGGCGCCACAGGGGGCGCAGGCTCGCGACGGCGCCGTCGTAGGCGCTGGTTTCGGCCTGCCAGGCGCGCAGGTCGCGGTCGAGCGCGAAGGCGAATTCGAGCAGCGGGTCGTGGCGCGCGTGCAGTTGTTCGGGCGTCTCGTCGAACATCTTCATGCGTTCGGCGAGATCGGTGACCCTGGTGCCGGTGTAGAGCGCGGCGGCATCCCCGGTGTAGGCGTCCACGGCGGAGATGCGCTCGCTGGGGGCAAGCGCGCGGGCGCGGGCTAGCCACGCGGCGAAAAGGGCCTGGTCGGCGGGACGGTAGAAGCTGGTCTGCTCGCGCTCCAGGGTATTCCGCAGTCCGGGCCACTGGCGCGCCTGGTACTCGCTGTCGCGATCGGCATCGGACTTCGCGCGCTCGGCGGCAAGGCGCACCAGCGTGGTCGCGTGGCGTAGCGCGATGGGGCCGGGGCGCATTGCCTGGAAGAGGAAGTCCCTGGTGGCCACGGAGCGCCGCTCCCCGGCGAGGCGGTCGAGTTCGCTCTTCGCGCGTAGCGCGTCGTTCCACTGGTTCTTGCCTCGCGCCCACGCGACGACGGCGGCGTCCGACGCCTGCTGCTTTTCGATGATGCGGCCGCGGGCGAGTCCGGCGAGTTGACCCATCGCGTTGGTGTGGCTGTTATTCAGGGTCTTGAGGACGGCGGCGACCCGGATGGCGCCCTCCGGGCTGCTCGTGGTGGTCTCTTCAAGCAGGCGGATCCATTCGCCGTAGAGCGATTCCCGCAAGGTGAAGCGGAAGTCGCGCTCATTGGCCATTTCACCGGCGGTCATGGAGCGCATGGTGCGGCCGGGGTAGCCGAGCACCATGACGAAATCGCCGGGCGCGACGCCGGCGCGGGAAATCGGGAAGAAGAACTCGGGGCGGTAGGGTTTGCCGTCCTTGTAGGCGCGGCCCATGGCGAAATCGCCGGTGTGGCGCGGCCAGCGGAAATTGTCGGGCTCGCCGCCGAATTCGCCGATGGCGCGCGGCGGCGCGTAGACCAGCCGGATGTCGGTGAGTTCGATGGACTCGATCAGCACGTACTCGAGCCCGCCATCGAACGCGGCCACCTGGCAGCGCATCCCGGGGGTCTGTTCGCAGGCGGCGATCAACTGCTTCTCGCGGACCTGGATGGCGCGTTCGCGGCCGAGATCGTTGCGCGCCGCGGAGGCGGCGGCGGCGATGTCGCCGGTGACATCGGTAAAGCGGTGCGGCACGGTGATGCGCGCGGACTTGCCGCGCAGTTCCTCATCGGGGGTGCGGGCCAGGAATCCATCGGTGATCAGGTCGCGCCCCGGACGGCTGTGTTCCTGGATGATGCCGAACAGGCAGTGGTGGTTTGTGAGGAAGAGCCCGGTCGCGGTGACGAACCCTCCGGAGCAGCCGCCGGTAGAGAGCGTGGCGGCGAGCAACCCGGTGCCGCGCGCCGGATCCCACAGGCGGGAGAGCGGAAGTCGCAGGCCCATCTGGCGCAGAGTGGCGGGTTCGAACTGAAGGATCTGCCGGGGGGTCCACTTGCCTTCGTCGGCGCGGGCAAGGACGAGTGCGAACAACAGAGGCGCGACGCGCGCCACGGGGACGTGCATAACTATATAATCCGATCTGGAGGTCTCAACCCTTGAATTCTATCTCTCGTCGCGACTTGATCCGGAGGGGCGGCGCGGCCGCAGCCACCACCTTCACGATTCTTGCGCCCCAGACGGTGCGCGGCTACCAGGCCAATTCGAAGATCACGGTCGGGATGATCGGGTGCGGCGGACGCGGCACCTACGACGCCACGATTTTCCACGGCGACAAGCGCGCGCAGGTGACGGCGCTGTGCGACCTGTTCCCGGACCGCATCGAGAACGCCACGCAGGTGCTCAAGCTGCAGAACCCGAACACGTACAAGGAATTCGAAAAACTGCTGGCGAGCGATGTGGACGCGGTGCTCATCGCGACTCCGCCGTTCGAGCATCCGCGGATGCTGGAAGCGGCGATTCAGGCGAAGAAGCATGTCTACTGCGAGAAGCCCGCGGGCGTCGACCTGCCGGGCGTGAAGCGTGTGATCGCCGCATCGAAGAAGGTCGACCCGAAGAAGGATGTCGCGTTTGGCTTTCAGCAGCGCTACGGCCCGGTCTACCTGGAGGCCTATAAGCGCGTTCAGGAAGGGCAGATCGGCGAATTGGCGGCCGCGCGCGGCTTCTGGATCGCCAACGACCCGTTCACGCGCAAGCAGTACGACGATCCGAAGACCGAGAAACTGCGCAACTGGTTCTGCTACCGCGAATACTCCGGCGACATCATCGTGGAGCAGGATTGCCATAACTTCGACGTGCTGCACTGGTTCCTCAACGCGCGTCCGGTGCGGGTGCTGGGGATGTGCGGGCGCAAGGTGCGAACCACGATGGACATCAGCGATCACCTGAACCTGACGATGGAGTTCCCCAACGGCATGCACGTGAACTACGAGGCCAACCAACTCACGCCGCGGGGCTTCAACCACATCGGCGAGGAGTTCACCGGGACCAAGGGGACGATCGAAACCTCGCGGGCGCGCATGATCCATCACAAGGGTCTGGGCAACGCGGAGACCATCAATTCGCCGCGCGACATCACCTACGACGGCATCGAGGCGTTCCTGACGCGCATCGAAACCGGAAAGGTGGAGAACGTGGCGGAACGGTCGGCCATCAGCACGCTGTTTGCGATCCTGGGGCGGACGGCGATGTACCGGTCGGGCGAAGCCGTGTGGAAGAAGGAGTTCGGCGAGATCTGACGCGCGGTTGACACAAGAGGGACAATGCGAGTTCTGTATGTGGGGCTGATTGCGGCGATGGTGTGCGCCGCGGGGGATGTAAACCGGCTGACACCGGAAGAGCAGGCGCACGGGTGGCGCCTGCTCTTCGACGGGAAAACGACGAACGGGTGGGTCGAGATCACGGGGAAGCCGTTTCCGGCGAACTGCTGGACCATCGAGAACGAGTGCCTGAAGGCGATCCCGCGCGACAACGGATTTCAGGACATCCGCACGGTGGAGACATTCCGCTCCTTTGAACTGGAGTGGGACTGGATGATGCACGCCAAGGGAAACTCGGGCGTAAAGTACCTCATCCAGAAAGTGGACGAGTGGAATAACAAACAGGGGCGGCAGGCGCGGGCGCGCGGCCTGGAGTATCAGCTTGCCGACGATGCGAACCCGGACGCGGCGTCGTCGCCATCGCGGGTGGCCGGGGCGCTCTACTCGATCTTCGCGCCGGAGCCGAAGGTGCCGGCGAAGGTCGATGCCTTCAACCATTCCCGGCTGGTGGTGGACGGCGCACGCGTGGAGCACTGGCTGAATGGCACGAGGATCGTGGAGTTCCGCCTGGACGCGCCCGAGGTGCAGAAGCACTATCCGGGCATCGCGCCGAAGGACAGCCCCATCTCGCTACAGAATCACCACAGCGAAGTGTGGTTCCGCAATATCAAGATCCGGGTGCTCAAGTAGGCCGGAGCGCACGGCCGGGTTGGCTTCGGCGAGCCGCTAAAATACCTGTGGGTCATCCATGCCTCGACTTTTGCTCTGTCTCCTTTTTGTCTCAGCGCTTTTCCCCGCCGGCCGGGATCCGCTGACGTACGTGAATCCGCTGATCGGAACGCGGAGAAGCAGCATCGGCTACGGTGGGACCATGCCGTTTGTCTCCCCTCCGTTCGCCATGACGAACTGGACGCCCCAGACGCGGCAGAACAAGATCAGCGTCACGTCCTATGAGTACGACGACCCGGCCATTACCGGCTTCATCGGCACCCATCAGCCGGCCATCTGGATGGGTGACTACGGGTATGTCACTCTGATGCCGCAGACCGGCGGACTTCAGACCACGCCGGAGGCGCGCCGGATGGCGTTCTCACACTCCGACGAAACCGCGAGCCCGGATTACTACGCCGTGTCCCTCCGCACCGCCGAAGGCGCGCGCATCCGCGCCGAGATGACGGCCACGGAGCGTTGCGCGTTCTTCCGCTTCCGGTTTCCCGGCGCGGGCGTCGCGCGCGTGCTCGTCGAAAGCTCGCGGCCGGGCGTCCCGGGCTTCGCCGCGGTGGATCGAAAGGCGGGCGAGATCACCGGCTATAACCCTCACCGCATGGATGCGCACCTGGGGCCGTATAAGCTGCCGAACTTCAAGGGCTACTTCGTGGTCCAGTTCCGGCAGGCTCCGCGGAACACCGGGACGTACGGTTTGGAGAATAAAGACGCGTCCGCAAGCCGGGGAGCGTTTGCCGAATTCCGCCCCGGCGAGGTGGTGGAAGTCCGCGTCGGCACATCGTTCCTGAGCATCGAACAGGCCCGCGCGAATCTGCTGCGCGAGATCCCGGACTGGAATTTCGACGCTGTGCGCGCCAAACTGCATTCCGCCTGGGCGGAAAAACTGGACCGGCTCGAAGTGGAGGGCGCCACAGATCGCGAAAAGACCCGCCTCTATACCGCGCTGTATCACGCGCTGCTCTACCCGCGGGTGTTTTCCGAATACGGCCGATACTACAGTGCCTTCGACGATCGGATACACACCGGCGAAAGTTACACGGCATATTCCATCTGGGACACGTTCCGCGCTGAAAACAGCCTGCTCACCCTGTTTGCCCCGGAGCGCATCGACGGCATGATCACGGCGCTGCTCCAGAACTTCCAGGAAGGCGGATGGATGCCGAAATGGCCGAACCCGTCGTACACCAACATCATGATCGGCACCCACGCCGATTCGCTGGTCGCCGAGGCGATCCGCAAAGGCTTCCGCGGCTTCGATCGCGAACTTGCCTGGAAGGCCGTCTACAAGGACGCCATGACTCCGCCGGTCGGAGACACTTCGCGGCGCTGGCTGGACCGAGAAGAAGGAACGCCCTATGAAGCCCGGGCCGGACTGACTTACTACAAACAGCTCGGTTACATCCCCACCGATAAGATCGATGAAGCCTCCTCCCGCACCCTGGAGGACAGCTACGACGACTGGTGCGTGGCGCAGATCGCGAAAGCCCTGGGCCGCGAAGACGATTACCGGTTCTTCCTCCGCCGTTCCCTGAACGATCGCAATCTGTTCAATCCCGCCCTCGGGCTCATGAACGGTAAAACGTCCGATGGCCGGTGGGCGCCCCTGGGCGGCCCGCGCGATACGCCGGGAAATCGTTCGGCCGCGGGTTGGACCGAAGGCGATGCCTGGGTCTACACCTGGTCGCCCCTGCACGATCAGGCGGGACTGATCCAACTCATGGGCGGCAGAGAAGCGTACGCCGCCAAGCTCGACGCGCATTTCAGCGGTGGACACAACGTGCACAACAACGAACCCAGCCACCACTACGGGTACCTGTATGACTTCGCCGGGCAGCCGTGGAAAACCCAGGCCAAGGTGCGCGAGATCGCCGCCGCCGAGTACGGCTACGACGCGGGGGGCCTCGATGGCGACGACGATTGCGGCCAGATGTCCGCCTGGCTGCTGTTTACGGCGATGGGCTTCTACCCGGTTAACCCGGCCGGCGGCGAGTACATGATCGGCAGTCCCATGTACAGCGCGATGAGCATCAGGCTGCAAAGCGGGAAGACCTTCCGCGTCATCGCCGAGGATGTCTCACCCAGGAACCTCTACATTCAGTCCGCCACGCTCGACGGAAAACCCCTGAACGAACCCCTCATTACCTGGGAGCAGATCCAGTCCGGCGCCACACTGAAGTTCAGAATGGGACCGGCTCCGTCGCGTTGGGGAAGCGACTGGCGGCCCGCCGCCATTCCTGCGAATTGAACCCCCTGCATGGATGTGTCCACGTTGCAGCGGCACGCACCGCTCGATATTCGCGGGCACGGACTTGGACCTGGGGTATGATCTTACTCGTGGTAAGTGCACTTTGTAACCGGAAGTCAACTCTTGTTTGTGAACGGACTCCACCATGCGGCATAATTACGGTTCGACTCTGATTCTTCTGGGGATCCTCGTCAATCCGGCGCTCTGTGGCCAAAAGAAGGCCGACTTTTCGAGGTTTGTGGTGGCTGGCGACTCCTTAAGCGCCGGTTACCAGAATTCGCAGCTTATCGAATCCGGCCAGGTTCATGGCTACGCAAACGTGATAGCGACGCAGGCCCGCGTCTCGCTGAAACTGCCTCTGCTGCCGGCTCCTGGATACCCGCAAATCGCGATTGCGGGCTATGCCGTCGTGACCGGATTGGCGCCCGTCGCACGCCTGAATACGCAGCAGACCCTGGATGTTGCGGTGCCCGGATTCACGGTGGCGGCACTGGTTGGGCTTCGTCCATCATGCACACCGGACCCGGCAGATCCGATTGAAGTGATGGCAGCAGAGATTCTCAACCCCAACTGTTCATCGAATCCCGGTCCGACCGAGTTGGAAGAAGCCTCGGCCCTGAAGCCGACCACGGCAATTCTCTGGGTGGGGAACAACGATGCACTTTTCTCGATCTTATTCGGCGCCGATCCGACCGATATAGCGACCTTCGGCGCGCTGTATCACGTGGCGGCCACTACCATGGCTCACGCCGCCAAAAACCTGGTGATCGCCAACATTCCCGATGTGACGATGGTGCCCTATCTAACCTCCGCGGCGAAGTTGGCCGCCATTCTCAAGCTGCCTCTTCCCGTGGTGGCAGCCGCACTCGGGTTGCAGCCGGGCGACATGGTCACCCCCTATGCATTTCCGGCCATTCAGGCCATGGGAAGTTCGCTCACGGCACTCCCGGACTCCGGTCCGCAGGGCCCGATCGTGATCCGCGCCGCCCGGCTCGCGCAGATTCGTGCCGCGGTGATTGCGTATAACGCCGTCATCGCCAACGAGGCGAAGGCCAACGGCGCGGTCCTGGTCGATATTTACTCGCTGATCAACGACCTGGCCGCACACGGCAAGGAAGTGGACGGCCAGTTGCTGACAACCGGCTTTATGGGCGGCCTGTTCTCAATGGACGGCGTCCATCCGACCAACACCGGCTACGCCATCATCGCCAACGAGTTCATCAAAACCATGAATCGCACCCTGGCGGCAGGCATTCCTCCGGCGTCCCTCGACGATATGGCCGAGACCGATCCGCTGATCTTCCCCGACAGTCATCCGGACAAGGGCAGAGGCCATGTCAGCGAACCGGTGGCCAGTGCGCTGCGCACCGTGATGAACGGGCACCGCCGTTAGGGAACCGCCGGCGCACGGTGTCCCCGGCCAGCAAACCCTCCGCGCGGCGAATAAACTGATAGAGCCTGACGAACATGACACCGAAACGACGGGACATACTGAAACTCTTTTCCGCCGGCGCGGCCGCCTCCGCCGCCCGCTCGCAAGCCCCACGGCAAACCGGGGCGCAGCCCAACATCCTCATCGTCATGGCCGACCAGCATCGAGCCGGCCTGACTCGGGCGGGCGGATTCCCGCTCGACACCATGCCCACGCTGGACGGACTCGCCGCGCACGGCGTCTCGTTCAACCGGGCCTATACCACGGCGCCACTGTGCGTGCCGGCGCGTATCAGCATGCTGACCGGACGCTGGCCCCACGCCCACCGCGTCCGCCAGAACAGCGCGCCGAACGCGGCGGTGTTCCGGTCCGACCTGTTTCAGTTGACCCGCGCCAACGGCTATCACACCGCCCTCATCGGTAAGAACCATACTTACCTGAAGCCGGAGAACGTCGACGTGTGGCGGCCGTACAGCCACCTGGATGGCTGGGCGCCCGACGGCTCCCCGCGCGAGTACGCGGAGTTCAACCGCTGGATGGGCCACCTCAATCACGGCACCGCGGAAGCGGCCACGCCCTTTCCGGCGGAAGTTCAGTTCCCGTACCGCATCGCATCGAACTCCATCGACTTCATCAAGGAGGCGGGCGACAGGCCGTTCGCGCTCTGGATGAGTTTCGCCGAGCCGCACAACCCCTATCAGGTGTCGAAGCCGTACTTCGACATGTTCCCGGCGGATGCGATTCCGGCGCGCGGCGCGGGCCCGGAGGCGTTCCGGACGAAGGGCTTCAAGTGGCAGTGGCTGCAGGGCCTCGAAGAGAGGACTTACCCCGGCTACCGCGACCGCTGGCGGCGCACGCGCGCGAACTATCTGGGGATGCTGCGGCTGATCGACGACCAGGTGGCGCGCGTGATCCGGCAACTCGAGGCGAGCGGCAAAGCGCAGAACACGATCGTCCTCTACCTGGCCGACCATGGCGACTACTTCTGCGATTACGGCCTGGAGCGTAAGGGCGCGGGGCTGCCGGAAGTGCTGACTCGCATCCCGATGGTGTGGTCCGGCTGGAACATCCGGCCGGCGAAGCCGGACGCGTTCGTTTCGACCGCCGATGTCCTGCCGACGCTGTGTGAAGCCATCGGGGCGGAGCTCCCGCCGGGGGCGCAGGGCCGCAGCTTGTGGCCCATGCTGCAGGGGAAGCCGTATCCGCGGGCGGAGTTCGAGACCATCTATTCCGAGGTGGGCTTCGGAGGCATGGACTATGGCCCGAACGACAACATTCCCGATAACTGGGGCCGCGGCCGCGTGGCTCCCGACACAATTCCGACTTACGACGAGCTGAATCCGGTGACCCAGAGCGGTTCGCTGAAGATGGTTCGCCGCGACGACTGGAAGCTGACGTTCGACATGATGGGTAACGGCGAGCTATACAATATTGCCCGCGACCCCTACGAACTCAGGAATCTCTACGGCAGGAAAGAGAGCCTGGAAATTCAGCACCGGTTGATGGCCGACCTTCTGCGGTGGACCATCCGCACGCAGGACGATCTGCCGGTGGCGGCGTATCGTCCGAAGTGGGCGTCGCGCAACTGGTACGCGGATTACCGGTAGGCCGCTGCGAGCCATGCCAAAAAAGGTTTAACCGGCCTTACTCTACCTATTCAAGATGACACGCGCCAGGGTGGTACCAGGCTCGCCTACGCTTTCCAGGTGGCGGCAGCCCGATGCGCGGTGTTGGCCAAGTGCGCGGCGCGGGCGATGGGCAAGCACTACCGATCGGGCACTGCCGCGGAGTGCCGTGGCGCTTGCGTATGACAGACGGTGCCAAGGTTATTCGCAGCGAAGTGCGATCACGGGGTCGATGCGTGTGGCGCGGCGAGCGGGGAGCCAGACCGCGAGGAGCGACACCACGGTGAGCGCGGCCGCGACAGCGACGAAGACCGCCGGGTCGCGTTCCCTCACTCCGAACAGGAACGCGCTGAGCAGGCGGGTAAGCGCGAGGGCGGCGGCGACTCCGGCGACGACACCCAGGAGCGCAAGTCGCATGCCCTGCCAGACCACCATGGTGCGGACGCTGTCCTGCCCGGCGCCGAGAGCGAGCCGGATACCGATCTCCTGGGTACGCTGCTGCACTGAGTAGGCCATTAGACCGTAAATCCCGATGGCGGCCAGAAAGAGGGCGGTACCGCCGAAAATCGTCATCAGCAGCATGTTGAAGCGCTGGCGCGAAGTAGAGCGGGAAATGATTTCGTCCATCGTGCGGACGTCGGTGACGGGGAGTCCGGTGACTTCGCGGATCTGCTGCTGAATGGCCGCGCTCAGCAGGTACGGGTTACCGCGGGTGCGGACGACCCAGCGCATCGGCGTGAGTCGGGTGTTGAGTTCGTTGATGGCGTCGGGGACCTGCGCCTGCACGATGTACATGGCGGGGTCGGGATCGCTATCGAGTCCGTCGCCGCGGACGTCGCCGACGATGCCGATAATCCGCCGCGGTTGCTCGGCGGCGAGTTGCGGCATGACACCTTTGCCGATCCAGATCTTTTCGTTGAGCGGGTCTGCTTTCGGCCAGTAGCGTTTTGCCATGGCCTGGTTGATGACCACCACGGGTTCCGTGCCGGCGACGTCGCGGTCCGTGAAGACGCGGCCACGAAGGACCTGGATTTTGAAGACGTCGAAATAGCCGGGGGAAACGGTCTGCCATCCGCCGCCTCCGTGGAAGGGCCGGTCGGTTAGGGGGCGGCCCATGATGATGAAGGGCAGTCCGTAGCCGCCTTCGAGCGGTACGCAGCACGTAGCGGATGCGCTGATCACGCCGGGGACCACGCGGATGCGCTCGAGGCCGTCACGCAGCAACAGATCAACGGCGGCGGATTTGGCGAACTGCGGCCCCTGAAGGGACATCCGCATGGTGAGGACGCCGGTGGGATCGAAGCCGGGCTGGACGGCGCCGAGGGCGAGCGACGTGCGAATCAGCAGGGCCGAGCCGATCAACAGTACAGCGGCGAGAGCGACTTCGGAGATGACCAGGATGGTGCGGGCCTTGTTATGGCGGAAGCCGGTGCCGCCGCGCCCGCCGCTCTCCTTGAGGGTGCTGGCAAGATCGGGCCGCGAACTCTGTAGGGCGGGGATGAGTCCAAAGAGGATACCGGTGACGCAGGCGATGCAGATGGTGAAGAGCAGCACCCGCCAATCGACGCCGACGAGGGAGCCCTCGACGCCGACCCGCGGCAGGTTGGCGGTGTTGACCGCGAGCAGCGCGCGGATGCCGGCGATGCCGAGCGCGCCTCCGGCGGCGGCTCCCATCAGCGAGAGCAGCACACTCTCAGTGAGCAACTGGCGGACTATACGCCCGCGGCCGGCGCCGATGGCGGCGCGGATGGCGATCTCGCGGCGGCGGCCGACGGCGCGGGCGAGCAGGAGGTTGGCCACGTTGGCGCAGGCGATCAGCAGGACGAGACTGACGGCGCCGGCGAGCACCAGAAGCGACGAGCGCACGTTGGAGACCATGGCTTCGCGGAGCGGATCGACGCTGAAGCCGTCCTTGGGGCCAAGCACCTGCGGGTATTTGCGGCGGTAATCCTCGGCCGAGAGCTTGATGCGGGCGCGGGCCTGCTCGAGGGTGACCCCGGGCTTGAGGCGTCCGGCGGCCTGGAAGTAGTGGCCTTGGTCGGTGGGCCGAGGATCGAGTTGGAAGGGGACGAAGACATCGGTGGCCGGCCCGAAGTCGCGGAAATCGAAATCGCGATTCACGATGCCGATCACCTGGTAGGGCGCGCCGCCGATCTGAATGCTCTTGCCGACGATCGCGGGGTCGGCGGCAAAGCGGCGGTTCCAGAAGGCGTAGCTGAGAAGCACGACCTTGTCGCCGCCGGGGAGGTCCTCTTCGGGGGAGAAGGTGCGTCCGCGCAACGGTGTCGCGCCGAACAGACGGAAGAAGTCGGCGCTGACCTGGGCTGAGCGAAGTTGCTCCGGGAAACCGATTCCGGTGAGATTGACGACGCCGGTACGAAACGCGGAGACGTCCTCGACCACGTCGGTCTGTTCGCGCCAGTGCTGGAACTTGGCGGGAGACGCGCCGCGGCCGGAGCCCTCCGGCGAAGTGTTCATGAAGAAGACGATGCGGTCCGGGTCGGGAAACGGGGCGGGCTTGAGCAGGACGCTGTTGACCACCGAGAAGATGGCGGTGTTGGCTCCGATCCCGAGGGTGAGGGCTGCCACCGCGGCGAGGGTGAATCCGGGGCTCTTGCCGAAGGCGCGCAGCGACTGCTTGAGGTCCTGAAGGAGCGTTTCCACTCAGGGTTAGACGCAGATTGCGGAGATCTGTTCCCCGGGAATTCTCATCGTGGCGGGGTTTTGGGAGACGAGCTTCACTTACGGCTCACGGTGGAGGTGAAGACCTCTTCCATGGTGAGGTTATTGCGGCAGCCGGTGGAGGGGGTGAGTTGGCGGCGGCTGTCGGTCCAAACGGGATGGGAGACGCCGCCGTAGGAGGCGAGTCCGGCGTAATCGCCCTGCTGGTTGCCGTAGTCGATGCCGGCGCACGGGAAGACGCCGCCGCAATCGTGCTCGTTGGAACTGACGCTGCTGACGCGGATGTTGGGCAGCGACCAGGACATGGCGCCGTTGGTGGACTGGCTGAAGTAGATGTCGGTCATATAGCGCGAGCCGGTGGTGTCGTTGCGGGTGTCGTAGAAAGACACGTTGACGTCGCCGGTCACGGGGTCGGCGGCAAGCCAGTGATTGAAGCGATCGACGGGTTGGAAGAGCTGGTCGGTGGCGGGGAGTGGGGTCGACCAGGACTGGCCATGGTCGTCGGAGTAGGCGACGAGGATGTCGGTGTTGCCGGCTGAGTTGACGTCCATCCAGGAGCAGTAGAGGCGGCCGCGGTGGGGGCCGGTGGAGCGGTCGGCGGCGCAGCTTGGGTAGACCAAGGCGCCGCGGTAGCTCTCGGCGGGGATGGCGATATCGAAGGGGATGTGCTTGGGGGCGACGACGCGCTGCCGGTCCCAGGTGGCGCCACCGTCGAAGGAGCGGTTGAAGGCAATGGTGTTGGCGGCGTAGTCGTTCCAGGCGACGTAGAGTTCGCCGTTGGGTCCGGTGAAGGGGACGGCGCCGATGGCGCGGCCGGGACCGGAGGGATCGTCGGCGCGGGTGATGCTGAAAGTGGCGCCGCCGTCGGAGGAAGATGCCACGCGGATGCCGCCGCCGGCGGAGCCGCCGCTGGCCGCGTCCCAGGCGACGTAGATGCGGTCGCGGAAGGGGCTGGCGGGATTGGTGTCGGTGGCGATCATGGGCTTATCGTTGAAATGGTCACTGCCGCCGGAGAAAGAGAAGTAGGTGGCGGTGGGGTAGGTCCGACCGCCGTCGGTGGATTTGGCGACGGCCATTTCGGTGCCGTTGATGCCGTTGCCGTTGCTGAAGAAGACGACGATATAGGAATAGTAAACGTTGCCGCGGGTGTCGAAGGCGAGGGAGGGGTCGGAGCCGAACCGGATGCCGTTCTTGCCGATAGCGGGCGGGAGGGGTAGATCGACGGCACCCCAGGTGCTGCCGGCGTCGGAGGAGTAGTAGCCGCGCATGGAAAGGCGGTAGATTTCGTTGGATCCGGCGGCGAGATTGGAGGGGGCGGAGGGATTAATCGTAAGGTAGGTCTCGCTCTGCGGACCGCACTCGTTGGAGGCGTCGGCATTGGCGCCGGCGGCGAGCGCGGATGTTGTGCCTGCTTTCTTATCGGCGCCATTAAGCAGGGTCTGATATTTGGCCCACCAGGTGGGCTGGTTGGGGTTGTTGCTCTGCGCAGGAAGCAGTGATGCGGCAAGGAAGGCGAGGGTGACGAGTTTCTGCATCGTGTCCTCTTTCGTTGTAACAGGTCAATGCTAATGGAAGCGCCGCGTGAGTGCAAGGAGATGCACCGACAGGAGTGCGGGCGGCGGTACCAGAGCGCCGGGGGTGGTACCAACGATTACGCTTTCCAGATGGTGGCGGCCCGATACGCGGTGTTGGCCAGGTGCGCGGCGCGGGCGATGGCAACCGAGGTCTGGATTCCGGCGTTCGGCGCTTTGCGGGAGCGCACGCAGTCGAGGAAGTTCTGCATGTGGACGATGGTGCCGTCGGCCGCCGAGGCGGCGGAGAGTTCGGGCTGCGGCCACGTGGTGAGTTCGCGGCGGACTTTGCCCTCCGGGTACACCCCGAAGCCGTCGCGGTTGAGCTTCATGGTGGCAAGGTGACCGCGGAAGATGATGTTGCCGCCGTCGAGAGACCCGTTGAGCGCGCCGTTGTAGACCATAGTGAAACCAGGATAATTCCAGGCGGCGTTGATGGTGTCCGGGCACTCGAATTGCGGAATGGCGTAGCGGGTGCCGGCGGCCTGCGCGGTAAGCGGCGCGGATTGGCCGAGGCACCACTGGACGACGTCGCCGTAGTGGGAGAAGAGGTCAGTGAGATGGCCGCCGCCGAAATCCCAGAACCAGCGCCAGCGGGTGTAGCGGAGAGCATCGAAGGTCTGGTCTGGCGCGGAACCGAGGAAGCGCTTCCAGTCGATTTTGGACGCGTCGATCGCGGGCGCGCTCTGCATGTTGATGACGTAGTCCTGATACCACGAGGTGAGGACCAGCGTGACCTGCCCGAGTTTGCCCGAGGCGATGATTTCGCGGGCCTGGATGAAGTGGGGCCAACTGCGCTGCTGGTAGCCGACCTGCACGACCTGCCTGGAGGCAAGCACCGCCTTCTCGACGCGCTCGCCTTCGGCGATGGTGTGCGAGATCGGCTTTTCGACGTAAACGTCTTTGCCGGCCTGCACCGCGTCGATCGTCATGGGCACGTGCCAGTGGTCGGGCGCGCCGATGACGACGGCATCGATATCGCTGCGTTGCAGGACTTCGCGGTAGTCGAGGTAATCCTTGCCGGCGGGCGCGAACTTCTCCCTGGCGGCGAGGCGGCGCGGCTCGGAGACGTCGCAGACCGCGGCGATTTCGGTGTTCTCGGCCTTGGAGGCGAGGGTCAGCAGGTAGGTGGCGCGTCCGCCGACGCCGAGGCCGGCGAGGCGGATGCGGTCGTTGGCTCCGAGGATGCGGCTGTAGGAGGCGGCGGTGAGGGCCGCGGAGGCTCTGAGGAGGTCGCGCCGGTGAAGCATGGAGCGATGCTATCAAAAAACCGCGGGCCGGGAGAACGCGCGCCTCACACCACTTTGGCTGCCTTCTTCACGAACTCGGGGTCGAACTCGAGGCCCAGGCCGGGACCCGTGGGCAAAGGAATGGCTCCGTTGCGGATGCGGAAGTTCGGCGTGTACCACGACTCCGGTTTCGGCTCGCTGCGGTGGACGTATTCCATCCAGGGGCCGATGTTGGGCGTGGTGGCGGCGAAGTGCAGAATGTTCACGCTGGCCGCGCCGGTCTGCGTGTTGTGGGGGCAGATCCACAGGCTGCCGGCGTTGCGGGCCATGCGCGCGACGCGCGCGGCGCGTGTGAAACCGCCGTTGTAATTCAGGTCGGGCTGCACCACGTCGATGATCTTGTTTTCGATGAGCCAGTGGAACATCCAGAGGCTGGAGTCCTGTTCGCCGAAGGCGATTTTGATTTTCAGCGCCTGCTTGGCCTTCTGCATTTCGCCCTTTTCTTCCCACGGGCAGGGCTCTTCGAACCAGAGGTAGTTCATCTCTTCCAGGCGCTTGCCGACTTCGATGGCCTTGGCGGCGGAGTAACTGCCGTTGGCGTCCGCCATGAGGGTGACTTTGCCGGCGAGGCTCTTGGCGGCGAGTTCGAAAATCCTGTCGGTGCGGCCCGGGTAGCTATCCTTGTTGCCGCTCATGCGCCCGCCGATTTTGAACTTCACCGCCTTGGCGCCGGTCTCTTCGACTCCGCGCTCGTAGACCCCGACCTCTTCTTCGGCGGTGGTGTCCCGTCCGGAGCCGGAGAGATAGACGGGGATCTCCTTGCGCAGCGGTCCGCCCATGAGTTCGCTGGCGCTCTTGTGCACCGTCTTGCCCAGTAAATCGAAGAGGCTCTGCTCCACGTACGCGACGGGGCACCAGAACGCCTGGCCGGAGAGTTTGTAGTTGGCGATGTAGACCTGGTCCACCAGGCTTTCGAGGTCGCGCGCGTCCTTGTTGATGTAATGCGGAATCACGCGGTGCTGCAGGATGGGGACGAAGTCCTCCATGTCCTTGGTGAGGATGAAGCCCTCGGCGCCGTCCGTGGAGCGCGTGCGGAGGAAGAACTGTTTGCCGGAGCGGAGCAGTTCGATCGAGGCGATTTTGACGGGCGTGGAGATCTTGGCGTGCAGGTTGAAGACGGGCTTCACCCACTCGTCAGAGGCGGGGGGCGTGACGGGGGCGCCGGCGGCGGGAGCGGCGAGCAGGGGCGCGGCGGCGGAAGCCTTGAGAAACGAACGGCGGTTCATAGCAAGAGAGTAACTCACGGCGCTAGCGCCTAGTGGGTCATGGAGTAGATGATATAGTTGACGCCGAGCCGCATGGCGAGGTCGGAGAATCGCGACGGGTACCAGGCGTCGTCGGCGAACTCCCACGCGTCACCGATATCGGAATTGTAAGAGATGGCGACCAGGATGCGGCCCTTGTCGTCGTAGATGGCGCGCCAGTGCGCGCCTTTGCCGGTGGGGCCGTTCTTGTAGCCGAGGCGCAGGTGGGCCTGCCCCGGGACCTGGTAGCGCTCGTTGAGATCGTAGACCGTGTGAAAGATGGGGTCGTCGTCGGGGATTTCGCGGATGGTGTATTCGGGGAACGCCTTGCGGATACGGCTCTCGAACTCGTACCATTCGGCGTCACCGTGAAGGTCGTCGGCCATGAAGAAGCCGCCGCGGAGGCAATACTCGCGGAGCAACTGGCCCTGCCGGTCGGTGAGTCCCCATTCTCCCACCTGGACGGCGTAGAGCCACGGCCAGTCGTAGGCGTCGCCCTCTTCGAGGTTGACGGGTTGCTCGGCGCTGCGAATGTGGACGCGGGTGAGGCGGCGGACGGCCTGGGAGAAGTGACGGTCGGCGCGCGGGTAGTCCTGGGTCCAGAGCGAGATGCCGTCGTGCCAGTCGGCGTCGCGCCCGCGGTAGCCGTTGAGGGGGCCGGGCGGAAACATCAGCCGGGCGAAGGCGAACTCGGTTTTCTCCTGCCAGCCCGGGGGCAGTTCGAAACTGTAGTACTCAACGCCGTGGAACTGGCGGAAGGGGCGCTGGAAGGCGTAGACCGCGCCAAGACAAACAACGCCGCCCGCGGCCCAGCGGAATACCCTTCTGAGGTACATCTTGTCCTGAGCATAGCAGGACCGGACCGGGTCGCGGCGTCCAGATTGTCCAGACTGGCTAGCGTTCGATGCCGAGGTCGTTGGCGACGCGGACCAGGGTCGTCACCAGACGGTCCACGTGCTTTTCGTTGTGCGCCGCGGTACAGGAGATGCGCAGCAGATTCTGCGCGGCCGCCGGCCGCAGCACCGGGTTGATGTAGATGCCCTCTTCGAGCAGCGCCTTGCAGAGGCGGCAGAGATCGAGCTCTTCCTGGATGACCACCGGAACGATGGCAGTCTCACCGTCGAGCACGTTGAACCCGGCGGAGCGAAGTTCGGTGCGCAACAGCGAGGCGATCTGCAGGAGATGATTGCGGCGCTCGGGCTCCTTCCGCATGATGGCCAGCGACTGGGCGACGGCGGCGACGCTGGCCGCCGGAAGGCTGGCCGAAAATACAAACGGGCGCGCGGTGTGCTTGAGGTAATCGATGACCGCCTTCTCACCAGCGATGAAACCACCGACGCTGGCCAGCGATTTGGAGAAGGTGCCCATGACGATATCGATCTCGTCGAGCACGCCCAGGTGTTCGGCTGCGCCGGCGCCGGTCGGCCCGAGCACGCCGATGCCGTGCGCTTCATCCACGTAGGTGCGCGCGCCGTAAGGCTTGGCCACCTTGAGGATGCCGCGCAGGTCGGCGATGTCGCCTTCCATGCTGAACACGCCTTCGCTGATGATGAAGATCTTCTCGTCGGGCGGACAGTTTTCCAGGCAGCGCTCGAAGTGGTCCATGTCGTTGTGGCGGAAACGGACCGTGCGGGCGGGCGAGCGTAGCGCGCCTTCAACCAGCGAGGCGTGCAGGTTGTGATCGCAGATGAGCACATCGCCCTTCTCGGTGAGGGCGCTCAGGGTCGCGTAATTGGCCTGAAAACCGGTGCCGAAGATGATGGCGGCTTCCTTGTGGACGAATTCGGCGAGTTCGGCTTCGAGGCGGACGTGCAGGTCGAGGGTGCCGTTGAGAAGACGGGATCCGCTGCAGCCGCTGCCGTATTTCTTCAGTGCGGCGATGGCGGCTTCCTTGACCTTGGGATGGTTGATGAGGTCGAGGTAATCGTTGGAACCGAACATGAGCACCTTGCGCTTGCCCATGCGGATTTCGCCGGCCCCGCAGCCTTCGCGATCGCCGAACACCTCGAAGTACATGTAGAGCCCAGCGGCCTGAAGATCACTCGGACGAGTGAAATTGCGGCACTTCTCGAAGATATCGTTCGAGCCGCTTGCTTTTTTTCTTCCGGTGATGTCGCTAGTCGATACGCGCATGGTCCTCAGTTCCATTCATAAATTCGATAGGTTTTATAGCGCCGTGCCCCCATCGCTTCTAGCGAGCGATTCATGAGCACGTTGTCTTCAAGAATCCAGGACATCTCGCAGTCGCCATAGCCCAGTTTACGGGCATTACGCACCAAAGTCGCGTAAAACCCTGCCGCGAGACCGCTGGCTCGGTACTCGTCGACTACGCCGAGCGCAAGGACCCGTACATTTTTGATCAAACGTTGATAATACAGGATTTTAATGATGCCCGTGGGGAGCAGCCGGCCGCGGGCGCGCTTCAGCGCCTGATTGACGTCGGGGAGCGCGAGGGCGAAGCCGATTACCTTGCCTTCGTTTTCGCCGAGCAGGACGAGGTCGGGCTTCAGGATCATCTTCATTTCCTTGCCCATTTGAAAGAATTCCTCGCGGCTCATGGGGACAAATCCCCAGTTGCGGGCCCAGGCCGCGTCGTAGACCTCCCAGACACGCGCGACATCGGCCTCGAAATCCTTCATGTTGATGGGACGTACCCGCACACCGTTTGATGACAGGGCTTTGTCGGCAACCCGCCCGATTTTTTCAGTGCTGATGGTGTTGGCGTTGCTGAGATAAGCCAGCAGGTCCTTGGCTTTGATCAGGCCGGCTTGCTCCAGCAAAGCAGCGTAGTACGGCGGATTCCACGTCATCATGACCATGGGGTCGGAGTCGAACCCCTCGACCAGCAGACCGCACTCGTAGTTGGTGGAGGGGTTGACGGGGCCGCGGATGACCTTGACGCCGCGCGCGGTGAGCCAGGAACGTGCCTGCGCGAGCAGCGCGCGGGCGATTTCAGCATCGTTCTCGGATTCGAAGAAGCCAAAGAAACCGGCCTCCTCTTCGTGGAAGCGGTTGTGGGCGCGGTTGAAGATGGCGGCGATGCGGCCCACCACGCGGCCCTCGCGGCGGGCCAGAAAGAACTCGGCTTCAGCTTCAGCGTAGAAAGGGTGCTTGCGGCGGTCGAGGAGTTCCTTCACTGCGATCCGTAACGGCGGTACCCAGTTCGCCTCATGGCGCAGGAGCGTGAAAGGGAACTCCACGAACTCGTTTAGCGCCTTCTTACCGTCGACCGCTGTGATCTCAATGCCTGCCAAACGCTACGCCCCTTGAGACAGATTTTTGTACAACCCGGGTGAAGCCAAAATCAAACACGCGGCCGTGACGATTCCGCCCAGCAGGTCGACCGTATAGTGGTATCGAAGATAAACTGTAGCAAAAATGATGCACGGAGTGTAGGCAAAATAGACCCGGAACAGCCGTCCGGAGACCATTCGGCTGCCCCACCACGCCAGGATGGTAAGTTCCGTGTGACCGCTGGGAAAACAGTCGTAATGAGCCGATTCGAGCGTGTCCAGCATGTGCTGCATGCCTCGAAAGAGCCATAGGCCCTGAAGCGGAAAGTGCTGGAGGTCTTTGAGCAGGAAGCGGGGGCCGCGCGCCGGCACAGCCAGGTAGCCGAGGTAGGACACCAGGAAGCCGAGCGCAATCAGGAACGCGTAGTACTGAAAATCCTGGTATTTGCGCTGCCGCCAGAGCAGCCACGCAACGTAAAGCACCGCGGGCACGAACAGGGTGTAGACCGCCTGCAGAAATTCGGTAAAGGCGGGGTGGTGCCAGCGCTCGAGCCAAACTGTGGGGTTCGCGCCCCAGATGCGGTAATCGAGGCCGGCGAGCGCGCCGTCGGCATCCGTGGCGCGCACGGCGGGGATGAATAGCGCCATTTCCTTGTAACAGGAAGCTACGAACGGAAGGGGGTACCAGTTCCGGAAGATCCAGGATGTCGGATTCGGCCGCTTCGCCTGGAAAACAATCAGCGCCCCGCCGGCGAGGTTGGCGGCGAGCAGCGCCGGGGCGTATGGTATCCTGCTCCACCAGCCGAGCAGCATCGCCACCGAGAAGGCGAAGTAGGTCAGGATCACCTTGTCCACGGCCCAGAAGCGGGTGTCGGCGGCCGTCGCGCGGGCCGTCAATACGTCAGCCATCCAGCCTCCTTATACCAGGCGAGGGTCTCGGCCAGGCCGGCCTCGATCGCGGTTGGCGCGGTGAAGCCTAGTTCGGCGGTGGCGCGCGCGGGGTCGCAGGTCCAGAACGGGAACCGGGCCTCGCGGACCTTTTCGCGCGAGATGATCCCGGGCTTGCCGGTGAGGCGCGCCGCGGCTTCGGCGCACGCGCCCACCGCCAGGGCAACCGGGAATGGGATGGCGAGGACGCGCGGAACGCGGCGCATGATCCGCGCGGCGGCTCCGGAGAGGTCGCGCCAGGAGAGCGGCTTGGGGTGGGCCAGGAAGTAGTCGCGTCCGGGAGCGCGCGGAGAGCGGACCGCGGCCAGCACGCCTTCCACCAGGTCCTTCACATAGATGGCGCTGAAGAAGCGCTCGCCGCCCGCGATTTCTACGACGATGCCGCGCGAGACGGACTTGAGCAACTGGAAGACGTCTGTATCGCGTGGTCCGTAGACCACCGCCGGGCGCACGATGACCGCGTCGGGGGTGATTTCGCGCACGGCCCGCTCGGCCGCGAGCTTGGATTTACCGTAGGTGACGGGCGGGTGGGGGATCGCATTCTCGCCCACCGGCGTGCCGTCGGGGGAGGGTCCGATGGCGGCCAGGGAACTGACGTGAACAAAGCGGACGGGCCGTCCGGCAAGGGCCTGGGCGAGGTTGCGGGTGGCTTGCGCGTTGCCGGCGTAGTAGTCGGCGGTGCGCAACGCCTTGGTCACGCCCGCGAGATGGATCACGGTATCGGCTCCGCAAACGGCCTCGGCGATGCCTTCGCCGGTGACCAGGTCGCCGTGAACCGGTTCGACGCCGGAGGGAAGCGTGGCGCGGCGCCGCACCAGCGCGCGCACCGGTTGGCCCATCGCGGCCAGACGCTCCAGGAGATGGGCCCCGATAAAGCCCGTTCCACCGGTTACCAGGATCATCACTGAGGCGTGCTGCGGAAGGCGACCTCGCCGAAGTAGCTCTCAGCGACGGTGCCGGTGTGTTGGGAATTGATCTGGAGGCGCAACCCCTTCACCCGCGGGGCGGCCTTGCCGTAGGCGCGTTCGTAATCGGCGGCGACGTTGTGCAGTTCGTTCAGCCACTCGTTGGCCTCGGTCGCGCCGGAGCGGCAGACCACGGCAAAGATGTGGACGAAGGGAATGTTGCTCGCGCTCTGCATGGCGCCCTTGGGCGCGGTGGAATCCCAGATGTAGGTGAGGATGCGCTTGTCCTCGAAGGCCACGAGAACCTGGGCCGCCTGGTCGTCCGAGGAGGCGCGGCGGAAGTCGCCCCCCGCCGGAAGGCGGGTCACTTTCCACTTCCACGAGAGCCACGGGGTTTGGGCCGGGTCGACATCGACACGGTGTTCGAGTCCGAAGGAAGACGCGACGCTCTTCAGGTGCAGGCAACTGCCGGCATCGCCGCACACGGAGAGTTCCGGCCTGCCGTGGTTGACCTTGATCATCCAATCGGCGGGCAAACGTCCCGAAGACCAGCCCGCCGTATTCAAAACGACTACGGCCATCGGGGAAGTAAATGCCGGAAGCAAAAGAACCAGAAAACTGCTGACGAGTAAGAACCTCTTCAAACGACCTCTCTACAGGCCTGGCGCCACGTACTCCCTATGATCGCATGACTCGCGGTTCATTCGCCATTAACCCAAAAGAGGGGGGATGCGGCCCTGATCGGGTGGCGGCGCTTCGGATAGACTGTAGCCTATGGATCGCAGGCGATTCTTGCAGGCATCGGCCGCCCTCGCGGCGGCGGGAACGGTTGAACCGCAGGGGGTGCGGGCGGCGGCGAAGCCGTCGAAACTCCGGCTGGGGACGCAGCACGGCGATAGCGATGACATCCTGCGGACGATGGCCGCCTTCGGCGTCAGTCAAATCTGCGGGCGCCTGCCCTCGGCGAAACTCGACGAGAACTGGAGCGTGGATGGGCTGAAGCGCAGGCGCGAGCACGTGGAATCGTTCGGAATCCAACTCGAGGCGCTGCCGCTGCCCTTGAGTTCCAGCTATATCACGCGCTCGGAGAACCCCAACATCATGCTCGGTAAGAGCCCGGAGCGCGACCGTGAGATTGACGACATCTGCCGCATGATCCGCAACGCTTCGGAGGCCGGGATACGGACGCTCAAGTACAACATGTCGATCCTGGGGGTGGTGCGGACCCGTCCGACGCCGGGACGCGGCGGGGCGATGTATTCCACGTGGCGCTACGCGGACTCGCCCGACAGGGACAAGCCGACCGAGGCGGGTCCGGTGAGCCTGGACGCGGCGTGGGAGCGGATCGGCTACTTCGTCCAGCGGGTGATTCCGGTGGCGGAGGAGCACAAGGTGCGGATGGCGTGCCACCCGCACGATCCGGGAATGCCGGAACCGCAGGGGTACCGCGGCGTACACCGCGCCCTGGGCAGCGTGGACGGGCTGAAAAAGTTCGTGGCGCTGAGCAACAGTCCGTATCATGGATTGAATTTCTGTCAGGGCACGGTATCGGAGATGCTGAAAGAGCCGGGCCGGGAGATCTACGACGTCATCCGGTATTTCGGCTCGCGCGGCCGGATTTTCAACGTGCATTTCCGCAATATCAGGGGCGGATTCGGCGATTTCCAGGAAACATTCCCGGATAACGGGGACGTGGATTTCATCCGGGCGGCGCGGGTATATAAGGAGGTTGGGTACGACGGGATGCTGATGCCGGACCACGTCCCGACCATCCAGGGCGACGCCGGCCACGCACAGGCGTTCGCCTACTGCTTCGGGTATATCCAGGCGCTGATTCAGTTAGTCAATCAGGAAGGTTGAGGAGTAAGTCGCGGCTCCGGCGACTCAGTCCTCGAACAACTCGGCCACGGGAACAACTGTCTCGGGGTTTTCGGTGCGCAGTTCGGCGACTTCCTGCATGGCAGTCGTGGTGCAACGCCACGCCTTGCGCGTCGCGGGATCGACAATCCAGACGTAGGGCACGCCGAACCCGAGGTAGTCCTGGACGCGCTCCTGCATCTCGGAGAGGCGGTCTTCGGGGGAGAGCACCTCGATGCAGGCGAAGGGCGGCTTGCGGAAGATCTGCTCGGGATGCGCGGCAGCGGTCAGGCAGACGTCCGGCACGCGGAAGCGGTCTGGCGCCACTTGAACGCGCTGCTCGACCACGGCGCGGAGACCCCACTGGGCCAAACGGGCACGGAAGTAGAATGCAATTTCGGTCTGCAGACGGGCGTGATCGTATTCACCCACGTTGCGCTCCAGAAGTTCGCCGCCAAGGTACTCGCGATCCGGCCGGTAGTTCGTGGCCAGGTATTCGCTCGCGCGGATCTGTGTGCCGGCAGCCATGGAATAACTCTCTTCCTAAAATAGCAAAGCCGCCGCCACGCTTGGAGCGCGGCGGCGGCTTTTGCCTTGGTTAAGCGGTGTTACTCGGCCAGCGATTCCTCGCCGGTATCCTCGGGGAGGCCGCCGGCATAGCGCAGGCCCGTCTCCTCTTCGTAACCGGGGATGGATTCGAGCGGCACTTCCACCGGCGGTTCTTCCACCACGTCCTCGCCCGCGATCTTCACCTGCCGGTAGTACTCCATGCCGGTGCCGGCCGGAACCAGGCGGCCCATGATGACATTCTCCTTGAGGCCGCGCAGGTAGTCCACCTTGCCGTTGATGGCGGCTTCGGTGAGCACGCGCGTGGTCTCCTGGAAGCTCGCCGCCGAGATAAAGCTGTCGGTGGAAAGCGACGCCTTGGTGATGCCCAGCAGCACGGCCTTGCCCTGCGCGGGACGGCCGCCGGCTTCGAGCACCTTCTGGTTTTCGGCGCGGAACTTGAACTTGTCCACCACCTCTTCGGGAAGGAACTCGGTATCGCCGATATCCTCCACCTTCACCCAGCGCATCATCTGGCGGGAGATGACTTCGAGGTGCTTGTCGTTGATGTTGACACCCTGCAACCGGTAGACTTCCTGAATCTCGTTGACCAGGTACTTCTGCAGTTCCTTTTCACCGAGCACGTCGAGAATGTCGTGCGGGTTGCGCGGACCGTCCATCAGCGGCTCGCCGGCTTTGACGCGCTCGCCTTCCTGGACGTTGATGTGGACACCGCGGGGCAGCGAGTACTCGCGCTTCTCGCCGTCTTCGCCTTCGACGTAGATCTTTCGCTGGCCCTTGGTGACTTCGCCGTACTTCACCTGGCCGTTAATCTCCGCGATGATGGCGGTTTCGCGCGGTTTGCGGGCTTCGAAGAGTTCCACGACGCGCGGCAGACCGCCGGTGATGTCCTTGGTCTTGGTGGTTTCGCGCGGGATCTTCGCCAGTACGTCGCCCGCGTGCACCTCTTCCCCGTCGTGCACCATGAGGTGGGCGTGGGTCGGCATGAGGTACTTCTTCTTCTCGCCGCGCGAGGCGGTACCGGCTTCGGGCCGGACTTCGATGGCCGGTTGCCGCTTCTCGTCCGGGGAATCGGTGACGACAAGCTGGCTCATACCGGTGACTTCGTCGACCTGCTCCTGCAACGTGAGCCCGTCGGTCAGGTCCTTGAAGTGGATCACGCCGCTCAGTTCGGTCAGGATCGAGAAAGTGTACGGATCCCACTCGAGCAGGATCTGGTTGCTCTTGACCGGAGCGCCGTCCTCCACCAGGATGCGCGCGCCGTATACGACCGGGTAGCGTTCCTTTTCGCGGTTCTTCTCGTCCCACACCGCCATGATGCCGTTGCGGTTCATCGCGATCAGTTCGCCGTTCTTGCTGCGCACCGTCTGGATGCCGATGTAGTGGGCGAAACCGTCGCTCTTGGCGTCCTGCGTGGACTGCTCACTGATACGGCTGGCGGTGCCGCCGATGTGGAATGTACGCATCGTCAGCTGCGTGCCGGGCTCGCCGATCGACTGCGCCGCGATCACGCCCACCGCCTCGCCGCGCTCCACCAGCCGGCCGGTGGCCAGGTTGCGGCCGTAGCACGCCACACAAACGCCGCGCTTCGATTCGCAGGTCAGCACGGAGCGGATCTTGACGCGCTCGATGCCGGCCGCCTGAATCGCCGCCGCCAGATCCTCGGTGATCTCCTGGTTGATGCCGACGATGATGTTGCCTTCGTAATCCTTCTGATCTTCAAGCGCCACGCGGCCCACGATGCGGTCGCGCAGCGGCTCGATGATTTCGCCGGATTCGATGATCGGCTCCACGTAGATGCCTTCGCCGGTGCCGCAGTCGTTCTCGCTCACGATTACGTCCTGCGCCACGTCCACCAGGCGGCGGGTCAGGTACCCCGAGTCGGCGGTCTTGAGCGCGGTGTCGGCCAGACCCTTGCGGGCGCCGTGTGTCGAGATGAAGTACTGCAGCACGTTCAGGCCTTCGCGGAAGTTGGCCGTAATCGGGGTTTCGATAATCTCGCCCGAGGGCTTGGCCATCAGCCCGCGCATACCGGAGAGCTGGCGGATCTGCTGTTTGGAACCGCGCGCGCCGGAGTCGGCCATGATGTAAATCGGGTTGAGGTAGCGGCCGGTGCGGTCGTCCTCTTCCATCGCCTGGAACATTTCGTCGGACACCTTCTCGGTGACCTTGCTCCAGATTTCGATGATCTTGTTGTACCGCTCGCCGTGGGTGATGGCGCCGTCCTGATACTGGTTCTCCACCGTCCGGACTTCCAATTCGGCGTCCTTCACCAGGCCGGCCTTCTCGCCCGGCACCACCATGTCGTCGATGCCGATCGAAATACCCGCGCGGGTGGCGTACAGGAACCCGAGGTTCTTCACCTCATCCAGCATCCCCACCGTCACCTGCAGACCGAACTTCAGGTAGCAGTACTGCACCAGTTGGCCCAGGCCTTTCTTCTTCAACAAGCCGTTGATGAAGGGCATATCCTGCGGCAGCGCGTCGTTGAGGATCACGCGGCCGACGGTCGTCTCCATGTACTGCTTGATGAACTCGATGGGCTCGGTATGTAGCACGTTCTGGCTGTCGAAGGCGTGCACCAGGTCGATCACGCGGCCGGTATAGCGCAGCTTGATCGGGGTCAGGGTTTCGACCTCGCCCATTTCGAGCGCGATCAGCACGTCGTCGATGCTGGCGAAGGTGCGGCCTTCCCCCTTGGAGCCGGGGCGCGCCTTGGTCAGGTAGTAGCAGCCCAGCACCATGTCCTGGGTCGGGATGGCGATGGGGCCGCCGTGCGCCGGGGACAGGATGTTGTTGGCCGAAAGCATCAGGGTCGCCGCTTCGATCTGCGCTTCGGGCGAGAGCGGGATGTGGACCGCCATCTGGTCGCCGTCGAAGTCCGCGTTGAACGCGGTGCAGACCAGCGGGTGAATCTTGATCGCCTTGCCCTCCACCAGTACGGGCTCGAACGCCTGGATGCCGAGCCGGTGCAGCGTGGGAGCGCGGTTGAGCAGAATCGGGTGGTCCTTGATGACCTCTTCGAGAATGTCCCACACCACCGGATCCTGCTGCTCGACCAGTTCCTTGGCCTGCTTGATCGTGGTGCAGTGGCCGCGCTGTTCGAGCCGGTGATAGATGAAGGGCTTGAACAGTTCGAGCGCCATCTTCTTGGGCAGGCCGCACTGGTGCAGCTTGAGATCGGGCCCGACCACGATGACCGAACGGCCGGAGTAATCCACGCGCTTGCCGAGCAGGTTCTGGCGGAAACGGCCCTGCTTGCCCTTGAGGGTATCGGAAAGCGACTTGAGCGGCCGGTTGTTGGCGCCGCGCAGCACGCGGCCGCGGCGGCCGTTATCGAACAGCGCGTCCACCGCCTCCTGCAGCATGCGCTTCTCGTTGCGCACGATCACATCGGGCGCGTGCAGCTCGATCAGCTTCTTCAGGCGGTTGTTGCGGTTGATAACGCGGCGGTAGAGATCGTTCAGATCGCTGGTGGCGAAGCGGCCGCCATCCAGCGGAACCAGCGGGCGCAGTTCCGGCGGGATCACCGGAATCACGTCCAGGATCATCCACTCCGGCTTGTTGCCGCTCTTGCGGAAGCTCTCCACCACCCGCAGGCGCTTGGCGTGCTTCAGCTTCTTCTGCTGGCTCTGCTCGGTCTTCATCTTCTCGCGAATCTCTTCGCTGAGATGCTCGACGTCGATCTTCTTGAGCAGTTCCTTGATGCCCTCGGCGCCCATCATCGCGATGTACTTGCCGGGGAACTCCTGGTCCAACTGGCGCTTGCGTTCGTCGGTGATGACTTCGCCGGAGGAAAGCCCGGTGCCGTCGCCGGGTTCGACCACGACGTAGGCTTCGAAGTAAAGCACCCGCTCGAGTTCGCGCAGGGTGATATCCAGCAGGTGGCCGATGCGGCTTGGCAGGCCCTTGAAGAACCACACGTGCGAGCAGGGGCTGGCCAGTTCGATATGACCGAGGCGTTCGCGGCGGACGCGAGCCAGGGTGACTTCGACGCCGCACTTATCGCAGACGACGCCGCGGTGCTTCATGCGCTTGTACTTGCCGCACAAGCACTCCCAGTCCTGGGTGGGGCCGAAGATGCGGGCGCAGAACAAGCCGTCGCGCTCCGGCTTGAAGGTCCGGTAATTGATGGTCTCCGGCTTGGTGACTTCGCCGTGGCTCCAACTCCGGATTTTTTCCGGAGAGGCCAGAGAAATGCGGATCGAATCGAAATCCGCGATCAAATTCGCCCGATCGTACGGAGAGGATCTCAAAGTTGCCTCCAGTTCCTAATCCCAACAAATCTGAATCGGCCGCGGATGAACACGGATGAACACAGATCAACGCCAGGCTCAGTTTTCATCTGTGTTTATCCGTGTTCATCCGCGGCCCTAATTTCCTAATCCGCAGCCAGCGCCGTATCCGGCACTTCACGCGGCTTCTTCATCAATTCCACATCGAGACACAGCGACTGCAACTCGCGGATGAGCACGTTAAACGATTCCGGTACGCCGGGCTCGATGGCGGCCTCACCCTTCACGATGGCCTCGTAAATCTTGGCGCGGCCATAAACGTCGTCGGACTTCGCCGTGAGCAGTTCCTGCAGAATGTATGCGGCGCCGTACGCTTCAAGCGCCCATACTTCCATTTCGCCGAAGCGCTGTCCGCCGAATTGCGCCTTGCCGCCCAGCGGCTGCTGGGTGATCAGCGAGTACGGTCCGATGGATCGCGCGTGGATCTTGTCGTCCACCAGGTGGCTCAGCTTCAGCATGTAGATGTAGCCGACGGTCACCGGCTGCTCGAACGCCGTGCCGGTCATACCGTCGTGCAGCACGGTCTTGCCGGAGGAGGGCAGCTTGGCATCGGCCAGCGACTTCTTGATTTCACGCTCGGTGGCGCCGTCGAACACGGGGGTCGCAAAATGCACGCCCAGCGCCTTGGCGGCCCAGCCCAGGTGCGTCTCGAGAATCTGTCCGACGTTCATACGGCTGGGAACGCCCAGCGGATTGAGGACGATTTCGACCGGCGTCCCGTCGGGAAGGTACGGCATGTCCTCCTCCGGCAGAATGCGCGCGATCACACCCTTGTTTCCGTGGCGTCCGGCCATCTTGTCGCCGACGCTCAGTTTGCGCTTCATCGCGATGTAGACCTTTACCAGCTTGATCACGCCGGGAGGCAGTTCATCGCCCTTGCGCAGTTTGGCGGTCTTTTCTTCGGTGATCTTTTCCAGCACCGCGATCTGCCGCGACGTCATCTCTTCGATTTCGTCGATCTGTTCGTTCAGCCGCGGATCCTTGTTGGAAAGACGCATGCGCTTGAGGTCGCGCGACTTCATCTTCTCGATCAGGTCGCGCGTCAGCTCGCTGTCCTTGCTGAGCAGGCGCTTGTTGGTCTTTTCGTCGTGCAGGTCGGCCAGCAGCTTCTTGCCTTCCAGCAGGTTGGCCAGGCGCTTGGCGCGCTCGTCGGTCAGGATGCGGATTTCATCCAGCAGGTTGCGCTGCAGGCGCGCGATCTGCGATTCCTCGATCGACTTGCTGCGCTCGTCCTTCTCCTGCCCCTTGCGCGAGAAGATTTTGCAATCGACGATCGTGCCCTCGATGCCCGGCGGGCAGTAGAGCGACGCGTCCTTGACGTCGCCCGCCTTCTCGCCGAAGATGGCGCGGAGCAGCTTCTCTTCGGGGGTAAGCTGGGTTTCGCCCTTGGGCGTGACCTTGCCCACCAGAATGTCGCCCGGCTTCACCGTGGCTCCGATGCGGATGATCCCGCTCTCGTCGAGGTTGCGCAGGAAGCTGTCGGCGATGTTGGGGATGTCGCGGGTGATTTCCTCGGGCCCCAGCTTGGTGTCGCGGGCTTCGATTTCGAACTCCTCGATGTGAATCGAAGTGTAGTAGTCTTCCTTGACCAGCTTTTCGCTGACCAGGATGGCGTCTTCGAAGTTGTACCCGCGCCAGGGCATGAACGCCACCAGCACGTTGCGGCCCAGAGCCAGTTCGCCGAAATCGGTACAGGGACCGTC
>JAFDVU010000179.1 GCA_018268835.1 Acidobacteriota bacterium | reverse complement strand
CGCCGCTCCAGACGGACCACGAACTCGAGCGGCTCTACCTGGAGTACCTGCTGGGCACGCTCACCGCCTCGCTCGACGGCGCCCGCATCGTGGCCGACTGCGGCAACGGCGCCAGCTACCGGCTGGCGCCGGAGTTGTTCCGCCGCGCCGGCGCCGCCGTGACCGCCATCTGCGCCGAACCCAGCGGACGCAACATCAACCTGGGCTGCGGCGCCCTTCACCTGGAACGCGCGCGCGAGGCTGTGCTCGCCGAGGGCGCCGATTTCGGCGTCGCCTTCGACGGCGACGCCGACCGCGCCATCTTCGTCTCCTCCACCGGCCGCATCGTCAACGGCGACGGCGTGCTGTTGGCCTGCGCCCGCGCCCTCAGGCAGTCCGGCCACCTCTCCGGCAATACCGTGGTCTCCACCGTGATGGCAAACCTCGGACTGGAACGGGCGCTCGAAGCCGGCGGCATGCGCATGGTGCGCACTCCCGTCGGAGACAAGTACGTGCTCGAGGAAATGGTCCGCCTCGGCGCGGTGCTCGGCGGCGAGCAGTCCGGCCACGTCATCTTCCGCGAGCACGCTACCACCGGCGACGGCATGCTCACCGCTTTGCGCGTCTTCGAAATCGCTCGCCGCGCCGGGATGGGGCTGGACGAGCTCACCGCCGACCTCAAGGTGTATCCGCAACGCCTGGTGAACGTGCGCGTGAAGGAGAAGAAGGCGCTGACGGAACTGCCGGCGGTCGCCGAGGAGATCCGGTTGGTGGAAGAGGCGTTCGCCGGGTCCGGCCGAGTGCTCGTGCGGTTTTCGGGCACCGAACCCCTGGCCCGCGTCATGGTGGAAGGTCCCGACCTCGAACGCGTCGAGACCTTCAGTGAACGCATCGCCGAAGCGATCCGGCGGGAAATGGGTGGTTAGGACGCCGACGAGTTGGCGGCGGCGAGCTGGCTGTTGGTTACGGTCCAGATGCCGGAGATACTGCCGCCGGCACCAATGAAGAGCGCTGCCGAAGCGAGTGCAACGAAGGCCATCAGGAGCGTGTACTCGATCAGGTCCTGGCCTTGTTCATCGCGAATGAACCCCAGTAATGTCTGCATGGGGAGATCGTACTCTGCGTTACGGAGCGTCTGAAAGCTCCCAAAGGTTAAATTCGCTCCGCTGCAAGGTACCCGATGCCGCGCATGGTTTACACCACGGATCACTGCCAAGTCCTTCTGGAACAAGGACATAAATTTCCCATGCGGAAGTACGTTATGGTACGGCAGTTACTCGAGGTTAACACTGGCTTCGAGTTCCGCGAAGCGCCCCCGGCGGACCCCGAAGTCATCGCGCTGGCTCACGACCCCGGCTACGTCCGCTCCATCCTGGACGGCAGCGTGGATGCGCGCGCGATGCGGCGCATCGGCTTCCCCTGGTCCCTCGCGCTGGTGCGCCGTACCCTGGCCAGCGTGGGCGGAACCCTGGCGGCGGCGCGCGATGCGCTGGCACGCGGCTGGGGCGGCAATCTCGCCGGCGGAACCCACCATGCCTTCCGCGGCGAAGGCTCGGGCTTCTGCGTGTTCAACGACCTCGCCGTCGCCATCTTCGCCCTGCGCCGCGAAGGACTCCTCCGCCGCGCCGCCGTGCTCGACCTCGATGTCCACCAGGGCGACGGGACCGCCGCCATCTTCGCCGGCGACCCGAACGTCCTCACCGCCTCCCTGCACGGACGCAACAACTTCCCCTTCCGCAAGCAGACCAGCACCGTCGATCTCGCCCTGCCCGATGGCACCGGCGACGAGGAGTACCTCGCCGCGCTCCAGGGTGTCCTGCCCGCGGTTCGCGAGTTCTCCCCCGATCTGCTCCTGTACCAGTCCGGCGTGGATGCCCTCGCCGGGGACCGCCTGGGACGCCTGGCCCTCACCCACGCGGGGCTGTTGCGCCGCGACCGGATGGTCTTCGAAACCGCGCGGCGCCACGCCATCCCGGTGGCTGTCACGCTGGGCGGCGGCTACGCCGAACCGCTGGAATTGACCGCGCGGGCGCACGCCAACACGTTCCTCGCCGCCGCGGCGGTGTGGGACGCCGGCTCCCCCACCGCGCAACCGTTTCCCCCTTTGTGACGTCTGTGTGAAATGGGAGGCTTTCTCCCCAAGAGTGGTCCGGCGGCGCATCGGCACCGCGGACCGGAACCGGCGGGTGTTATCCTCCGAGCGCTCGCCGGTTTGTTTCCCGCGCGCCTCCGGCTACTGCGGACGGCGCAGCACCAGGGCGGAATTCTTGCTGCCGAACGCGATGCAGTTGCACACCGCATGCTCGATGTGCGCCCGGCGCCCGATGTCGGTGATGTAATCGAGATCGCACTCCGGGTCCGCCTCGTCCACGTTGATCGTGGGCGGCAGAACGCCGTCGCGCATCGCCAGCAGGGTGGCGGCCATGCCGGCCGCTCCGCAGGCGCCTTGCGGGTGGCCGATCAGACTCTTCACGCTCGAGCCGGCCAGTTTGTAGGCGTGGCCGTTGAACGCCAGTTTCACCGCGCGCGTCTCGATGCGGTCGTTCAGTTCGGTGGATGTGCCGTGGTAGTTGATGTACTGCACGTCGCCAGGCGCGATCCCGGCTTCTTTCAAGGCCAGCCCGATGGCGCGCGCCGGTTCCTCGCCGCACTCCTCCAGCCGCACCCGGTGGTAGGCTTCGCAGGTGGATCCGTACCCGGCGATCTCGCCGTAGATGTGCGCGCCGCGAGCCTTGGCCCGCTCCATTTCCTCCAGCACGAAGAACCACGATCCTTCGGCGATCACGAAACCGTCCCGATCGCGCGAAAACGGCCGCGAGGCGCGCTCCGGCTCGTGGTTCCAGCGCGTGGACATGATGCGCATCAACTGAAATCCGCGCAGGATCAGGGGCGCGATGGGCGAATCGACGCCGCCCGCGACCATCGTATCCAGCACCCCCATGCCGATGTGCCGGAAGGCGTAGCCGATGGCATCCGTGCTCGACGTGCAGCCCGTGGAGACGATGTGGCTCAGCCCTCTGAACCCGAACCGCATCGAGACTTCGCTGGCCAGCGTCCCGATCGTCCCGGTCGGGATGGTGTACACGCTGCACTGCTTCTGATGTCCCGAGTAGTAGAGGCGGTACTGTTCCTCGGTGAAATCCTGGCTGCCGCCGCCGGAGCCGACCAGAACCCCGATCTCGCGCAGTTCCTCGCGGCTCATCCGCTTGTGATCGAGCCCGGCATCCGCCATCGCCTCCGCCACGCTGGCCGCGGCCAGCGGCACCGCGCGCGAAACGTGCGGCCGGTCCTTGACTTCGACGTACTGCTTCTCGTCGAACTCCTCCGGTACCTGGCCGGCCACCTGAACCTGGTAGCCGCTCGGGTCGAACCGTCTGATTCGCCCGACGCCGCTGCGGCCGCTGCGCGTGGCCGCCCAAAAGCATTCCCGCCCGATTCCGTTCGGGCTGACCGCACCAATTCCGGTAATGACTACGCGACGCATGAAGCGCTCTTTGCCTTTGATCTTTCCGTCAGTATAGGCTGAAATACATGGCGCCCGCGAGAAAACCCTCCCCCGCAAGCACACAGGACCTTCTGCTGGCTGGATTGCAGGCGGGCATGGTCGCCGCCTTCTGGATGCTGGTGTGGCTGGGCATCAGCGCGATGTGGATGCATCGCAGCTTCTTCAACCCCATGAACATCATGGCCACGGTGTTCTTCAAGGGCGACGGCATCCACCGCGGATTCGCCTCGACCACGCCCTCCGGCATTGCCCTCTACCTGGTGAACTACAGCCTGCTGGGCGTGCTCTTCGCGCTGGTGGTGAGACGCCGCCTCACCGGACTCGGCACGCTGCTGGTGAGCGTGCTGGTCTCCCTGGTGTGGTACTGGCTGTGGTTCCGCGTGCTGGCCCTTCAATTCATGCCCCTGGTATGGCTGCTGCACGCCGAGCGCGCCACCCAGTTCGGACACGTCATCTACGGCGCCCTGCTGGCGCGCTTCGGCGATTACCTGCCCGTCGAAAAAGAGCCGGTGATCGCCGTCGTCACTTCCGAACCGGCGGACTGAAGCCGCCGCGCCGCGGAATCCCGGCGAACCCGCAAAAAGGATACCGGAGGCAGGCCGCCCGGCCCGCCCCCGCGAAAACGCCACCTTACGCCAACTCCAGCTCGATTTTCTTCGCGCCGGCGTCGAGCCGCGCGATGCGGAAGCTGCGAATCTGCCCGCTGCGCGCCGATTCGCCCTTCCCGGCGCCCGCGCCGCCGCCCTTCCAGCGTTGCTGCAGCATCGAGGTCAGCGAGGAAAGATCCACCTTGCCCTCGGTGGCCGTTTCCTCTTCCGGCGCCGTCTCCGCGCCGATCCGGCAGGTCGCGTACACGCCCTCGCCGAGTTCCACCTTGGCCCGGTTGCCGGAGACATCGGTCATGCGCCCGGTCACCACGTCGCCTTCCTTGTGCTCGGCGATGTACTCGTCCAGGCTGGTGGGGATCAACTGCTTCATCCCCAGCCGCAGCCGCCGCTTGCCGGTGTCCACTTCGAGCACCATGGCCTTCACCACTTGCCCGACCTTGAGCACGTCCTGCGGATGGTTGAGCCGCTTCTCCGCCGAAATGTCGCCGATGTGCACCATGCCTTCCACACCCTCGGCCACCTGCACGAACGCGCCGAATTTCTGGATGCTGGTTACCGGCCCTTCCACCGTGCTGCCCTGCGTCAGCTTCGCGGCCACCTCCGCCCACGGATCGCCCATCGCCTGCTTGAGCCCCAGCGAAATGCGCCGCTCCCCGGCATTGACCCCGAGCACTACCACTTCCACCTGGTCGCCCGGCTTCACCACGTCGGCCGGCTTGCGAACCTTCTTGGACCACGACATCTCGGACAGATGAATCAGCCCTTCGATGCCCTTCTCCAGTTCCACGAAGGCGCCGAAATCCGTCACCCGCGTCACCGAACCCTTCACCCGCTCGGCGACCTTGTACTTTTCCGCCACCAGGTCCCACGGATGCGGCTGAAGCTGCTTCAGGCCGAGCGAGATGCGCCGCTTGGAGGGATCCACCTTGAGGACCCGCGCCTCCACCCGGTCGCCCACCTTCAGCACGTCCGCCGGCTTATCGATGCGCGCCCAGGAAATATCGCCCACGTGCAGCAGCGCGTCCACGCCGCCGATGTCCACGAAGGCGCCGTAATCGGTGAGGCTGCGCACCGTGCCCTGCACCGTCTCGCCTTCCTTCACCTCGCTGTAGCGGCGCTCCTTGGCCGAGCGCTCTTCCTCTTCGAGCAGCGCGCGGCGATCCACCACCACGTCTTCGTCGGCGGTGTCCAGTTTGATGATGCGGACGCGGATCTCCTGGCCGACCAGCTTTTCCATTTCCGCCGCGTCGCGCGTACCGCTGCGCGATGCCGGCATGAACGCGCGCACCCCGACGTCCACGCTCAGTCCGCCCTTCACCACGCCGGTCACCGTGCCCGCGATCGCCGCCTTCGAGGCGAACGCGTTCTCCAGGCTCGACCAGTCCCTGGGGCGCTCCACCTTGATGCGCGACAGTTCGTAGTAGCCATCCTGGCCGCGACCCTTGATCGAAACCGGCATTTTGTCGCCCGGCTTGACCGTGTCGCCCGTCGCGGTGAAATCGGCTACCGGAATCGTGCCTTCGATCTTGAAGCCGATGTCGAGAAAAACGCTCTCCCCGGTCACTGCAACCACCGTGCCTTCGAGCTGCTTGCCGCCTTGATCGGTTTGCGTGCGATGGCTATGCGATTGCTCGTACTGGGAGAGGATGTCGCCAAACGACTCGTTTGGCTCGTTCGTGGTTTGGGATTCAGGAGCGGCAGGACGGTCCTGATCCAGCATGCTTGAGTTGGACATGAGACGTGGTATTTCCATTGTGGCATAATCCCGACTGGGATACTCGCTTGGCATCTCTCACCCGCTGGCTCCGCCTGATTCGCCCGCAGGATTTGGTCTGGATCCCGCTGTTCGCCGCCCTGGCCGTGACCAGTTCCGTGCGCGACGCCCCCGTCATCCTGCCATTGATCGCGCTCGCCATCGTGCAGGTGCTCGAACCGAAAGTGCCGGTGCTCTCCTCCCGCCACGGTCGGGTCTGGTGGATCGTCCTCAAACTCGGACTGTGCTACATCCTGATCGGCTTCACCGGCTCCATTTCGAGCAACTTCTGGCTGCTGCTCATGCTGCCGGTGGTCAGCGCCGCCACCGCTTTCGGACTCCTCGGAACCCTGCTGTTCACCGCCCTGGCTGGCGCCTCCTACCTCTCCTTCCTGCTCTACCTGGACTGGAACGTCTTCACCCTGGACTGGCCGGAAATCGGCGTCCTCATTCAGCGCGTGCTCTGCCTCTTCCTGGTGGGCAACCTGGCCAACCTGCTCGCCGAGGCCCTGCGTGAACAGAGCGAGAAGCACCGCCGCGCCGCCGAACAGCTCACTGAAGCCAACCGCCAGGTGCTGGAGGCCGAGGAGGCCGTGCGCCGCTCCGATCGCCTGGCCGCCCTCGGCCAGCTCACCGCCGGCCTCGCCCACGAACTGCGCAACCCGCTGGGCACCATCAAGGCATCGGCCGAAGTATTGGAAAAGACGCTCAGCGCGGAAAACGAAGTCGCGCGCGAAGTCGCCGGCTTCATCTCGACGGAAGTCGATCGCACCAATTCCCTGGTCACCCGCTTCCTGCAATTCGCCCGCCCGCTGCAGGTCCGGCTGGAAACCGCCGACCTCGCCCAGACCCTCGACCGAGCCATCGCCGCCGCCGAGCGCGAAACCGCCGGGATCGCCATCTACAAGGCCTACGCTCCGGAAATCCCGCCCTTCCCTTTCGATGCCGAACTGCTCGAACGCGTGTTTCACAACCTCGTGGTAAACGCCGCGCAGGCCAGCCCCGCCGGCGGCGCGGTCACCGTGAAAACGCGCCTCAACGGCCGCAGCGTGGACACCCTGGTCATCGACCGCGGCTCGGGCATACGGCCCGACCAGATGGCGCAGATCTTCAATCCGTTCTTCACCACGAAAAAGGAGGGCGTCGGCCTCGGCCTGGCCATCGTTTCGAAAATCGTGGACGAACACGGCGGTAAGATAGCAGTGGAGAGCGAGCCCGGTAAGGGCAGTATCTTCTGCGTATCTCTGCCCATGGACCGAGCCACCTCCCAACCCGCATGAAAAAGCGCATCCTGGTGGTGGAAGACGAAGAGAAGCTGCGCCGCGTGATCGAACTGCAACTCGCCGGCGCCGGCTTCGACGTGGATAAGGCCGCGACCGCCGAGGAAGGCCTCCGGGTCGTGGACCGCGCCGACATGGTCCTCACGGATCTGCGCCTGCCCAACATGGACGGCCTGGAGTTCCTTAACCTCATCCGCCGCCAGAACGCCGTTGTCCCGGTGGTGATGATGACCGCGTTCGGCAGCGTGGAAACCGCGGTCGAAGCCATGAAAGCCGGCGCCACCGATTTCCTGCTCAAGCCCTTCTCCCTCGACCACCTCATGCAGGTCGTCCACAAGGCGCTCGAAATGCGCGCCCTGCGCGACGAAAACCGCCAGCTCAAGGCCGAACTCGGCCGCCGCTACGAGTTTGACAACATCATCGGACGCAGCCCGGCCATGCAGGAGATTTTCGCCGCCATCGAACGCGTCGCGCCCAGCCGCGCCACCGTGCTGCTCACCGGCGAAAGCGGCGTCGGCAAGGACCTCATCGCGCGCGCCATCCACTTCCACTCGCCGCGCAAGGACCGCCCGCTGGTCAAGATCAACTGCACCGCCATCCCGGAAAACCTCATGGAGAGCGAGCTGTTCGGCTACGAGAAGGGAGCCTTCACCGGCGCGCAATCCGCCAAGCCGGGCAAGTTCGAACAGGCCGATACCGGCACCGTCTTCCTCGACGAAATCGGCGACGTGCCCGCCGCCATCCAGGTCAAACTCCTGCGCGTCCTCCAGGAACGCGAGTTCGAGCGGCTGGGCAGCAACAACACCCGCCACATCGACGTCCGCCTCGTCGCCGCCACCAACCAGGACCTGCGCGCCGCGCTCGAACAGGGCACCTTCCGCGAGGATCTTTACTACCGGCTCAACGTGGTGCCGCTCAACATTCCGCCGCTGCGCGAACGCAAGCAGGATATCCCCTTCCTGGCCAACCATTTCATCCACAAGCTCGCGCCCGATACCGGCTCGCGCGTGGAAGCCATCACGGACCCGGCCATGGAAAAGCTGATCTCGTATCACTGGCCCGGCAACGTGCGTGAACTGGAGAACGTCATCGAGCGCAGCCTGGTGATGGCCTCCGGCACGCAACTCGACGCCGGCGACATCAAGCTGGAAAGCGCGCCGCGCCCGCGCGCGCAGAGCGACGCTCCGGCCTTCCTGCCGCCGGGCATGACGCTGGACGAATACGAGCAGGAACTGATCCGCGAAGCGCTGCGCCGCGCCGACGGCAACAAAAGCCACGCCGCGCGCCTGCTCGGCCTCACCCGCAACGCGCTGCGCTACCGCTTGACTCAGATGGGACTGGAGAGCTGATGCTGACCGATCGCGAAACCTACCTGGCACTGGAAAAGCACTTCGAGGAGATCCGCCCGCTCCACCTGCGCGCGCTCTTCGCCGAGGATCCCGCGCGCGGCGAACGCTTCGCCGCCGAGGGCGCCGGGCTTTACCTGGATTACTCCAAGCACCGCGTCACCACCGAAACCATCGGCCGCCTCGCCGCCCTCGCCGGGGATTGCGGCCTGCGCGCCCGCATCGACGCCATGTTCCGCGGCGACCGCATCAACGTCACCGAAAACCGCGCCGCCTGGCACACTCAACTGCGCGCCGGAACCAATCCCGACGTCGAAGCCGTGCTCGCGCGCATGGCCGGTTTCGCCACCCGCCTGCGCGCGCAATCGCAGATCCGCAACGTCGTCAATATCGGAATCGGCGGCAGCGATCTCGGCCCGGTCATGGCCTACGAGGCGCTGCGCCACTACTCCAAACGCGAGTTCACCTTCCGCTTCGTCTCTAACGTGGATGGCACGGATTTCGCCGAGTGCACGCGCGACCTGCACCCCGAAGAGACCCTCTTCATCGTCGCCAGCAAGACCTTCACCACGCAGGAGACCATGGCCAACGCCGAAGCCGCGCGTCAGTGGGTGAAAGCCGCCAACCTGCCCGTGGCCGAGCACTTCGTCGCCGTCTCCACCGCCGAAACCGAGGTGCGCAAGTTCGGCATCGACACCGCCAACATGTTCGGCTTCTGGGACTGGGTGGGCGGACGCTACTCCATGGATTCGGCCATCGGGCTCTCCACCATGATCGCCATCGGTCCCGAGTCCTTCCGCGAAATGCTCGCCGGCTTCCGCGCCATGGACGAACACTTCCGCACCGCGCCCTTCGAGCAGAACCTGCCGGTGCTCATGGGCCTGCTGGCCGTCTGGTACGTCAACTTCTTCGGCTGCGAGACCATCGCGGTGCTGCCCTACGATCAGTACCTCAAACGCTTCCCCGCCTACCTGCAGCAGCTCACCATGGAGAGCAACGGCAAGCGCGTCACCCGCGACGGCGTCCCCGTGAAGTATCAGACCGGTCCCGTCTACTGGGGCGAACCCGGCACCAACGGGCAGCACTCCTTTTACCAGTTGATCCACCAGGGCACGCGGCTGATCCCCTGCGACTTCATCGGTTTCATCGAGACGCTGAACCCGGTGGACGGCCAGCACGACCTGCTCATGGCCAACGTGTTCGCGCAGAGCAAGGCGCTCGCCTTCGGACAGGATTCCGCCGAACCGCACCGCGTCTTCCCCGGCAATCGCCCCAGCAGCACCATCCTGGCCCAACGCCTGACGCCGGCGATCCTCGGCGCGCTGGTCGCGCTCTACGAGCACAGCGTCTTCACCCAGGCGGCCGTGTGGGAGATCAACCCCTTTGATCAATTCGGCGTCGAACTCGGCAAGGTGCTGGCCAAACAGGTGCTGCCCGCGCTGCGCGGCGAGGCCGAACTCAAGGACCCCGACAGCTCCACCCTCGCGCTCATCCGCCGCTACCGCGGAAAGTAGCCGCGCACGGCGGCGGACTCCCCGCCAGCTACACTACGGGTATGTTCAGACAAGCGGTGCTGTTGCTTGCGATGGCGGCCTGCGCCCGCGCCGAAGTGCATCCCATGACGCTGCGCCAGGCCGTGACCCGCGCGGTCGAGCAGAATCCCGATGTCGCGCTCGCCCGCCTCGATGAAGAGATGGCGCGCCTGGCGGTGCGCGTGCAAAAGGATCCGTTCAGCCCCAGGATCACCGTGGGCAGCGGCCTCGCATACTCCAATGGCTTTCCCATGAGTGTGGAAGGCTCCGCGCCGAGCATCGTGCAGGCCAACGCCCAGCAGTTCCTCTTCAACCGCCCGCAAAGCTACGCCGTGGCCCAGTCGAAGGAGACGGCGCGCGGCGCCGCCATGGGAGTCGCGGAAAAGCGCGGCGAGGTGGCCTTCCGCGCCGCATCGCTCTATCTCGACGCCGAACGCAGCGGGCGCGCCGCGGCGCTCGCCCGCAAGGATGCCGACAGCCTCCAGAAGGTGCTCGACGCCGTGCACGCCCGCGTGCTCGAAGGCCGCGCCCTGCCGCTCGAAGAGAAGCAGGCCGCCCTCGCCGTCGCGCGCGCCCGGCAAACCGCGGAAAACCTGGAAGAGGACTCCGCCGCCGCCGAAACCTCGCTCGCCATGGTCATCGGCTACAGCGCCGACGACCGCGTGCGCCCGGTCGCCGAAAACCGTCCCGCGCCGCAGCTCGCCGACCCCGGCGAGCGCACCATTCAGGCCGCGCTCGACCGCAACGCCGGACTGCGCCAACTGCAATCCCAGATCGCCGCCAAGGGTCTGGAGGTGCGCGGAGACAAGGCGGCGCGCCTGCCCCGCGTGGACTTGGTCGCGCAATACGGCCTCTTCGCCAAGTTCAACAACTACACGGATTACTTCCGCACCTTCCAGCGCAACAACGGCCAGATCGGCCTCGCCATCCAGGTGCCGCTGTTCACCGGAGGCGGCATCTCCGCGCAGGCGGCGCAGGCCGAAGCCGAGATCGCGAAACTCCGCGTGCAACTCACCCGCGCGCGCAACCAGCTCAGCGCCGACCTGCAGGCCTCCTACCGCGACGTGAAGCGCGCCGAAACCGCCGCCGGCGTCGCCCGCCTCGATCTCGACGTCGCGCGCGAACAGCTCAACGTGGACCTGGCCAAAATGCAGGAAGGGCGCCTGAGCCTGAGCCAGGTGGAAGAAGCCCGCATCACCGAAAACGGAAAGTGGATCGCCTTCTACGACGCGCAGTACGCGCTCGAAAAGTCGCGCTGGAACGTCCTGCGCCTCACCGGGGACCTCGTCGGCGCCATCGAATCCCTGCCGTAGCGTCGGCCTCCGGCCGACCTTTGGATCGAACCCGGCGGCGGTAACAAAAAAAGCTCCCGGACAGCTTTGCAGCCACCCGGGAGCGACGCGATTCTCCCATCAGGAGATCAAGAACCTCTGAACTAGCTGCAGCCGCTCGTCCCGCCGCAATTGCCGCACTTGTAGCAGCTTCCGTTGCGCGTCATAATCGACCCGCACTCGCTGCACAGCGGCGCATCCGCGGTCACCGGATTGAACGGCAATTCCTGCTGCGGGTCGGTTTCCGTGGCACGCAGCACCGGCGTCTCGCCGGCTTCCGTAATCGCGTACTCCGGTCCCAGGAACTTCGCCCCCAGCCAGCGGAAAATGTAATCCATGATCGACTTGGCGTAGGGGATCTGCTGATTCCCCGTCCACCCGCTCGGCTCGAAGCGGACGTGCGCGAACTTGTCCACCAGGAACTTGAGCGGCACGCCGTATTGCAGGTTGAAGCTCACCGCCGTGGCGAAGGCGTCCATCAGCCCGGAAATCGTCGAGCCTTCCTTGGCCATTGTGATGAAGATCTCGCCCGGCGCGCCGTCGTCGTACATCCCGACCGTGATGTAGCCCTCGTGCCCGCCGATCGAGAACTTGTGAGTCACGCTGCGCCGTTCGTCGGGCAGCTTGCGCCGCACCGGACGGTAGACCACCTTCTCCACCACCGCCGGCGCCGCCGCCGTCTGCGCGGCCTTCTTTTCGCTCTTGCCCGAACCGGAGCTGAGCGGCTGGACCTTCTTCGAGTTGTCGCGGTAGATCGCCACCGCCTTCAACCCCAGCTTCCAGGCTTCGGTGTAGGCGCTCATAATGTCCTCCACCGTGCTCTCTTCCGGCATGTTGATGGTCTTCGAAATCGCCCCGCTGATGAACGGCTGTACCGCCGCCATCATCTTCACGTGGCCCATGTAGTGGATGCTGCGCTTGCCGTTCTGCGGCCGGAAACTGCAATCGAATACCGCCAGGTGCTCCGGCTTCAGTTCGGGCGCGCCTTCGATCGTCCCCGTGGAATCGATGTGGCTGACGATCTTCTCCACCTGCGCCGGCGTATACCCCAGCTTGATCAGCGCGCTCGGCACCGTGTTGTTCACGATCTTGATCACGCCGCCGCCCACCAGCTTCTTGTACTTCACCAGCGCCAGGTCCGGCTCGATGCCCGTCGTGTCGCAGTCCATCATGAACCCGATCGTGCCCGTCGGCGCGATCACCGTGACCTGCGCGTTGCGGTAGCCGTGACGCCGCCCCGCCGCCAGCGCGTCGTCCCAGCACTTCTGCGCCGCCGACATCAGCGCGGCCGGCACGTGCTTGCGGTCGATCCGGTTCACCGAATCACGGTGCATCCCGATCACTTCCAAAAACGGCTGCTCGTTGCCCTTGTAGCCTTCGAACGGCCCCGTGGATTCGGCGATGCGCGCGCTCGTCAAATACGCCTGCCCGCACATCACCGCCGTGATCGCGCCGGCCATGTCCCGGCCGTGGTCGCTGTCGTAAGGCACCCCCATCGACATCAACAGCGCGCCCAGGTTGGCGAAGCCCAGCCCCAGCGGACGGAAGCTGTGCGAGTTCTTTGCGATCTTCTCCGTCGGGTAGCTGGCGTTATCGACGATGATCTCCTGCGCCATGATCATGGTATCCACGGCGTGGCGGAAATCCTCCACGTTGAACTGCCCGTCCGGACCCACGTACTTCATCAGGTTCAGCGAAGAGAGGTTGCACGCCGAATCGTCCAGGAACATGTATTCCGAACACGGGTTGGAGGCGTTGATCCGCGCCGTATTCTTGCACGGGTGCCAGCGGTTCACCGTGGTATCGAACTGCATGCCCGGGTCGCCGCACTGGTGCGTGGCTTCGGAAATCTGCCGCAGCAGGTCGCGCGCCTTGAAGCGGTCCTTCTTTTCGCCCGTGAACACGCTGCGCGTCCACCAGTCGTCGTCGCGAAGCACCGCTTCCATGAACTCATCGGTGGCGCGCACGCTGTTGTTGGCGTTCTGGAAGAAGATGGAACTGTAGGCTTCGCCGTCGAGCGAGGCGTCGTAGCCGGCTTCCACCAGCGTGTACGCCTTCTTCTCTTCCTTGGCCTTGCACCACACGAACTTCTCGATGTCCGGATGATCCGCGTTGAGGATCACCATCTTCGCCGCGCGCCGCGTCTTGCCCCCGCTCTTGATCACGCCCGCGAAGGCGTCGAAGCCCTTCATGAAGCTGAGCGGACCGCTCGCCCGTCCGCCGCCGCTCAGGATCGCGTCCTCTTCGCGCAGCGCGGAGAGATTTGTGCCCGTGCCCGAACCCCACTTGAACAGCATGCCCTCGGTCTTGGCCAGGTCCAGGATCGACTCCAGCGAATCCTTCACGCTCACAATGAAGCATGCCGAGCACTGCGGACGCACCGTGCCGCTCTCCAGCTTGGCCACTTTCGCCGCCTTCTCGTCGTAGATCCAGCCGTAGCCGCGGCCTTCCTTCACCCCGACGTTGAACCACACCGGCGAATTGAAGCACGCCTTCTGCGTCAGCATCAGGTGCGCCAGTTCGGCGCGGAAATTCTCTGCGTCCTGCTCGGACTGGAAGTAGCCGTCCTTCTTCCCCCAGCCGGCGATGGTATCCACCACCCGCTCAACCAGTTGCGCGACCGACGTCTCCCGCTCCGGACTCCCCAGCTTGCCGTGGAAGTACTTGCTGGCCACGATGTTGGTCGCGGTCTGCGACCAGTCCACCGGTACCTCCACATCGCGCTGCTCGAATATGACGCTGCCTTTGTCGTTGCCGATCGACGCGGTACGAGTTTCCCACTGCGCCTCGTCGTAGGGTGTCTTCCCGGGCGCCAACTTGGCGGTAAAGTGCCGGGGAAAGGACACTCCCACGCGGGCCGTTTTTTTATGATTTCTTGTCTTCAATGATTCCATTTTCGCACTGAGGTCGACCGTCAACTGTCCCATTCGCTCTCTCCTTCAAAGGACGCCGTAGCCTGAAACCCTCGTAATCTTGCCCCAATAGGTAGTGGTTCGTCAAGGATTTTATCCCATACATTGTCTAGCAGTTACGAACCCCGTGTTCGCTGCTTTACGAAACCGTAACGCCACCGAAATAATGCCGGAACGGACACACGTACACCGCAGGCAGCCTCGGGGGGAGGTGGGGGGAAACGCTATCTTACTGCCATTGAGCCTCTTATGGGAAGCCCAAACCGATGGTGGCAGCTAACCTGTGTCGAATCACCCGAAAAACCGCGAATCGTACTCGAAGGTTTCCACCGAGACGACCCGGATCCGCGCAAACTCCGGGTGCTGCGGATTGATCAGCCAGTTGCATTCCGCCGGCGCCAGCGCCGAAGGTACCGTCAGCACCGCCGCCTTCCCTTCCCGCACGAAACCGTCGCCCACGGCGGCCAGTTCCGGCGTGGCCGGGTTGCGCCGCCATCCGCGCGGCAACTGCCTCTCCGTCAGCGCGATCCGCGACACCGCGTCGGGCACCTCCACGGTCGCCACCACCAGGTCCCTGGGCGCCTCCCCGGCTTCCACGTGAATGAAGTATTCGATCATGGCCAGCGACAGGTGCTCCGCCGTGTACGCCAGGCGCGTGCCCGCGCTCGACCAGCGTCCGCCGAACCGGTACGCGCCCTCCCCGTCGAGCGGCCGCTTGGAATATGGTTTACGCAGGATGCGGTAGACCCGCGTCAACTCACGCCGCCGTACGCAATCCGCCCGAGCACGTTCTCCACCGCCCGCGCCCCGGCTTCGGTATCGATCAGTTCCAGCGGCGCCTTCCCGCCCAGCGCCCGGTTGGGCCGCTTCAGCCAGCGCGGCGCCGCGTCATCGCCACCCAGGTAGTGCTTGGCCAGTGCGATGATCCGCGCCAGCCGGTACACCCGGTCCGATTCGCTCCGCGCCAGCCGCCCCTCCCGTTTCCGCCGCTGCAGGCTGCGCGGCGAAAGATCCAGGCTGTCGGCCAGTTCCTTCAACGTCAGGTGGCCGGACTGCATCACCTCGCCCACCACCTTCTGCGGAAATCCCTGCCGGATCGCCGCCCGCAGGTCCGTTTCCGTCCGCAGAGACCGGCCCAGCACCGGCGCCCCGCCCAGCTCGGCGACAATGGCGTGCAGCTCGTTGACCATTCTGTCGTCTATTGTAGCGCCAAATGGCGCGCCCGCGACTCATCCGCGGCGGAGGGCGCGCGCGATCCAACCCGCCGCCCCCTGGCTCGGACGCTCAGCCGCCAGCAGGCCTTCGAACGCCTCGCGCGCTTCCGCGGCCGTCTGGTAGCGCAACCGCGCATCGCCGGCCAGCAGCCGGACCACCACCGGCCCCATTCCCTCGGGCAGCGCCGTGGCGTCCGGCGC
>JAFDVU010000178.1 GCA_018268835.1 Acidobacteriota bacterium | reverse complement strand
AAGGCGAATCAGCGGATCACCCACATCCAGCGCCTCAAAAACGCCGGGGAAGCCACCGCGCTCTTCCTGCGCATGATCGACCCCCTGCGCTCGGCGCGCCGCCTGGGGCCGATCCTGTTCCAACTGCCCCCCGCGGTGAAGTGCGACGTGGCGTTGCTGCGCGCGTACCTCGAACTGCTTCCCGGCGACCTGCGCTGCGCCTTCGAATTCCGCCACGCGAGCTGGCTCAACGAAGAGGTCTACACCGCGCTGCGCGAGAAGAACGTCTCCCTGTGCGTGGCCGAAAGCGAGAAACTGGAGGTCCCGGAGGTGATCACGGCCGACTTCGTCTACTTCCGGCTGCGCAAACCGGATTACACGGAGGCAGACGTGGACGCGATCGGCGCGCGCGCCGCCGAGTTGCTGGCCACCGGGCGCGATCTCTACCTGATGTTCAAGCACGAGGAGACGCCCGACGGCGCGCTGCACGCCGAGCGCCTACTCAAGCGTTCATGACGCGGTTCATCCGCTCGATCGCCTCGTCGACTTCTCCGGCGCTCTTGAATCCCAGCGTGACACTGTCGATGCAACCCAGGTTCATGGCGAACTTGAGCGCCGCCTCGCGATCCTCGGGTTTGGTGAAGCGCCCTTCCCCGACCAGCTTCATGCTGATCACGCCCTTGCCTTCCTTGTGAACCTGCCGCGTGTGCGCGACCACCTCGGTCACGTTGCCGATGGCGTCGCCGCGCGGTTCCACCGCGTTGTCCACGTCCATGCGCGTGCCGTTGTGGTTCATCCGGATCATGGCCACGTCGAGAAACCGGTTGCCGGGGAACTTGCGCAGGGCCGGCAACCCGTGGACGCTGGCGCCGTGGCAGAGGATGATCTTGCGCTGCTTGGCCTCTTCGAAGGCGTCCATCATGGCGCGGTAGTCGGTATCCCAGGTGGGCGGACGTACGCAGTGCAGCAGCATGATGTCGAAGTAGTCGGTGTTGAGTTGCCGGCGGAAGACGTCGAAGCGGGCCAGTGGATCGCCCTGGTTGGGCGTGCGGTACTTGGTCATCAGCCGGTAGCTGTCGCGCGGCACACCTTTGAGCGCGATGCCCAGCATCTCGTGCATGCCGCCGTACGTATCCGCGGTTTCAAAGAAGCGGATGCCCTGGTCGTAGGCGTGGCGCACCAGGCGGGTGAAATTCTCCTGGCCGAGTTCGCGCTGGATGCGTCCGCCGTGGGTGCCCGTGCCGAACGCCAGCCGGGTGACTTTGACATGGGTCTTGCCGAGCGTGACCCAATCGGTGGCCGACCGCCGGGCTTTGGCCTGCGCGCCGGAGTTCAGCGCGGCGGCCGCGCCCATCCCGGCGAAAAGAAATTCGCGTCGATTGATATGCGGCATACTCCCCTCCTGACGATGGCCGGCGCGGTTTTCTGTTGATACTTTATCATTGGCGCCTGCTTCCCGGTTGCAAACGAGTGCAAAAAGAGTTCTATTGGATTAGCGGTAGCACGGCTCTCAAACGTAGTGGTCCCCGTCTGCCCGTCCGAAGGAGCACCTAATGTCTGATAATCCCCTTGATCGTAGAGACTTTCTTAAATCCGTCGGGGCCACCAGCCTCGGTATCGGCGCCGCGGCCAATGCCATGAGCGCGCCGAAGAGCAGCGGGCGCACCAGCGGCCGCGTGGTCGGCGCCAACGACCGGATCAACATCGGCGTCATCGGCTGCGGTGGACGCGGCCGCAGCGATGCCGGCGATTTCGCCGAGTTCGGCAAGAAGAACAAGGATTGCTGCCAGATCGTCGCCGTGTGCGACGTGTACGCCAAGCGCGTGAAGGAGACCGCCGCCCGGCACAACGCCAAGCCGTACTCCGACTACCGCGAACTGCTCCAGCAGTCCGATATTGACGCGGTCATCGTCGCCACGCCGGATCACTGGCACGGCAAGATGGCCATGGACGCCATGGACCACGGCAAGGATGTGTACCTGGAAAAGCCCATGGTCCACACCAACGAGGAAGCCCGCCTCCTGGTCAACACCGTCAAGGAGACGCAGCGCATCCTGCAGGTGGGGTCGCAAACCACCTCGGCGGACATCTGGTGGAAGGCCAAGAAGGCGATCGCTGACGGCGCCATCGGGGAGATGATCGAGAGCCAGGGATCCTATCACCGCAACAGCGTGGAAGGCGAGTGGAACTACCCGATCGATGCCGGCGCCGGACCGGAAGCCAAGGGCGACGACTACATCGACTGGAACATGTGGCTGGGCTCCCAGTTCAAGCTGGCGCCCAAACGCCCCTGGGATCCGGACCGCTTCTTCCGCTTCCGCAAGTATTGGGATTACTCGCTGGGCATCGCCAGCGACCTGTTCTACCACGTCATCGCGCCGCTGAACATCTGCTGGGACGAACCGCAGTTCCCGACCAAGGTCACGGCGGCCGGCGGCATCTACGTCTTCAAAAAACTGCCCGACGGGCGGCCCGACCGCGAGGTACCGGACACCTTCCACCTGATGGCCGAGTACGCCAAGGGTCACTCCCTGGTGCTCTCCAGCTCCATGGCCAACGATACCCACATCCCGGGCATGATCCGCGGCCATGAAGGCACCATCATCCTGGTGGAGCACGGGCAGTTCGAGCGTATGGTGCCTTTCATCACGGTGAAGCCGCAGGTGAAGTACAACCGGCAGGAGCAGAAGCTGATTGCCATCGGCGGCGAGGCGTATGAGAAGAAGTTCGGGACCAAGGACTACCAGATCCCGATCGACCAGCGCCCGATGATGGAAGCGCACATCGACAATTTCCTGAGCTGCATGCGCACCCGCCAGAAGCCGCACCTGGACGTCGAAACCGGCGCCAAGGCGGTGGTCGTGATCAACCTCGCGGCGCAGTCCTACCGCGAAGGCAAGACCATGTACTGGGATGCCAAGAACTGGAAGGCGACCGACAAGCCGGTAAAAGCGTAGCGTCGGCCTCCTGGCCGACTTTTGGATCGAACCGGCATACGCCGTGTCACGCCGCCCCCAACAAGGGCGGCGTTTTTTTTTGGCTAAAGCACTCGCCCCGCGGGTTCCCAACCGCGGGCAGTTTGTCCCATGCCCGGACACCCTCCGCCCAATTTCCCAGGCGATTTCGAGGATGTCCGCGTGCAGGGAGAGCAAGCCGGGGAGGTCCGCAATGGCACGGATGGAACGGGTCCGGGAAACGATGACGGGGCTGCCCGCGCTGGAGCACCTAGCCGGACGGGTGGCCGAGGGCTGGCGCCTGGTGGCAGTCGAGTGGGAGCGGGAGGCGTCCGCCGCGCCGCCGCCCGCCGGTGCGCCGGTAGTGGAACCGATTCCCTACGGCCTGCGCGTGTCCGACGATTGCTCGGGGCTGGCGGAGGACGCCAACGAACGGCAGATCATCCTCACCGCGCTGGATATGATCGTGGACGACCGTCCGCTTTCGCAGGTGGCCGCGGAGCTCAACCGGCGCGGCCATAGAACACGCGACGGGCAGGAGTGGACGCCGACCGCGCTGTTCCTCCTGCTGCCCCGGATGATCGAAGTCGGGCCGCGGCTCTTCTCGAGCGGCGACTGGATGACCCGCAAACAGCGGCTCGAGCGGTTGGTCTAAAGGGAGGCGTACAAAATGAAACGGGCCGGTTCCGGGAGTACCCGGAGCCGGCCCGTTTCGGCTAGACAGCGTTAGAAGTAGAGGCGGAGCGAGAGTTGCAGGTTGCGCACGTCGCCCGTCTTTCCGGTGACCATGCCGAACGTGGAACTGGTCGGATTGAAGTTGGCCCCGCCCAGATTCGGGTGGTTGAACAGGTTGAACGCCTCGGCACGGAACTGGACTCCGGACTTTTCGGCGATCTGGAAATTCTTGAAGAGTCCGACGTTCCAGTTGGTGAAACCGGGGTTGTGGAGAACGTTGCGGAAACCGGCAGGCTGCATGTTGAAGGTACCCTTGGCCGGCTGCGTCCAGATGGCGTTGCCGCTGGAGTCCTTGGTGGAGAACCAGAACTGCTGGTCACTGGCGCCGTTGGGAGCAAAGCCGCCAATCACACTCGGCGTGGAGTTCATGAGCCAGAACTGGCCGCCGCCGCTCATGCTGCCGTCCTGGCCGACACCGGCGTAATCGGTGCCGACCGCGACAGAGTTCGGGGTGCCCGTCTGGAACTGGGTGATGCCGCTGAGCTGCCAGCCGCCCAGAACCTTACCGCTGAGCTTGTTGTGCTCCTTGAAGAAGGGCAACTCGTACATGTAGTTGAGCACGAACACGTGACGCGCGTCGAAATCGCTCTGGCCCCAGAGGTTGTCCGCGTAGTAGGTGTTGGGGATGATGTCGCGCTGGGCGCTGCCGTTGTCCATGCTCTTCGACAGCGTGTAGGCCACACCGAAGGCAAGACCCTTGCTGAAGCGCTTGTTCCAACTGATCTGCAGGGAGTTGTACATCGAGCTGGCGATGTTGTCGCTCTCGCGGATCGAGTTGTAGCCCTTGTAGGGGCGCAGGGCATCGAGCGCCACACCGGGATTGGCCAGAACGGTGGCAATGGTGGGCTGGTTGATGTCGGCTTCGCGCTGCGCGTGCAGGCCGCGGCGTCCGACGTAAGCCACCGAGAGGACGCTGTTCGCGTAGAACTCGCGCTCGACCGTGAAATTCCAGTTCCAGGACTCGGGGTTCTTGAACGCCTTGCTCTGGGTGGTCACGGTGAGGGGCAGCAGGTTGGTGGAGGTGCCGCCCGGGTTGTCCACGCTGCCGCCGGTGACATTGGCGGTGGGCTGGAAGGGCGGGTTGCCGCCGAGGAAGATCGAGTCGCTCACGCCCAAGCGGGTGAGGAAGCGGCCCGCGCCGCTGCGGATGACGGTCTTGTCATTGAGTTGGTAAGCCAGACCCACGCGCGGCTGGAACGTGTTCCACTGAATATCCGAGTAGTGGGGATTCGCGCCGCGGAAGAGATACTGCAGCGAGGTATCGCTGGCTTCGGGGAAGCGGCCCTTGGCCGAGGACGGGAAGCCGGTGCCGGGAATAGCCAGGCCGTTGTAGCGATCGCCCGAGTTGGGGACGATGGTGCCCTTTAGGGGTCCGGTACCGACGACGGTCACGGCCTTGGCCGGATCGTAGTAGGCGGGATCGAAGACCGCCATGTTCCGCCACAGCGCGCTGTAGGGAATGTTGATGGTGTAGCGGACACCGATTTCAACGTGCAACTTCTGGGAGGCCTTCCAGCTATCGTTGACGAACATTTCGTGCATGCTGCCGCGGAAGATGGTGTAGGCGCGCTGGCCGAGTTCGCTATAGGTATCGAACAGGCCCATCGCGATGTTGGCGATGGCGGTGCCCGAGGTCGGGAGGCCGGAACGCGTGTCGGTGAAGGAGAACTGCCCGTTCTGGTTGTTGGTGCAGGTCGGACAGGCGCTCACGTTGATTTCGTCGTTGTCGTTCTCGCCCGACTTCTCATAGAGGTAGCCGAACTTGAGCGTGTGGTTGCCCTTGATCCAGGTCAGCTTCTCACTGATGTTATAGATCGGGCCCGCGGAGTGCGACGGGTACGGTCCACCGTTCAACCCGGTGAAGTTGTTGACGTTCACGGTCGGGATGCGGGTCGGGATCAGCTTGCCCTGCGGGAAGATGTACGGATAGTTGATGCCCGCCTTGGTCCGGTCGAAGTAGTTCGCCGTATCCACCGGGATGTATACGTCGTCCAGGGAAACCGTCGCCAGGGTCTCGCTGACCATGGTGGGGCTGATGGTCCACACATAGCTCAGGGAGTTGGTCTGGTTCGGCCGGTTGAAGAACTTCGGCGTGATGCCGAGGCCGCCGTCCAGGGGCTGGTATTCCCAGAAGGCATAGTTCATGCGGCGGAACTGGAGGCGCTGTGTGTCGGTGATGTTCATATCCACCGCCAGCGTGTCCTTGCGCTGGTGCTGTGGGTGAGGCAGGGCCAGCGACCAGTTGGTGCTGGTGCCGTTGAGGAACCCGCCCAGGTTCGGGGTCGGATAGGCGCGCAGGATGCCCAGCCCATTGGGGCTCAGCATGCTCTGCGGAATGATGTTGCCCGGAATCGGCAGCCCCGTCGTGGGATCGTTGATCTGCCGCGCCTTGCCGAACCAGTAGTTGGTCGGGCTGAGGAATTCGCTGAAGTCGCCGTTGCGCATCTGCAGCGTCGGTACGCTCGCGGTGCTGATGTCGGTGAAGCGGTAGCGCACCCACTCCTGGCCCCAATACCAGAAGATTTTGCTCTTGGAGGTATTGAACTTGCCGGGAATGTAGAACGGCCCGCCGATGTTGTAGCCGAACTGGTTGTAGTTGATCGGCGCCACGAAGTTCTGGCCGGTGGTGTGGTTGCGTTGCCAGGTGTTGGAGTTGAACGCGTCGTTGCGGACGTAGTCATAGGCCGAGCCGTGGAACTCGGGGCCGCCGCTCTTGGTGATGATGCGGATCTGGCCGCCGCCCGAACGTCCGTACTCGGCCGAGTAACTGGCGGTCAGGATCTGGATTTCAGCGGTGGAGTCCACGTCCGCCGCGCCCAGGCTGGTGCCGTTGGAACGTGTGCGGACCGCGGGCGCGCCGTCATAAGTGATCAGGCTGTCCTGGGTGCGGGCGCCGTTGATGTTGCTCGGGCCCTGGCTGAAGCCGAAGGACAGGCCGGACAGGTTCCCGCCGCGCGTTCCCGGAACCAGGTTCGCCATGAAGATCGGGTTGCGGCCGTTTAGCTCCAGGCTGTCGATCTGCTCGCGGGTGACGTTCTTCTGCACGGTGGCGGACTCGGTCTGCAGGACGGCGGCCGAGGCGCTGACCTCGACGGTTTCCACAGCCGCACCGACCACGAGGTTGGCGTCAACGCCAAGGGTCGCGCCGGGATCGAGTTTGTTGTCGGAGCTTTCGAACTTCTTGAAGCCCGCCGCTTCCACGGTGACCTTGTACATGGACGGCGGAATGTTGGTGATGGTGTAGTAGCCGGAGTCGTTGGTCGTGGCCGTACGCTCCAACCCGGAAGTATTTTTGACGGTGACTTTCGCTTTCGGAACAACGGCTCCGCTGGGGTCCTTGACGAATCCCGTAATGGATCCCAAGTCCGACTGCGCGAATGCGAAGGTGGCACAAAGCAAGACTAGAAGCCCGAGCAGCAAGGCCCGGTTCGAACGCACTCTGTTCATGGTCCCTCTCTCTAAAATTTGGCCCGTCGACGAAAATCAACCGGCAGGCTCAGCGATGCGCTTGATACGCATCTAATCAAAGGTATTCGTAAAGCTCATTAAATTCAACGGGTTTTTGGCGAAAAAGACCGTGAAAGCGGTTACGGTTTGGACAATTTTTGCGCGCGGTCCGAGATTCCTGGATTTTGGAAAATCATATTCCGGAATCCATAGTTTTTTGGGGGTTTGGTGCACATTCGAGGCGGCGGAAATGCCGCGTTTTCCGCCACTCTTCGCTCGTGGTGTGCGATCGCAGGATTTGATGCGTACACCCTGTCGCGTGGCTGGCGCTTAGAAGACCTGGAAGCAGAAAACCTGGTTCGATTCCGTGGGACTCAGCGAATATTCGCCGGGATCGAGACTGTCTTCGACCTCGAGTTTGTAGAGACCGTCGGCGGTTAGCCGTGTGACATCCATGCGGATCGGCTTGCCGGGTTTCTTCGGCGATACCGTCAGTTCCCGCCGCCCGTTGCGCGATTCCAGCTTGAACAGCTGCAGGGTTTCCGGCGACAACTTCGCGCTCTGGAAAAGAAAAATGGGAGACGCCAGCGGCGTCTTCGCGGTGGACGAAGCGCCGGCGATCACATATGTGATGTCGTCCTTCTTGCCCTTCTCCTCCTTGGCTTCGCCGGCCTCGGTGGGAATCAGGTTGTCGGCGTGCTTGAGGTAGGGCAAGTCGGACTTGGGCGGACGCGGGCCGTCGTACTTCTGGCCCCACGCCGCGCAGGAGAGCAACAGCAGCAGAGCGGTGCGCACCATGATTCCAATTTACTCCGGCGCGAAGAAACTGAGGGCATTGTCGCCTTGCCGGATCACGCGCGTGCGCACCAGCGACCCGTAGCGCTCTGACACTTCGAAGCGCACGGAGTGCTGCACCACCACCAGCGAGGGCGGCTCTGCGCCGAGGGCATCGAGCGCCGCACCGTATTCCCTCTCCAGTGGATACGGCGGATCGAGGAACACGATCTGCGCGCGGCAGCGGGCCAGAGTCTGCAACACTGGTCCGGCGGCGACCGTGGAGCGGGCCTCCAACCCGAGCGACGCCAGGTTTTCGCGGATGGCCTCCAGCGCGGCGCGGTTGCGTTCGAGGAAGAACGCGTGGCTCGCGCCGCGGCTCAGCGCCTCGATGCCGACCGCGCCCGTGCCAGCGTACCCATCCAGGAACGTGGCGCCCGCGATGCGTGCCTGCAGCACATTGAAGAGCGCCTCGCGCAGGCGGTCCGGCGTGGGACGGGTCGCGTCCCCGGGGATGCTCTTCAAACGGCGCGATCGAAACTCTCCGGCGATGACCCTCATTCAACCCACCGTAACCAATCCGTATCTCCGCTGCCAGTGGTCGCGAATGTACGTGACGGCACGTTTGAGATCCTCGGCCGATGCCGGGCGTTCGACGAAGTCCACCGCTTCGCGGCGGGCAATTTCGAGAATCTCCTGATCGCGCAGAATGTTGGCCATCCGCAGGCTGGGCAGTCCGCTCTGCTTGGTGCCGAAGAACTCGCCCGGACCGCGCAGTTTCAGATCCATCTCGGCGATGTAGAAGCCGTCGGTGGATTCGACCAGCGTGCGGATGCGTTCGCGCGCGGCTTCGTTGACTTTCTCCGTCACCAGGATGCAGAAGCTTTGCGCCGCGCCGCGGCCCACCCGTCCCCGCAACTGGTGGAGTTGCGCCAACCCGAAGCGTTCGGCCTGCTCGACCACCATGACGCTGGCATTGGGCACGTCCACCCCCACTTCGATAACGGTGGTGGAGACAAGGATGCTTGTCCGGCCCTCCTTGAAGCGTTGCATGACCGCTTCTTTTTCATCGGCGCCGAGGCGGCCGTGCATCAGGCCGATGGCCAGGTCGGGGAAAACTTCTTTCGAGAGGTGCTCGTACTCCTGCTGCGCCGCCTTCATCGCCTGCGTCTCGGACTCCTCGATCACCGGATAGACCACGTAAGCCTGCCGGCCTTCCTCGATCTGCTTCTTCACGAAGCTGTAGACCTGTTCGATGCGGTCGCTCGTGGTGTGCCTGGTCACGATCGGCTTGCGCCCGGGCGGCAGTTCGTCGATTACGCTGACGTCGAGATCGCCGTACAGGGTCATCGCGAGGGTGCGCGGGATGGGAGTCGCGGTCATGACGAGCACGTCCGGCGTCACTCCCTTCTGCAACAGCCCGAGCCGCTGCAGCACACCGAAGCGGTGCTGTTCATCGATGATGGCCAGCCCGAGCTTTTTGAATTCGACGTCCTTTTCGAGCAGGGCGTGGGTGCCGACCACAACGTGCGCCAGCCCTTCGGCGGCGAGTTTCTTGAGTTGCGCCTTTTCCCGCGCGGTGAAACTGCCTGTGAGCAGCACGACCACGTAGCCCAACTTGGAGAGGATCTGTTTGAAGTAGATGCCGTGCTGCGCGGCAAGGATCTCGGTGGGTGCGAGCATGGCCACCTGGTAGCCGTTTTCGATCGCGATCACCGCCGCCTCGGCGGCCACGATGGTCTTGCCGCTGCCGACATCGCCCTGCAGCAGGCGGTTCATGGGATGCGGTTCCGCCATGTCGCGCGCGATCTCGCCCAGCACCCGCTTCTGCGCGCCGGTGGGCTTGAACGGCAGCATGGCCTTGATCTTTTCGCGCACCTGGTCCGTAAGCTCGAAGGCGATGCCGGGGACCATGCGCGCCTTGCCGCGCTTGAGCGCCACGCCGCATTCCAGCCAGAAGAATTCCTCGAAGATCAGCCGGAACTGCGCCGGGGAGCGGAAAGCGTTGAGCAGCCGCAGGTCGCAGTCCGGGGGCGGGAAGTGCACGTCGCGGATGGCGGTGCGCAGGTCGGGCAGTTTGAGCCGGTCGCGCAGAAACCGGGGCAGGGCATCGTCGAACAGGGCCGGATCCAGCGCGCCCAGGATGCGGTGCGTGAACGTGCGGATGGCGCGGGTGGTGAGCTTGCCGGTGCCTTCGTAGATGGGCACCACGCGCCCCACGTGCAGGGCGGCTTCGCCGTCCTCGTCGTCGCCGGAGAGAATTTCGAACTCGGGATGCAGCATGGTGAGCTCGCCGGCGTAGCTGTCGAATTCCACCTTGCCGAAGAGGGCCAGTTTCATGCCTTCGGCCAGCACGTTGGCCAGGTATTGTCCGTGGAACCACTTGCCGGCCAGAATGGCGCGCGAGGCGTCGGTGAAGCGCGCCTCGAACAGGCCGAGGTTGCGGCGCCGGAATCCGCTCATCTTGGTGGCCCGGACCTCGGCAATCACGGTGGCCATCTCGCCGGGAGCGAGTTGGCCGATGGTTTTGACGTTGCTGCGGTCCTCGTAGCGGAAGGGAACGTAGCCCAGCAAATCTTCGACGGTCTCGAGTCCCTTCGTCTGCAGCATGGCCGCGCGCGCGGGTCCGATTCCTTTGATGTAGGTGAGTGGAGTGGCGAGGTCCATGCCTCGCTTCCCAGTGTACAATGCGGGGGTGAAACCAGCCGTTTTCTTCCTGCTCGCCTGCGCGCTGCCCGCGGCCGATTTGCGCATCGGCATCGTGGGCACCGATACCTCCCACGTTCCCGCGTTCGCCAAAATGCTGCACGACGAGTCCCTGGGAGCGAAAGTTGTGGCCGCCTGGAAGGGCGGCAGCAAAGACTTCGAAGCCAGCGCCACCCGCGTGGACCAGTTTGCCGTGGAACTGCAGGCGAAGTACGGGGTGGAGATTGTGCCCGATCTGAACACCATGCTCGGCAAGGTGGACGCGGTCATGCTGGAGAGCGTGGACGGCCGCGTACACCTGGAGCAGGCGCGGGCCATCATCGCGGCGAAGAAGCCGGTGTTCATCGATAAGCCGCTGGCCGCCAGCCTGGACGACGCCCGGGAAATCGCGCGCCTGGCCAAGGCCGCCGGAGTGCCGTGGTTCAGTACCTCGAGCCTGCGCTACGGCGCGATCGGCGCGCACGCGAAGTTCAGCGACACAACCGGCGCGGCGGTCTGGGGCCCGGGTACTATCGTGCCCCAGTTTCCGCTCGACCTCTCCTGGTACGTGATCCATCCCATCGAGGTGCTCTACACCATCCTGGGGCGCGGATGCGTGAGCGTGTCGCGCACCTCCACCGCGAACGGAGACGTGATCGTCGGACGGTGGCAGGACGGGCGCATCGGCACCGTGTACGCGGCGCGCCCCAACGCCGACTATGGCGCGGTGGTGTTTCGCGGGCACGAAGTGACGGACCTGCATCCTAAGAAAGGCGAGGCGAGCGAGTACCGTCCCCTACTGCTCGAAATCGTGAAATTCTTCCAGACCGGGAAGCCTCCGGTGGATAACGAAGAGACACTGGAGATCATGGCCTTCATGGACGCCGGGTTGCGGAGCAAGCAGCAGGGCGGAGCGCCGGTAGCCCTCAGGTAGGGGTTCCGAGCTTACGAACAGGCCGCCATCGCGCGCGGAATTGCGTGATCGGCGATTCCGTAGAGATCGATGAGCCGGCGCACGCCGGAGCGCAGGTCGAAGCGCTCGGCGACCACGCCGCGGCCGGCCGCGCCCATCTCTCCAGCCAGTTGCGGATGACTCAGCAGATGGATCAACTTCGCCGCGGCTTGATCCGGCCGGCGGCGCTCCACCAGGTATCCGGTCACACCGTCCTGCACGATTTCCGGAATCCCACCCACGCGCGTCGCGACCAGCGGTTTGCCGCAGGCCATCGCCTCGATGATGACGAAGCCGAATGCCTCCTGCCAGCGGGACAGCTGGCAGACCACGTCGGCCGCTGCGAAAGCCCCGTCGCAGATCGGATCGGTGAGCAAGCCGGTCCATGTGACGTGGTCGCCCAGACCGGCCTTCTCGGCGCGCGCGCGGTATTCCTCCATGCCCATTCCATCGCCCGCCACGACGAAGTGCACGTCGGGAATTTCGGCGCGCACCAGGGCGGCGGCATCGATCAAATCGGAGATGCCCTTCTCGGGGATGATCCAACTCACCTGCAGGACAATCGGCCTTCCTCCGGGAATGCCGTATCTGCGGCGGAATGCGGCCGGATCACCGTGGCTCAGCGTGGTGTCCACGCCGTTGTAGATTCGCGTCACCCGGCCCGGATCGAACGCTCCGCTGCGGCGACACGCGCCGGCGTTGTACTCGCTCACGGCGATGACGCCGGTGAGCGGCCAATTGAGCAGGCGGGCCGCCGCCCGCCTCCACGGCGAGAGCCTTCCGTCGTGGAAATCTTCCGCGCGGGAACTATGATCCGTCAGGTAGTTGCGCGGTACCGAGTGCCAGCGGGCAAGCCACGGAATCGCCGAAATCGCGCCGGTGAAGTGCACGTGCAGGACTTCCGGTTGGTGTTTATCCAACAAACGCCACAAGCAGCGCATCGCGGAGCGGTCGCTCAGCCAGGAGCATGCGGGCGGCATGACTTCGAGGGAAACGCCTGGGTGGTCCAGGAAGCCACGCACCACCGGCGGGGGCTCGGCGGCAAAACACAGCACGCTCTCCCAGCCGGAGTCGTAAAGCTGCGCCGAGAGTTCCCGCGCGTACATCTCGATGCCCCCGATCCGGCGGGGCGCGACGGCGAACATCGACATCACTCTACTGGAGCGTGGCAACCGTTTCCTCCAGGCGAATCGTGCGATGCTCCGTCGGTCGCGATCTGATGCAGAGGTTCAGGAACACCCTGCCGCGGCTGGCTCATGCAACACCCGGACTCCCACCAGCGCGGCCGGGTTTCCCAGATCTGCCGGATGGGCATCGCGCGGAAGTTGCCCACCACCGGCATGCGCGCGCAAAAGCCCACGCCGCCGTCCGATTGTATCTGGAGTGTCCCCAGGGAGGAGCAGAAGTGCTGCCGTTCGTGGGCCTGGTGGGCTTGCGTGGTCAGGCGGAGCCCTTCGGGGTCTTCGAAGTAGCGGACCATCACCTCCAGTTGTTGCTGGGAATTGGCGATGTGCAGGCCGTCGCGGTGGAGTTGCTGTAACTCCCTAACCGCGCGAACGGCCTGAGAGGGGTCGCGCGGCCAGTTGGGGCTGGACCGGAACCACTCCGGATCCTCGGGCGTGTTGTAATTCTGCTCGATCGGCTGATAGAAGACTTCCATGCCGGGGCGGGTCGCGAAGCGCGCCACGTTGGCCAAATCGCCCAGGTTGTGCTCCATGATCACCGTCTTCAACCGGATTTGGTACCCGAGCGAGTCATGTTCGCGCATGCGGACGAGAGTTTCGATGGTGCGCTGCGTCTTTTCAAAGAAGTCGTCGCGGCCGCGCACTTTGGAGTGGGTTTCGCCGATCCCGTCGAGCGAAATCGTGATGCGGTGCGGTTTGGCGGCGGCCAGCTTTTCGATCTTGGACTGGTCCTCCCAATAACCGTGGGTGAGCACTTCGAGTGCGAACCCGAGAGAAACCGCGTGCCGCGCCAATTCTGTGGTGTTTTGCTTGAGGAGGGCTTCGCCGCCGGTGAAGACGATGTCGACCGGTCCGAGCCACTTGCGCAGGTCATCGAGCAGGTGCTTCCATTCGGAAGTGTCGGGAGAGTCTTCTTTCCCCTTGTTCTTCCAGATGTCGCAGTGCACGCAGCGGGCGTTGCACCGCTCGGTCAACAGCAACATGATCGCGACCGGGCGGCATCGCCCCGCCAGCGCGCCCCCGGCGAAGGAGCGCATACGGTAATTCACGCCGCTATAGATGCGCCGGTACGCCGCTCCCGCAATGCCTCCCGCCATATCCTAAGCTTCCCGTGGGGCAAGACCGGGGCCGGAGTTGACATCCCTCCAGGCTGCCCGCTTCTTAAGCTGCCATTATTGCGGATCTGAAACCGGACCTCTCGCCCCGGGTGCTCCGTCCCGGAACCGGCCCGCGCTTCCCCTGTCGCTCCAACGATAGAGGATACCACTTCCGGTGCGACTTGCCAGTACCTGGGGTAACGGAATCCCGGAGGGTAATGGGGCGTACCCCCCCGGGCAGTGCCGAGTGCTAGCATCTCGGTATGGCGCAGGAGTGGTCGCGTCGTGACGTTTTAAAGATGACCGGAGCGGCAGCCCTGGTTTCGGCGACGGTTCATTCCGCCTACCCCGCCACGCCGTTATCGATGCCGGGGCTCTACCCTGGCCGAGTCATCGGAGTCCAGCATCCAGGTTCGAGCGTGGGCAATGTTTACCAGGCTCCGGCCATTCAGGCGATGATCCGCCGGGGCATGATGGAACTCACCGGCGCCGACACCTACGCCGCTGCGTGGAAAAAGCTGTTCCAGCCCGACGATGTGGTGGGCATCAAGGTGAACCCCAACGGAAGCCCCCAGATCATGTCTTCCAAGGCCTGCCTGATGGAGGTCATCGACGGCCTGCAGCTCGCCGGCGTCGCGCAGCGCAATATCGTGGTATGTGAACGCTACCAGGCCATCCTGGACCGCATCAACGGCTGGCTGCCTTCCTGGGTCCGCACCGCGAGCGCCGCGCCCGCCTACGCCGAAGATCAGACCGCGATCGACGGGTACGATCCCGAGCATTATGTCGACCTGCCGCAACTCCTGCTCCCCTGGCAGAAAGCCGACAATCCTCGCCACACCCGCTCCCACGCCGCCCTGTTCGCCAGCCGGATGGTGACCAAGATCATCAGCCTCGCGGTGCTCAAGGACCATCCCGCGGCAGGGGTGACCCTTTCGCTAAAGAACCTCTCCCACGGATGCTCGAATAACGTCAACCGCAGCCATCCTGCCACGACGAACAATCACGTCATGGAATTCATCCCCGCGGTAATCTCGATGCCGGTAATCCGCAACAAGGCGGTACTGGCGATCATCGACGGCGTCCACGGATTGTGGGCCGGTGGAGCGTATGGCGCGGCCGGTTGCACCTGGGAACACAGGACGATGTATTTCGCCACCGATCACGTGGCCGCCGACCGGATCGGATGGAAGGCGATCGATGCCTACCGCGCTGTGCAGGGTTTCCCGCCGGAGCAATCCTCACCCTCGGATAAATACGACGCCTTCGCCGAACGCCAGCCGCAATACATCGAAGCCGTGGGCCGGTTGGGCTTGGGAGAATGGCGCGATGGCTCCATCGATTTCCGCAAGATCGCGATCGGCTAGCCGGCCCGCCGGCGTCGCAGCCGGCGTGATAGGATTGCTTCTCGGTGTCGCTGGATTCAAGGAAAACCATCCTCGCCGCGTTTGCGTGTCTGCTCGCCTCGCCGGCCTTCGCCCAACCCGGAATGGCCTCTCTTTTCGATGGCCGCGATCTCGCCGGCTGGATGTGGAGCGTCGCGGCGAACCCGCCCACGCCCAGTTGGGCCGCGCAAGACGGAATCCTCCGCACCACCCCGGGGCATGGCGAACCAGTCTACCTGATCACGCGCGACTCCTTCACCGATTTCGATCTTTCCTTCGATTGGAACGGAGACCCCGCCTGCAACTCCGGCGTGAAATATCGCTTCCAGGGATATTGGGTGAACAGCCAACTCCGCCAATCGCCGGACGGACCCGGCCGCATCGAGCCGGTCGCCCTCGAATACCAGATCGCTGACGACGAGCGGAACCCCGACGCGCTCAGCGACCGCAAACACTCTGCCGCGGCGCTCTACGAATACTGGCCGCCCAGCAAACCGGGACCGGCGAAGGCGGGAGTATGGCACACCGGCCGCATCGTCGCCCAT
>JAFDVU010000177.1 GCA_018268835.1 Acidobacteriota bacterium | reverse complement strand
TCCAGCTACAGCCAGACCTTCAACGTGCAGACCCGCACCAGTGGCTTTGTCCCCGGCTACACCAACAAGCGCCACCTCATGCAGGACAATTACGCCTTCTACGGCACCGATAGCTGGAAGCTCAACCGCCGCCTGACCCTCACCCTGGGCCTGCGCTGGGATTACTATGCTCCGGTGGACGAGCGCGACGCGCTGGCCCTGTTCCCGGTGCTCACCAACAACAACCCCATCGCCACCGTCTTCAACCCCAACACGAGCTTCGATTTCGCCGGCGGCGCCGTGGGCCGTCCCTGGTACAAGAAGGACCTCAACAACTTCGCCCCCAACATCGGTCTCGCCTGGGATCCCACCGGCGAGGGTAAGTGGGCCATCCGCGGCGGCTACTCCATCGCCTACGTCAACGACAACATCATCCGCTCCCTGGACAACAGCCAGAGCACCAACGCCGGCCTCCAGTCCAGCGTCACCGGTACCGGCGTGACCGGCACCGTGGCCAACCCCCCGGCCATCGCCACCCCGGCGTTCAAGGTCCCGCGTACGCTGGCCGATAACTACGCCCTCAGCCGCACCTCCGCCATGGCCTTGCCCGATCCCGGACTGGTCACGCCCTACGTGCAGCAGTGGAACATCGGCGTGCAGCGCACCCTGAAGCAGACACTGGTCGAAGTCCGCTACGTCGGCAACCACCAGACCAAGGCCGTCCGCGGCATCGACTACAACCAGGTGATCATCAACCAGTTGCTGCCCGATTTCGTCAAGGCGCAGAACAACGGTCTCGCTGCGCAGCGCAATGGCGGAACCTTCGATCCCCGCTACAACGCCAACGTCCCGGGCAGCCAGCCGATTCCGTTCTTCAGCCAGTTGCCCAACGGCGGCTACCTCACCAGCGGCACCATCATCAACTACATCCAGACCGGACAGGTCGGCGAACTCGCGTACTACTATCAGGCCGCCGGCATCAACGGCAGCACCAACTTCTTCGCCAACCCGAACATCCTCGGCGGCAACGTGCTCACCAACTACAGCAACGCCGACTATAACGCCCTGGTTGTGGACGTGACGCGCCGCTTCGCCAAAGGCTTCCAGCTCCAGGCCAACTACGCGTTCTCCCGCATCCTCGGCGACGCGCAGGGCGATCAGCAGACCGACTTCGAGCCTTTCCTCGATATCAACAACGCCAAGATCGAACGCAGCCGTCCCTATGCCTACGACATCACCCATGTCTTCAAGGCCAACGGCTTCTGGGAACTGCCCTTCGGCAAAGGCCGCCAGTTCGCCCCCTCCAACCGCATCCTTAACAAAATCGTCGAGGGCTGGAACGTGGCCGGCATTTACACGCAGCAGTCCGGCGCCCCCTTCGGCATCTACTCCGCGCGCGGCACGCTGAATCGCGCCGGCCGCTCCACCTACAACACCATGAACACGACGCTCACCAAAGGGCAGTTGGACCAGTTCTGGAGCTTCCGCATGACCGGCAACGGTCCCATGATGGTTCCGGATTCGGCCAAGAACCCCGCGGACGGCCGGGCTGTCGCCGCCGACGGCGCTGCCCCCTTCGCCGGCCAGACCTTCTTCATGCCCGCCGCCGGTACCCTCGGCACCCTGCAGCGCAACTACTTCTCCGGTCCCATGGTCTGGAACCTCGACTTCAAGATCGGAAAGATGATCCGCTTCACGGAAAAGAAGTCGCTCGAGATCCGCGCCAACGCGGTCAACGTGTTCAACCACCCCGACTTCGGCAACCCGGTGACCACCCCGACAGCCACCAACTTCGGCGCCATCACCGGCACCTTCAACCCCGGCGGCAACAGCCGCCGTCTCTGGCAGTTCGAAGCCTACTTCCGCTTCTAGTAGCGCAGGCCTCCCGGCCTGCATCCCACTCAAGGGGCGAGCGCAAGCTCGCCCCTTTCTTTTCTCCTCACTTCACGATCTGCCGCACTACCCGCAGCGTGTCCCCCGTATCTTCCATCTCGAACAACTTCCCTCGCGCCTGCCGGAAGGGCTGGTGCAGCACCAGCATGAGTTTCCCTTCAAAGCTCTCGAACAGCATTCCGTGTCCACTGTCGTTCCCCACCAGAACATCGTCTTGCTTCCATGGCCCACGCAGTTTCCCGCTGGCCGAGTGCGCCAGCGTCTCTACATACAGCCCGTCGCGATAACTCGACCACAGCATGAGTAACTTGCCGTTCTTAGTCCGGTACAGGCACGGACCGTCGGTGACATACGTTTTCTCCGGTTGTGGCTTCACCCACGGAGCCTCCGACGCCTTGAATAACAGGAACGGATTCCCCGCCCGCGCCGCCAGGTCTTCCTTCAACCGCACGGCCTCCATGGTTCCGTCCAGCACCTGCAGCCACTCGTGCGCATATACCATGTACGGCACGCGGTCCTCCACAAACAGCGTCCCGTCCAGCGTCATCAGGTCCGGCGGAGGAGCCGGGCTATTGGAAAGCGGCGCGAACGGTCCGTCCGGCGTGTCCGCGACGAAGATCTGCGTGCCGCGCATGTGCGGGTACGCCTTCTTTCCCTGGTATACCGGCACCTTGCTTTCGTCGTCATACTTCAGCATCGTCCCGCTGTTGTGCAGCGTGGCCAGCAGGTAATACCGGCCCCGATACAGATGCACTTCCGGAGCCCAGACCCCTTCCCGCGGATCGGCCCACGATCCCTCCGGTATCTGGAACACCGGATAAGGCCCGTCCCAGTGAAGCAGGTCCTTGCTCTTGTACGCGGCCACTCCACCGCGCTGCCCGCCCAACTGCCGCGCCCCCGCGGCGTTGTACAGATAATAAGTCCGCGTGGGTTGATAAGCGACAATGTACGGATCGTGCACATAGAAATCGCTGAACTGCATTCCGGTCCGGGGAGGCGCCTGGGCCAGGAGCGAAGCCGCCAGCAGCGGCATCAACCAGATCTTCGGCATACGCTTGTTCTCTTCCCCCATACGGTAGCGCAAACACCACCTGAGGGTCCGGAATCGAAGCCGTAGTGCCGCCCAGAATCCGTGTGCATCCGTGTCCATCCGTGGCCCATTATTCTTGCCCCGATAAACGCCGGTGAACGCTGATGCGGAGCCCCCCCGTTGCTCCCGTATCGCCTCGCGGCGGTGTGCTAACTTCAAGCAGGAGAAGCCGATGAAGTTCCTGGCTCTTTTGTCCGCCTCGCTGCTGTGCCTCTCCGGCCAGCAAACCTCAACGGAAAGTCCCCACCGTTGCTCCGAAGTCACCCAAACCTCACGTCTGCTTCAAGCGGCGAATGCTCCGTCTGACGAAGATCTCAAAGCGGCCGGCTCCGCCTGTGAGCGGTACTTCACTTTGATGAGGGACCGGCAGCCCGACGCCGCCCAGACGGCCCTGGTCAATGCTAATGCGACTATGGACCGCATCGGGCTCACGGAGATGGCGATCTTTGTGCGTTTTGAACGCGCCGCTGCCGGAGTCGCCGGCATCCAACGCTTCTATGTGTTAGCCGACCTCGCGAAGACCGCGTTCAACCTCGGCGAGATCGGGAAGGCGGAAGCGCTCGCGCGCGAGTTACTGCTGGAAGCGCCCAAATATCCCAAGGACTGGAACTACGGCAACGCTCTTTACTATGGAAACTTTGTACTGGGACGAATCGCGCTCAGGCGTGGCGACGCCCCGGCAGCCGGCAAATACCTCGTCGAATCGGCCCACACTCCCGGCTCGCCACAACTGAACAGCTTCGGCCCCAACGTCACGCTCGCCAAGGATCTCCTCGAGAAGGGCGTTACCGCGCCCGTGCTGGAATACTTCGCGCTCTGCAAGAATTTCTGGAAAGCGGACCGGGGACAACTCGACGGTTGGATCGCCACGGTTCGGCGCGGGTCCGTCCCGAAGTTCTTTGGCGGAAACCTGGAGTACTGAGACAGTGCCTCGGGGACGCCCGGCGCCGTGCGCGCGAGCGCGCCCGCTGCACTCCCCCCAACCGCGCTATCGTATCCACCAGACCCCATGGACCCCTGGCAGCGCCGCATCCATCGCGCTCAAGAACTCGCCCGCCGCTTTCCGCTCTCCGCGGAACTGATGTACTTCTACCGCGACATCGCCCGCTTCCAGTCCGCCCACACCGCCACTGACGACGCCGCTCTGCGCGCCTTCCTCCGCCGCGACCCCGAAGCCCCGCTCGCCGCCTTCCTCCGCCGCGTGCTCGATTCACCCGCGCCGCACCACGGCCCCTGCGTCCCGCTCGCCGCCATTCGCCGCGCCGAGGGCCGCTTCCTCCTCTGCGCCGGGTGCTTCACCGAAATCCCCGCGCCGCCGCCCGGGACCTGCCCCTCCTGCGCGCGCGCCCCCCTCCGCATCCACACCGGCGCCGAGTTCCCGCACATCCGCGTCGAAGCCTGCGATCACTGCCGCGCCTACCTAAAATCCATCGACCTCGCTCTCGACCCCGACGCCGTCCCCGAAATCGACGAACTCGCCGCCGTCCCCCTCGATCTGTGGGCCGTCCGGCACGGCTACCGCAAGCCCGCCCCGAACCTCTTCGGACTGTGATTCCGCGCCACCGGCGCCGCGCCCGCTACGCGCCCATCGCCGTGGTCCAATAAGAGTGGATCCGCCACCTCTCCCCGGGAACCTGGAACGGAAATCGCGTATGAACCGACGCCACTTTCTCACGAGTTCGATGGCGGCCGCGGCCGCCGCCCCCCTGCCCGCCGCCGTTTCCGGTCCGCCCCTCGCGGACGCCTCGCCGGCCCCTGCCGCTGCGGCGGAACCCAGAGTCGCCGTTCTGCTCGTGGATACCGATCGCGTCGCCACTCCAGTCGACGAGCGGATCTACGGCCACTTCCTCGAACACATCAACCATTCCGTGGTCGATGGCCTGTTCGCCGAACAGATTCGCGGCTGCGGCTTCGAAGGCGAGGACTTCAAAACTTACTGGGAACCCTTCTCGGACCGCGGCACAGTCGAGGTCGCCGAGGTCGAGTTCAGGAACGGAAAGAAGAGCGTGCGCCTCCACGTCGCCGGCGGCCGCGCCGGGCTCCGGCAGGGCCGGCTCTACGTCGAAGCCGGCCACGCCTACGACGGCTCGCTGTGGGTCCAACGCGAGGCAGGCTCGCCCGAATTGACCCTGCGCGTCGTAGGCTCCACCGGCGCCCCCATCGCCTCGCTGCCGCTTCCCGTCGCCGCCCCCGGCTGGCACGAGGTTCCTTATTCCTTCACCAGCCCCGTGCGGGACACCCAGGCCTCGGTCGAGATCGCGGCGGCCGGCGATGGCACGCTGCTGCTCGATTTCGTCTCCCTGATGCCCGCCGCCGTCCGCAAGGACGGCATGCTTCGCCCCGACCTGCTGCAGGCCCTGCGCGATCTGGCTCCGCCCTTCATCCGCTGGCCCGGAGGCTCCTTCGCTTCAATCTACAAGTGGAAGGATGGCATCGGCCCGCTTGTCTCCCGCCGCTACCACCCCAACACGATCTGGGGCGGCTACTCGGATTACTACGGCTTCGGGACCGGAGAGTTCCTGGCGCTCTGCCGCAAGCTCAAGTCCGAGCCCCTCATCGTGCTCCCGGCCACCGGCGCGGACCCCGAACAGGTTGAGTACGCCATGGACTGGGTGCGCTACCTCAACGACCCGCCGGCAACCGAATGGGGCCGCCTCCGCGCGTCCAACGGGCATCCCGAGCCCTACGGCGTCCGCTACTTTCAAATCGACAACGAACCCATGAATCACGGCCTCTCGCCGGAACAGTACGCCGCCATCGTCAACGTCTTCGGTGCCCGCCTGCGGACCCTCGCTCCCCGGGCGCGCATCGTCGCGTGCGGACAGAAGCGGTCCAACGACATGGCCTGGAGCCAGAAGGTTATCGACCTCGCCGGAAAGAACTTCGACATCCTCGGAGTGCACAACTACGAGTACGAGCCGGAGAATTACGAAACCGGCCTCCTGCGCATCCGCGAGTACCTCGTGAAACTGCGCGACTACATCCGCGCCTCGGCGCATCCGCGCATCGAAATCGGCGTCCTGGAGTGGAACCTCTCCCGCGCTTACGATTGGCGCGCCGGCCTCCACGCCGCCGGCAGCCTGATGCTCTACGAGCAGCTCAGCCCCGCTCTTGCAATGTCCTGCCCGGCTCTGCTGCTGCGCAACACGACGGACGATCCGACCTGGACCTCGCTCATCTACCACGACCACGTTTCCTGGTTCCCGGGCGCGGCCTACGTCGTCGAAAAGCTGTTTCGCGAGCACTACGCGGAACGCTGCTTCGCCTCCACCAGCGGCGCTTTCCGCGACCTTGCCGATCGCAAGTCCTTCTTTGACCAGATCGCCACCATGCGGCCGGAAGGCTGGGCGCCGGGCACCATCGACGCCATCGCCACCGGCAGCGCCGACCGCCGCCGCATCGTCATCAAGGCCGTGAACTACGCGGGTCAGCGGAACACCCTGCTCGTGCGCCTCCAGGGCGCCGGCGTCCCCCGCAAGGCAGTCGCCAGGCTGCACACCGTCCGCGCCGGGCTGAAAGACGCCGCGTCCCTCGAGCACCCGGATGCCATCGCCCCGGTGACCCGGACGCTGGACTACGCGCGGGACCTCACCCTGGACCTGGAGCCTTACACGGTTGCCGTGGTCGAGATCCGCGCCGAATAACATCGCCCTCTGCCGCAAGCTCGCAGCGTCGCTGAGCTATCATTCGATAAGCTCAACCGATGTCCAGCCCTCTCCCCACCGCCGGCCCGCCACGCCGCTACCTCCCCCTGCTCGTCCTGCTGTTTGCAGGCAGCGGCTGCTCCGCGTTGATTTACGAAATCGTCTGGTACCAGTTGCTGCAACTGGTCATCGGCTCGAGCGCGGTGTCGCTCGGCGTGCTTCTGGCCACCTTCATGGGCGGACTCTGCGCCGGCAGCCTGCTGCTCTCGCGCCTGCCCTTCGCCAAACAGCACCCTCTGCGCGTCTACGGCAAGATCGAACTCGGCATCGGAGCCTTCGGCATCGTCGTGCTCTTCGTCATGCCGCTGGTGGACTCGGTCTACACCGCGGCCGTGGGCCATGGTCTCCCCGCCATCCTGCTGCGCGCGCTCGTCTCCGCCCTCTGCCTCGTGCCCCCGACGTTTCTCATGGGCGCCTCCCTTCCCGCCGCCTCGCGCTGGCTCAAGGCTTCGCCCGAAGGCGTCTCCTGGATGGGCACGCTCTACGCCGCCAACACCATCGGGGCCGTCACCGGATGCCTGCTCGCCGGCTTCTTCCTGCTCCGTGTCTTCGACATGGCGACCGCCACCTTCGCCGCCGCCGCCCTCAACCTCGCGGTCGGCCTGGCCAGCTTCGCGCTCGCCCGCCGCGCCCCCGAATTCGATCCGCCGAAGGACGAGGGCAGACTGCGGCTCGCCCCGGGCGCCTGGCCGGTCTACGTCACCATCGCGCTCTCCGGCGCCAGCGCGCTCGGCGCCGAAGTCATCTGGACCCGCCTGCTCGGCCTCATGCTCGGCGCCACGGTCTACACTTTCTCGATCATCCTCGCGGTCTTCCTGGTGGGACTCGCCATCGGCTCCAGCGTCGCCGCCGTCCTGGCGCGCACCTCGCGCCATCCCCGCGCGCTGCTCGGCTGGAGCCAGATGACGCTCGCCGCCGCCATCGCCTGGAGCGCCTGGCAACTGGCCAACTCGCTCCCCTACTGGCCCGTCAACCCGCTGCTCTCCACCAGCCCCTGGTTCACCTTCCAGATCGATCTGGTGCGCTGCCTCTGGGCGATCCTGCCCGCCGCCCTGCTCTGGGGCGCGAGTTTCCCGCTGGCGCTCGCCGCCGCCGCCGATCGCGAAGGCGATTCCGGCCGCCTCGTGGGCGGCATCTACGCCGCCAACACCTTCGGCGCCATCCTCGGCGCGCTCGCCTTCAGCCTGATCCTGGTCCCCGCCATCGGCACCAGCCACTCGCAGAGCCTGCTCATCCTGATCGTTACCGCCGGCGGATCGTGCGTGCTCGCCGCCGCCTCCCTGCGCCCCGCGCGCGGTGCCGCCCTGGTGGCCGCGGTGGTGGCCGCCGTGCTGCTGGCGCGCGGCGTCTCCCCCGTCCCCGGCATGCTGATCGCCTACGGCCGCCGCATCATGACCTCGCTCGGCCGCTCCCAGGTGCTCTACACCGGCGAGGGCATCAACTCCTCCATCGCCATCACCGAGTGGGACGACGGCGCCATTCAATTCCACGTCAGCGGCAAGGTCGAAGCCTCCACCGAAAGCTACGACATGCGCCTGCAGCGGATGCTCGGCCATATGCCCGCGCTGTTCCACAAGGATCCGAAATCGGTGCTCATCGTCGGCTTCGGCGCCGGCGTCACCGCCGGCAGCTTCGTCGTGCATCCCTCCATCTCCCGCATCGTCATCTGCGAGATGGAGCCGCTCATCCCGCCCACCGCCACCAAATACTTCGGCAGCCAGAACTACCGCGTGATGAACGACCCGCGCACCAGAATCGTCTACGACGACGCGCGCCACTTCGTCCTCACCACGCCCGAGAAGTTCGATATCATCACCAGCGATCCCATTCACCCGTGGGTCAAGGGCAGCGCCACGCTCTATTCGAAAGAGTACTTTGAATTGGTGAAGGAGCACCTCAATCCCGGCGGCGTCGTCACCCAGTGGGTGCCGCTCTACGAAAGCGATCCCGCCACAGTGAAGAGCGAAATCGCGACCTTCTTCGAGGTCTTCCCCAACGGCACCATCTGGGGCAACGACATCTCCGGCGGCGGTTACGATATCGTGCTGCTCGGACAGACCGAACCCGCCCACATCGACGTGGACGCCATTCAGGCGCGCCTCGACCGCCCCGACGGACGGCGCGTCGCCGCCAGCCTGCGCGAAGTCGGCTTCGGCAGCGCCGTCCAACTGCTCTCCACCTACGCCGGACGCTCCGAAGACCTCAAGCCCTGGCTGCGCGACGCCGAAATCAACTACGACAGCAACCTGCGCCTGCAATACATGGCCGGTCTGGCGCTCAACGTGAGCGTCGAAAACTCGATCTATTCCCAGATGCTCGCCTACCGCCGCTTCCCGCCCGGGCTCTTCGTGGGCAGCGACGATACCTTGCGCGCCCTGCGCGCCGGAATCGATTCACGATGAGACTTCTACTCGGCGCAATCCTGCTGCTTCCCGCCGCTGCGCAGATCACACCCGCGCCCGCGGACTCCGCAACCTGGTACCTGGTCTTCCTGCGCCGCGCGCCGGACCGCAAGCCGCTCACGCAAGCCGAGGGCAACCGCATCCAGGAGGCCCACATGGACAACATCCGCGCCATGGCGGCTCGCGGCGTCCTGGTCGCCGCCGGACCGTTCGAGGACACGCCGCCCACGATCAGCGGCATCTTCGTCTTCCACGCGCCGTCGCTCGAGGAAGCCCGCCGCATCGCCCGGCAGGACCCGACCGTCATCGAACATCGCAACAACGTGGAAGTGTACGAGTGGCGCGGGCCCGCGGGGTTGGGCGCCGAATACCGCCGCCTGCACGCAGCCGATCCGAAGACCCCCGAAGACATGGGCGTGCAGCCGCTGGCGCTGCTCTACCGGGGCGCGGCCGAGCCTTCCAAAGAGGTGGCCGAGGCCCACACCGCCTACGTGAACAGACTGCGCGCCGAAGGCAAACTCGCTACCGCCGGACCTGTGGAAGGCGACCCGCAACTGCGCGGCGTCCTCATCTTCCAGCGCATCCCGGACGGCGAAGCGCGCGCGCTGATCGACGCCGATCCCGCTGTGAAAGCCGGCGCCCTCCGCGCCGAGTATCACCGCTGGTGGTGCGCCGCCCACGTCCTGCCGTAGCCGCTCATTTCGACTTCAGTTTCTCCCCACAGGACTCCCGCACCACCAGGTCGCAATCCACCAGCACTTCGCGCGCCGGGCGGTGCGGACGCTCCAGCCGGTCCAGCATCAGGCGCAGCGCCGTTTCTCCGATCTCGCCGCACGGCTGGTGCACTGTGGTCAGCGGCACCGGCAGCAGCGAGGCGTACCGCACATCGTCCATCCCCACCACCCGCATTTCCTCGGGAACGCGCCAGCGATTGGCGATCAGCCCGCGCATCAGCCGCGCCGCCACGCGATCGTTGGCGCACACGAACCCCTGGCAGCTCTGCATGTCGATGCTGAGGCTCATCTGATCCTCCTCGGGCAGCAGGTAGACCCTGGGCGCCTCGGTCCGCTCCAGCGCGTCCTGGTAGCCCGCGATGCGCGCGCGCACCGTGTCCGCCTGGTGCTGGTAGCCTACGAACGCGATCCGCTCCGTGCCCTGCCGGCGCAGGTGCATGGTGGCGAGGTAACCGGCGCGGTAATTGTCGATCCCCACCAGGTCGTAACGCTCGCTTCCGCCGCCGGGCTCCGGACGGCGGTCCAGCAGCACCACCGGAATCCCGGCCTCGCGCAGCAGCTTGAGCACCTTGCGGTTGACCTCGCGGCTGTGCGGGCTGAGTTCGAGCGGCGCGAAGAATACCCCGGCCACGCCGCGCGCGATGCACTGCGCGCACAACTCCATCGCCTGCTCGTCGCGCGAAAGTCGCGCGTCCGTGTGCGGCCACAACAGCGCGTGCCCCGCCGCGTCCGGCGCCGCCGCGATCGCCTGGCACACCGGCTCGAAGATCTCGGTCTCGCCCAGGTTGGGGATGATCAGCCCGAACACCAGCCCTTCGGCCGCGCGCGGCGTGCCGCGCACGTAGGTCCCCGAACCAGGGATGCGGTCGATCAGTCCCCCGCGCTGCAACTCCCGCACCGCGTGCCCCACCGTGATGCGCGAGACGCCGAAGCGCTGGACCAGCGCGGCCTCGCCCGGCAGTTTCTGCCCGGGGCGGAAGCGTCCCTCGGCGATGTCCTGCCGCAGTTGCTCGAGGACGTTCTGGTATTTCAGCTTGCTGTGAGGCATTTGTCTCAAAGCTGTTATATCAGCTTTTGCTTTTTGGTCGCAACCTGATATACTAGCTTTACATCCCATACGTGTGGGCGCCGTTTCAGCGCGCCCCAGCCCCGTAGCTTCCACCTTCGCAATCCGACTGGGGATTCGTGTTTTTGAAAGGAGAAGAAGATGAAAGACGTTAGGGCAACTCGCAGCTATCTCTTGTTCAGCGATTTCGACCAGACCTTGAGTTTTCACGATTCCGGCAACGTGCTGGCTGAGATGATCGGCGTGAAGGACTTTCACGAACGGGTCGCCGGCCTGTCGGAAATCCACCTGGTGCAGCAGGGCGGAGAACTCGCCTATCTGCTGCTGCACGATCCGGAGTTCCGCAAAGTCCGCCGCGAGCATCTGATCGAGGTCGGCAAGCGCGTGCGGCTGAAGGCCAACATTCCGCTGCTGGCCAAACTGCTTGACGATATCGACGGCCACCGGTTCACGTTCTACGTGGTTTCGGCCGCGCCGCAGGAAGTGATCGAATCGGCGCTGGAGGGCATGGTTCCGCCCGGCCACATCTTCGGCACGCGTTTCCGCTACGCGGCCGCTACCGGCGAGATCGAGTCCATCGTGTCGCTGCCGGCGGGCTACGGCAAGGTCGCGGTAGTGGACCGGCTGCGCTCGGACGCGCCCATATCCTATGACCGCCTGGTGTACGTCGGAGACGGCAGCAGCGACCTGCATGTGATGCTGCACGTGAACCGTCTGGACGGCCTCACCATCGCGGTCTCCGAGAACCGCTACATCACGCAGGTGGCTTCGCGCACGGTGCTGAGCGACGATACGCTCAGCGTGCTGGTGCCGATCCTCGAAGACCTGCTGGGCTGGAACTCCACCAAGATCCGGCTCTTTTTCGAATCCCACGGCTTCGCCCTGCGCGAGTGGGATAAGATTCGCACCGACACGGTCACGTTCTTCGCCACGGCTCCCGTCGAAGGGAGCGTGCAGTGACGCCGGAAGTGGAATTGCGCACGCCGTCGCCGCTGGCAGGCCTTCTCGGAGGCCTGCCGCGGACCGGTCCCGGCACGCGCGCATTCTTCGGCATGCTGGCGGCGTTCCTGGTGCACGGGATCGTGGTCTCGACGTGGGTTTCGCGGATCGCCGGCATGAAGGGCGCGCTCGGGCTCGGCGACGGCACGCTGGGGCTGTGCCTGTTGGGCGCGGCGATCGGCAGCGTGACCGCGATTCCGATCTGCGGGGCGCTGGTGACGCGTCTCGGCAGCCGCCGGGTGGCGCTGTGGACGGCGGTGGGTTTCTCGCTCGCGCTGGTGCCGCTGGCGATGGCGCGCAGCCTGGCGATGCTGGTGCCGGCGCTGGTGTATTACGGAATGATGGCCGGCGCCAACGACGTGGCCATGAACTCGCTCGCGGTGGGCACGGAACGGATGCTGGGCACGCCGGCGATGTCGCGCTTCCACGCCATGTTCAGCTTCGGCGGCATTGTGGGCGCGGGACTGGGCGCGCTGGCGGCGGGCCACGGGGTGCCCATGGCGGAGCACCTGTGCGCGGGCGCGGTGGCGGCGCTGATGCTGGTGGCAGTGGTCGCGCGGCTCACCGGGGAGACGCGGCGGGAGGAGCACGCCAAAGCGCGCGCGAAGCGTCCGCGGCGCATCCCGATGACGCTGGTGGCGCTGAGCGCGATCGGCTTCTGCATCTTCCTTTCCGAAGGCGCGATCGCCGACTGGACCGCGGTGTACCTCAAACAGGTGCTGCACGCCGGCGACGGCTTCGCGCCGGCCGGGTACGCGGTATTCAGCGGATTCATGGCGCTGTTCCGGCTGGTGGGCGACGCGATCACCGTGCGCATCGGCCGCGCGTGGACCATCCGGGCGGGCGGCATGATCGCGGCGGCGGGACTTGCGCTGGTGGTGTCGGTCCACTCGCCGCAACTGGCGCTGGCGGGCTTCGCCATGGCGGGCGCGGGATTTTCCTCGATCATCCCGCTGGTGTTCGCCGCGGGCGGGCGCATCCCCGAGGTGGGGGACGGCGCCGGCGTGGCCACGGTGAGCGGACTCGGCTATCTCGGTTTCCTGGCCGGACCGCCGGCGATCGGGTTCATCTCCGAAGCGTTCTCGCTGCGCGCGGGGTTGGGCCTGCTGGTGGCGCTCAGCGCTTCGGCGGCGCTGCTGGTGGGCCTGGTGGAGCGGCAAGGGGAGCCGAATCCGCTGTCGTAGGGGCACCGGCAATCGAGCCTGACGCGAAGGGAGCGTCTATGCTACGAATGATACGTGAGCGTTCCCGTTTCCGTTCGTACGGTAGCTTCCATGCAACTCGCCGCCGTGCGGCGCCGCGTTCCAATCGGCGGCGTCGGAACCGCGTGGCGGCCCGCGCTCGATCGGGTGTGGGAGTTCCTGCGGACCCAACCGGGCCTGCGTACCGACGGGCACAATGTGTTTCTCTATCACCACGCGGCGCGCCGCGACCTGCCGATGGACGTGGACTTCGGCGTCGAGGTCACGCGCCGTTTTGAACCCGCCGGGGAAGTTTATCCGACCGAGACACCGGCGGGCATGGTCGCGGTGGCGCAGCACGTGGGCCCTTACGATCGCATGAAAGAAGCGCACGACGCGATTCACGCGTGGCAGCTGGCGAATAGCCGCGAATTTGCGGGAACGTCCTGGGAGACCTACGGCGACTGGTCGGAGGATCCGTCAAAACTGGAAACGACCATTCTGTATTTGCTGAGGTAGGGCCTGGCGGGGATCGGGCACCCGCGGGACCTCAGCCGAGGCGCAGGCGCCAGATGCCGCGGCCGTAGGTGGCTGCCCAGAGGGTGTGGGTGGCCTCGTGGTAGACCAGGTGGCTGACCAGGACGTTGGGGAGGTCGCCGGTGAGGTCGGTGAACTCCACGAGGTTATGGGTCATCCAGACGCCGCAGTCGGTGGCGATGAAGAGGCGGTGCGGCGGCTTGCGCTCGTAGAGTACGGCGTGACAGGAGACTTCGGGCATGCCGCCGCAATCGATTTCGCGCCAGGTGATGGCGCCGTCGGTGGAACAGAAGAGACCGCCGGCGGCGATCACGACGCGATCGGGATCGAGCGGGTGGGTATCGATCCCGGCAACGGTGACGGCGGGGATCTCGGGTCCGCTGAGATCGCCGCTCCAGTGTTCGCCGCGGTCGAGACCGCGGAAGATGCCGCCGGCCGCGGTGCCGGCGAAGACAGTATCCCCCGCGACATGAATGGCCGTGACCTGCGAGCGGTCGAGCACGGGCGATTTGGGCTCCCAGTGATGGCCCCCGTTGTCGGTGCGCCAGAGGCGCTGGGACGCGGTCCACAGGGTATCGGAATGGCGGGGGTCGACGGCGACCGGGGAGAAGGGATTCTGCTTGTGCTCGGCGGGTTCCATGGCGCGCGGGGAGATGTCGCGCCAGAACTCGCGGGTCCAATGCAGGGGCGCGGTGTGGCGGGAGAGGTGGACATCGCTGCGCACCGCCCAGGCATGTCCGGCGCGGTGGGGATCGAAGATGAGGGAGATGCCGTCGCCGCCGAGGATGGGGACGAATCCGCCGGGATTCGTGGCGTCGCCGGTTGCGAGGCAGCCGTTATCCTGCGCGCCGCCGCCGAAGATGTTGGAATCGTGGGGAGAGACGTCGGCGTGATAGAACATCGTGGTGCACATATTGTGCACGCGCATTTCCCAGGTATCGCCGAAGTTGACACTGCGCGCCACGCCGCCATCGTTGGCGGTGTAAATGAGATCGCCGCCGGGGAGGAGGATGGCGTGGTGATCGCCGTGGGCGTAACGGCCGCCGGCGGGTGAGAAGTCCCAGTGGGTGGCGCGCTTCCAGGTGGCGCCGGCATCGCGCGTGATGTGGACGTCCATGACGCCGACGACCACGGAATCGGGATCGTCGGGCCGAACCGCGATGGTGTTGTAGTAGGCGAAAGCGCCTCCGCCGGAGAACTCGCCGCCGGCGATGTTGCGCCAGGTTTCCCCGGCGTCGGCGCTGCGGTAGACGCCGAGCAGGGAGTCGCCGAAGCGGCCGGCGACGAGCGCGTAAACCACGCGCGGATCGGCGGGGGCGAGGGCGAGCGAGATGCGGCCGGTGCGGTCGCCCGGGGGAAGTCCGCCGCTCAACTGTTTCCAGCCGCGGGCGGTGCGGCGCCAGATGCCGGTTTGCGCGCCGCCGAGATCGAGCGCGACGAAGGCGGCGCCATCGGGTTGGAAGGCGATGGAGTAGCAGCGGTAGCGGCGGCGGGAGAAGAAGTCTTCGCGGGTCCAGGTGGCGCCGGCATCGTGCGAGTAGTAGAGGCCGGCGGGTTCTTCGGCTTCGTAGGAGACGCCGCCGAGCCAGAGCACGTGTTTTTCGCAGGGGTGCGGGGTGAGCGCGGCGATGCGGCGGGGCAGGGCGCCGGGGCCGGCGCGTGCGAGGTGCTTCCAGGTTTCGCCGAGGTCGTGGGTGACGTAGATGCCGCTGCCGGGGTAGGCATCGACGGAGCCGTTGGCTTCGCCGGTGGCGGCGTAGAGGGTGCGGGGATGGACGGGGTCGAAGGCCAGGGCGCCGATGGAGGTCGCGCCCCAGCGGATCCATTTCCACTCCCAATCGCCGCCTCCGTTGCGGCTGAGCCAGACGCCCCCGTTGGCGCTGCCGGCGAAGAGCAGTTCGGGGTCGTGGGGGTGGACTGCGAGTGCCGTCGTGCGGCCGGCGACATCGAAGGGGCCCATGCAGGTCCAGGGATGGGCGGACGCGGCGCAGGGGGATTCGGCGGAGCGGTGGTGCCAGTAGCGCTCGAGCGCGTCGGGCATGCGGTCGTTGACGCGGCCGCAGGCGCGGCGGCGGAACCACTCGCCGTGAGCTTTGAAGCAGGCGCCGTCACCGGTCATGGTGTGAAACTCGGGCCTGCGCTACTCGATGGCGGCTCGATCCAACGGTCGGCCGGAGGCCGACGGTACTTGCTTTGAAGCAGACGG